>DASUXL010000152.1:0-9716 GCA_036377915.1 Candidatus Limnocylindrales bacterium
GGGGGGTGGGGGGCCCGAGTGGGGGAGAGCGGCATGAGCGGTGAGCGGAGGGGGGAGCTGTATCCGCTGGCGCTGCGGCTCGACGGGCGCAGCGTGCTCGTCGTCGGCGGCGGGACGGTGGCGACCCGGCGCGTGCCCGCGCTACTTGCCGCCGGGGCACAGGTAACGCTCGTGGCGCCAAGCATTACACCGGCGCTGCGCGGGCTCGCCGACCTTGGGCGTCTAATGTGGACCGACCGGGAGTTCCGGGACGGGGACCTCGATGGCGCCTGGCTGGTGCAGGTGGCCATCGACGATCATGACGCGGCGGATGAGATCTCAAGGCTGTGCGAGCGGCGCCGCATCTTCTGCGTGCGCGCCGACGACCGCCACGCCGCGAGCGCCTGGACCCCGGCGGTGACAAGGCACGGGCCGGTGACCGTGGCCGTCCTCGCGGGCGGCGACCCGAAGCGGGCGGTGGCGGTCAGGGACCGCATTGCGCAAAGCCTGCAAGAGACGCCGGTGACTGCCGAGTCCCACAAGGGGATGGTGGCGCTCGTCGGCGGCGGCCCGGGGGACCCGGAACTCATCACCGTGAAGGGGAGAAGGCTGCTCGCCGAGGCCGATGTCGTCGTGGCCGACCGGCTCGCGCCGGGCCTGCTGCTCGACGAACTGCGCCCCGAGGTCGAGCTGATCGACGTGGCGAAACTGCCCTACGGCCCGGCCGCCCAGCAGGAGGAGATCAACAAGCTGCTGGTGGACCGGGCGAAGCAGGGCAGGTTCGTCGTCCGGCTCAAAGGCGGCGACCCGTACGTGTTCGGGCGCGGCGGCGAAGAGGCCCTGGCCTGCGCCGAGGCGGGGGTCGAGGTGCTTGTCGTGCCCGGGGTCACGAGCGCGATCGCGGTGCCCGCGGGCGCCGGAATCCCGGTCACGCACCGCGGGGTGGCGCATGAGTTCACCGTCGTGAGTGGACACTTGGCCCCGGACGACCCGGCCTCGCTCGTCGACTGGGACGCCCTGGCGAGGCTCCGCGGGACCGTCGTGATCCTGATGGGCCTGCGCCAACTGCCCGCGATCGTCCAGCGTCTCCTGAAAGGCGGGCGCCCACCCGGTACCCCCGCAGCAGTAATCCAGGAAGGGACAACAGATTTCCAAACCGTGGCCCGGGCCACCCTCGACGGGCTGCCCGAGCTTGCTCAACGGTTCAGGCCGCCCTCGGTGGTCGTGATCGGGGAGGTTTCAAGCGTCTTGAGCATCGAACGAGTGCCGCCGATCACCTTGTAACCCAGCCAGTCGTTGATGGCGAGCATCGGGGCGTTGGTGTAGTCGTTGCACGTATACGCCCCTGTCACACCCTTTTCGGCCGCCCGCCGCAGCGACACCGACTTCATCAGCTTGGCAAGGCCCCGCCCGCGATACTGCGGCAGCGTGCTCGTCCCGGACGACATCGCCCTGCCCGTCAGGCGGTTGACCTCGAGGTTGGTGGTCGCCACCGGGATGCCGTCGACCATCGCCGCCACGCTGACCTCGCGGTCGAAGTCGGGCGCATTCCAGATGTGGTTGAGGTACATCTCGTAGGGCATGCCGGCGTTGGGCACGTCGCCCGGCTCGTCGAGGAACGCCTCGACGTCCACGGCGTGCGCCTTCTCCGGACCCAGCAGCTCCTGGCTGACGATCTCGACACCGGGCGGGATGTCCGGCATCGGCGGCAGGGCGCGCGGGTCGACCATCGACCAGCGCTCGCTCGCGCCGGCCTCGTAACCCTGCCGGACCGCCCACTCCAGCGTCTGCGGCTCGTCGTACGCATACGACTGCACGCGATAGGCGCCGATCTCGCGCGCATGCTCGATCAGCCGGTCAAACAGAGCCTTGGCGATGCCGCGCCCGCGGAAGGAGGGATCCACGACGAGATACAGCATGCCCTCGCCCGGGTTGGCCGCCATCACGTTGAGGTTGGCGGCGCCGAAGGCCACCAGCCGGTCGTCGACGAGCGCACTGAGGCGCAGCGGCTTGCCCTCGGGCGGGTTGTTGCGGAACCAGTTCTCCTGCGTCGCCACGCTCGCGCAGTGCCACGGAAAGACCGCCCGGCGGATCGGGTCGACGAGAGCGACGTCCTCGACTACGGATTCACGTATCTCCACCGGCGTCACGCTACTTGCCCGACAGCAGCTGAGCACAGCGAATTAAGCCCAGATGCGAGTACGCCTGCGGGTGATTGCCCAGACCGCGCTCCAGATCAGGGTCGTACTGCTCGGGCAGCAGCCCGGTCGGCCCCGCCGTCGCCAGCAGCTGCTCGAACAGCTCCTCGGCGTCGGCGCGCCGGCCGGTGCGCAGGTACGCCTCGATCAGCCACGCGGTGCAGACGTGGAAGCCGCCCTCCTTGCCCGGCATGCCGTCGTCCCACTTGTACCGGTAAACCGTTGGACCGGAACGCAACTCGGCCTCGACCGCGAGCACCGTGGACAGGAACCGCGGGTCGTCGTCGGCGAGCAGCCCGGACAGCCCGATCCACAGCGACGACGCGTCCATCTCGGGCGAGCCATACGCCACCGTGTACGCCTCGGTGCCGTCGTGCCAGCCCTGGCTGAGCACGTTCTCGGCGATGCGGTCGCGCAGCGCCTCCCACTCCGGGCTGGTGTCACTGGTGTGCCGGGTCAGGATCTTGATGGCCCGGTCCACCGTCATCCAGCACATCACCTTGGAGTACACGTGATGCCGCGGCGGCAGGCGCGCCTCCCACAGGCCGTGGTCCGGCTCGTGCCAGCGCTGCGCGACGGCGTGCACCATCGCCTCCAGCACCCGCCACTCGTCATACTTGACCTTGCCGCGCTTGTCGGCCACGGCCATCAGCACGTCGGCGACCGGACCGAACACGTCGAGCTGCAACTGCTTGTTGGCGGCGTTGCCCACGCGGACCGGCCGCGACCCGGCGTAGCCGGGCAGGTTCTCGATGACCGCCTCCGGCCCGAGCTCGTAACCGTCCACTGTGTACAGAGGGTGCAGCCGCTCCGGGTGCCCGCCCGTGCGCTCGACGCACACCCCGACCCAGCGCAGGAACGCCTCCGCCTCGGTCAGCGAACCCAGGTCCACCAAGGCCTTGACCGTCATCGCCCCGTCGCGCAGCCAGCAGAACCTGTAGTCCCAGTTCCTGATGCCGCCCAGGGTCTCCGGCAGCGAGGTGGTCGCCGCCGCGAGCACGCCACCGCCCTCCACGTGACACAGGCCCTTGAGCGTGAGCGCGCTTCGCATCACCAGATCCGGCTCCACCGCCGGCAGGGCCAGGATCTGGCTCCAGTCCTTCCACGGGCGCTCCGCCCGCTCCAGCCGCTCCGAGGCCGCCAGCGCGTGCGCGGTCAGGTCCTGGCTGCGCATGCGCAGATCGAGCAGTACCTCACCGCCCATCGACGACAGGTCGATGACCGCCCGCGCCACGTCGTGCCCGCCGTCGTTGACCACATCCCACACCACACCCTTGGCGTAGAGGCAGAAGTGGTCGCTGGTCCCCAGCACGAGCAGGCCGTCGCCAAGTTCTTGCAGCCGCACGGGCACCTGCCCGAACTCGGGGCGCGGCGCGAACTCCACCACGGCCACGGCGTGCCCGGTCAGCCGGCGCAGCATGTGGTCGCCGTCGAGCCAGTCGGTGACGGTCAGCCCGCTCCAGCGGGTCTCCACCGTCATGGTGCCGCCCCTGTAGCGCTGGCCGAGCGGATGACCGCCGCGCTGCGGGGCGACCGTGAAGTGCCCGGCGGGTACCCCGCCCAGCAGATCGGCGAAGATCGCCGCTGAGTCCGCACGCGGGTGGCACAGCCAGCTGAGCCGGGCATCCGGGGTGACGAGCGCGACAGTCTTGCCGTCGGCGAGCATGGCGTGGCGCTCGATGGGAACCGCTCGCTCACCGAAAAGCCAGTTGCGTCTCGTCTCCAGCAGCAGCGCCAGCACCCGCACGGCCTGAAGCGGATCGGCCACCCTGTACTCGGCGACCGTCTCACCCGGCCCGACCTTGATGCCGATGTCCTTGCCGGACAACGTCTTGAACGCGTTCTCGTCGGTGACGTCGTCGCCGATGAACAGCACCGCACCCGCCGACACCTGGCGGCGCAGCTCCTCGATCGCCGTGCCCTTGTGCCGCGCCAGCACCGAAAGCTCGATGACCTCTTTGCCCTCGGTGGTGTGCACGTCGGGCCACTGCGCCGGTCCGGTGCGGACCTTGTCCATGATGGAGTCGGTGACGTCCTCGGACGCGGTGCGGGTGTGCACCGCGATCGAGGCCGGCTTTGCCTCCAGCTTTACGCCCGGGTGATCCCTGGTCAGCGCCTCCAGCACGCCGAGCAGCTTGCTGCGCAGGCTCACCAGGTGGGGCTCCAGCCGGGTGACGAACCCGACGTCGAACTCGGAACCGTGGCTTCCCACGAGATGGACCTCGCTGGGTAACCGAGACAACGCCGCGAGATCACGAAGCGCCCGGCCCGAGACGACGGCGACCGTCGTCTGCGGCAGCGTGGCGAGCGAGCGCAGCGCCGCCACCGCCTCAGGCAGGGGGGCGGCGGCCGACGGGTCCTCGACGATGGGGGCCAGCGTGCCGTCGTAATCGCAAGCGATCAGAAGTTGTGGGGTGCGCGCCACTTGCGTGATGGCAGCACGCATGGCCGGCTCGAAGCCGTCGCGATCCACATCAGTCGTCATCCAGATCCCCTAATGAACGCAGGAAGTCAGAAGCCCACGCGGCGACGTCGTGACGACGCAGATGCCGCTGCATGATGCCCATTCGCCGGCGGGCCTCGGCCGGGTCGACGGTCACGGCTCGCATCAGTGCCTCCTTGACCCCGTCGAGGTCGTGCGGGTTACACAGGAACGCCTGACGCAGCTCACCAGCCGCGCCCGCGAACTCGCTGAGCACGAGCGCGCCGCCGTGGTCGGCGCGCGCGGCGACGTACTCCTTAGCCACCAGGTTCATGCCGTCTCGCAATGGGGTCACCATCATCACATCGGCCGCGCAGTACAGCGCGGCCAACTCGCTACGACTGTACGACTGATGAAGGTAATGGACCGCAGGCACGCCGACCCTCCCGAAGTCCCCGTTGATGCGGCCCACCTCACGCTCCACTTTGACCCTCAAGGCCTGGTAGTGCTCGACCCGTTCGCGGCTCGGCGTTGCCACCTGAACCATGACGGTCTCTGGCACTGAAAGCTTGCCATTCGACAGAAGCTCACGAAAAGCCTTCAGTCGGTGTTCAATCCCCTTCGTATAGTCGAGGCGATCCACTCCTAATATGACCGTTTTCGGAGAGCCCAGCTCGGCGCGGATCTGCTCGGCGCGCTGGCGCACGAGCGGGTTGTCGGCCAAGCGCTGCATCTCACCTACATCGATCGAGATCGGGAAGGCCTCGGCCTTCACCTTGCGGCCCTCGTATTCGAGGGTGTTTCCCGAATAGGGGGTACCAAGAAGGTGCCGCGCAAGTCTGACAAAGTTCTGTGCCGCGAGTCGCTGCTGGAAGCCGACCAGGTCGGCGCCGAGCAGCCCGCGCAGCACCTCGGTCCGCCCCGGCTGCTGCATGAACAGCTCGATCGGCGGGAACGGGATGTGCAGGAAGAAACCGATCCTAAGGTCCGGGCGCAGCTCCCGCAGCATCGCGGGGACCAGCTGCAGCTGGTAGTCCTGTACCCAGACGGTCGCCTTGGGAGCGGCCACCGCCGCGGCGGCCTCCGCGTAGCGCCGGTTGACCTCCCGGTAGGTGTCGCGCCAGCGCCGGCGGAAGACGGGCGGCTCCACCGCGTCGTGGTACAGCGGCCAGATCGTCGAGTTGGACTGGCCTTCGTAGTACCGCCCCACCTCCTCGGCGCTCAGGGCCATCGGCACGAGCTGTATGCCGTCGAACTCGAACGGTGACGGGGCGTCGCCCGCCGACCCGGACCAGCCGACCCACGTCCCCTTGTGCTCGACGAGCACCGGGTGAAGGGCCGTGACCAGGCCTCCTGGGCTAGGTCGCCATCGGCGACCACCGCCGCTGCGCGCGGCCGGCTGGTCATCGGCGACCTCATCCACGGGCAGTCTGTTCGCCACCACCACGAACGGGCTTTTGCTGGCCAAGACAGCCTCGCCTCCGTTTCCACCGATGCTTCCGTATCCGCCGAACGGACGATCTTCCGCCATCCTTTGAGATTACTGAGCGTTGTTTGTGCCCGGGTTAACGGGCCGGGTGACCATCGCGACCGTTGCCTGGCAGTCGCCGTCAAGTGGGCGGGTTCGGGGCGATTGCCGGGCAAACGCCCCCGGGCGGACCTGCGTGGAGGGTGCTCGCGAAGGGCTGGAAAGATTGGTGCGTGGCTCAGTACATCTACACGCTCGAAAAGGCACGCAAGGCACACGGCGACAAGGTGGTGCTCGATAACGTAACGCTGCACTTCCTGCCCGGCGCCAAGATCGGTGTTGTCGGACCCAACGGCGCCGGCAAGTCCAGCCTGCTGCGGATCATGGCGGGGGTGGACCAGCCCAGCAATGGTGAGGCACGTCTCATGCCCGGGTTCACGGTGGGCATGGTCGCTCAGGAGCCAAAGCTCGACGAGTCCAAGACCGTCCTGGAGAACATCGAGCTGGCCGTGCACGACACCAAGGCCAAGCTCGCCCGGTTCAATGAGATCGCCGAGCTGATGGCGACCGACTACTCCGACGCCCTGATGGATGAGATGGGCCGGCTGCAGGAGGAGCTCGACCACGCCGACGCCTGGGATCTTGACTCGAAGCTTGAGCAGGCGATGGACGCCCTGCGCTGCCCGCCCGGCGACGCCCCCGTCGCCCCGCTCTCCGGTGGGGAGAAGCGCCGGGTCGCGCTGTGCAAGCTGCTGCTCGAGCAGCCCGACCTGCTGCTGCTCGACGAGCCCACCAACCACCTCGACGCGGAGAGCGTGCTGTGGCTGGAGCAGCATCTGGCCAATTATCCGGGGACGGTGATCGCGATCACCCACGACCGGTACTTCCTCGACAATGTCGCCCAGTGGATCCTGGAGCTTGACCGCGGCCGCACCTTCCCGTACGAGGGCAACTACTCGACGTATCTGGAGAAGAAGGCGGCTCGGCTCGCGGTGGAGGGCCGCAAGGACGCCAAGATGAAAAAGCGCCTCTCCGACGAGCTGGAGTGGGTGCGCTCCAATGCCAAGGCGCGGCAGACCAAGTCCCGGGCGCGGCTGGACCGCTACGAGGAGATGGCCGCCGAGGCGGAAAAGACGCGCAAGCTCGACTTCGAGGAGATCCAGATCCCGCCGGGGCCGAGGCTGGGCAGCACCGTGATCGAGGCGAAGAACCTGACGAAGGGCTTCGGGGATCGGGTACTCATCGAGGATCTTTCATTTTCTTTGCCGCGCAACGGCATCGTCGGCATCATCGGCCCCAACGGGGTGGGCAAGACCACCCTGTTCAAGACGATTGTGGGGTTGGAGAAGCCGGACTCGGGCGAGGTCCGCGTCGGCGAGACGGTCAGCCTGTCCTATGTGGACCAGGCGCGGGCTGGGCTCGACACCAGCAAGACCATCTGGGAGACCGTCTCCGACGGGCTCGACTTCCTGATGGTCGGCAGGGTGGAGATGCCGTCGCGGGCCTACATCGCCGCGTTCGGGTTCAAAGGGCCGGACCAGCAGAAGCCGGTCAACGTGATGTCGGGTGGCGAGCGCAACCGGCTCAACCTGGCGCTGACCCTCAAGGAGGGCGGCAACGTGCTGCTGCTCGACGAGCCGACCAACGACCTCGACGTGGAGACACTGTCCAGTTTGGAGAATGCGCTGCTGGAGTTCCCCGGCTGCGCCGTGGTCATCTCGCACGACCGGATGTTCCTCGACCGGGTCGCCACCCACATCCTCGCGTGGGAGGGCGACGACGAGAACGAGGCGAAGTGGTTCTGGTTCGAGGGCAACTTCGACGCGTACGAGAAGAACAAGGTCGAACGGTTGGGTGTCGAGGCGGCCCGCCCGCACCGCGTGACCCACCGCAAGCTGACTCGCGACTGACGCAGATGCGCTTCACGTACCACTGCCACCTCCGATGGTCCGATTTGGACGCCTACGGCCACGTCAACAACGCGCGCGTCCTCACCCTGTATGAGGAGGCGCGCGTGGCGATGATGTTCGTCGGGGCGCGCGAGGCGGGGTTGACCTCTTTCGAAGAGGGCGTCGTGGTTTCCCGGCACGAGGTGGATTACCTTCGGCCGGTGGACTACGGCGATCCCGTGCGCATCGAGCTGTGGGTCTCGGAGCTGCGCCCGTCCCGGTTTACCGTCTCCTATGAGCTCTATGACGGTGAGTTGCTCGCCAGCCGGGCCCGCTCGGTGCTCGTGCCCTATGACATTGTCAAGCAGCGGCCGCGGCGGCTCTCCACGCCAGAGCACGACTTCCTCAAGCCGTGGCTGATCGCCTGAGCCCGCGCCTCGAGCGATTCGCGGCCCGGCTGGCGCGGTTCGACCCGGCGGCGCTGATCCGGCTCAAGGACGGGTGGGCCTGGGGTCGCCTGCCGTGGGATGTGCTGGTGCGGATTCCTTTTGACACCGCCGGCGATTACGTGATCTCCGCCACGTCCCTGGAGCGGCGGCCCGACACCGATTGGCGCACTTCTCTTCCGCCATTTGGAAAGGGCCACGAGCAAGTCGTGGAGGTGGTACCCGCCTCGGTGATCAAGAGCGCGGCCGCGGCGGCGGCGCAGACACTGCGCGAAGTCAACTCGGGCGGTTTGCGTGGCCGGGCGGTGGGGCAGCGGGTGATCCGCGATGCGCTGCTCGACCACGTGGTGATCAGCGGGCGCTCGGATGTGGATGGCTCCGAGTTCGCAGTGTCACAGCGTTTGGTACAGGCGATCGTTCGCATGGGCCTGCTGGAAGGCGATAACGTAGACGTCCTAGTAGCCGGGCCTTGGACGGGGCTCGGCTCTACAACCGGTTCGGCTTGGCACCGCACCTCACCCCCACTCGCAGTGCGTCCTCTACGTTAACTATCGGCCGAACGGCCAATAGGGATGGGCCGTTTGGTTTGGGACTCGCGGTAAGGGGCTGACGAACGTGGGGCTGTACGGGTAGCCTCACGCCTCGGGATCTACTGAGGGTAGGCGGATCGCTCCATAGAGCATCCTCCACCCTCAGCATCGATTCACGGGGGAGGGGACCTTTCCATACGCTGGAGAAGGGGGCGTGGACGATGGCTTGGTGGTCGTGGCGGTGGTCCGATCAACCGGAACCCAGGGAGACAATCCGCGAGCGGGCTATTCCATCGCAACGGGATTCAATGCATTGTCCAGACGATCTGTCCATGTTGGACTCACTACCGCCGGCGCCGACGCTCATCACAGACATCAACCCACCGGTGACCCTGAGGCGGGTCAGCGCCACGCTCGACCTGCTTGACGTGCGCCACCTCTCGGACGGCGACTCGAGCCTGCTCGCTCTGTGGGAGCGGCACGCTCTGCTGTTCGCCATCGAGGGGCCGGACGACGAGATCCTGGTGATCCGCACCAGGCCGCACGCGACCGTCCCGCCGGAGCTTTCCGAGCTCGCCTACCGCGCGGTCAACGAGTGGAACCACTCCCGCCGCTTCGCCAAGGCGTATGTCGGCGATCCCACCGAGCGCGGCCAGCTGCCGCTCTACGCGGAATGGCAAATTCCGCTGGGCGCAGGCATCCACGACGCCCTGCTGCTGGAGATCATCGACACGGCGGCGACGGTGTCATCGACGTTCGTCGACTGGCTGCACGGTGATGGTGG
>DASUXL010000153.1:0-14451 GCA_036377915.1 Candidatus Limnocylindrales bacterium
AGTCGGGGAACGACTTCTGCAAGCCGTAGCCGACCGCGGTGAACGACACGTCCTGCTGGCCGCGCTGCGTGGCCATCCGGTCCAGGACGTCCAGTTGCGGAAGCGTCCCGTACCTGCTCATCTGCACCGGCGTGTCGAGCACGACCGCGCCGAGGTCGAATAGGAAGAAGGCGTTGGGGTTGTAGCTCGGGTGGGTGAACGGTGTGCCACCCACATCGCCGTTGTTCGGGTACCCGTTGCCGGGGATCCCCGACTCGACATCGGCGGCGAACCAGATCTCCACGTGCGCCGCGGGTGCCTCGGTGCAGTGGCCCGCGGTCAGGAACAGCCTTGCCGACAGCAGCGTGCCGCTGCAACGCCACAGCGGATTGCCCGCGCTGTCCTGGGCGACCATCAGCCCGACATACGGGTGACGGTTGCCGTCGAGCTGTCCGTCGGTGATCGCCGCGGCAGGGACACCGGTGGCGGTCAGGAGGGCGATGGCGGTCGCCCCGAGGGCGAGTGCCTTTTTGATCATGTTTACTCCTAGGGTCCGAACCCCGTTACCCCAAACAGCGCTCACCGAGAGACCGGCGTCACGCGGAACTCAACGTATGCATCTGAGGGCCGGTCCCTTCGGGTAGGCGTCATACGACGCGACCGAGATCATGGCGATGGAGGATCCGTTGGCGGTGATGGCCGACGTGCAGTCCACGGGGAAGAGCCTGCCGTCGCCGAGGAACGCCGCCGGCCGGCCCTCGGCCCCGTAAACCGGTGCGCCGTAATGGATCGATCCGGCGAGCGGTACCTTGCCGAGCATCTCCAGGCTGACGTTGAGTTCGGTGCGGGCGAAGTGGGTGGCGGCGGCCATGCTGCCCCAGTGGACCCGCTGGCCATCGACAACCGTTGCCAGCGATTGGCCCGACACGATCAGCTTCGTGCCCTCCAGCACCTGCGGCAGGTTCGACGAATCGCAGTCCTGGCCGGTGATCAGGTCGGCGCCGTTGTGTGCGAAGTCCCAGCTGTACGGGTTGTTCGGGTCGCCGCCCGCGGCGTGCATCAGGTCCAGTGGAACCAGGCCGCAGGCCCACCCCGGCGCCGCGTGCCCATCGGGACGGCGGATGATGCCGGGCCCCTCGCGCCAGCCGGCGGGCAAAGTCATCGGCGGGCGGATCTCCCGGGTCAGGCTCTTGTCGAAGAACCGGAACACCGTCGCCCCGCCGACCGGACCGTTCATCGCGATGATGAAGGCCTGCAACATGTCGGAGTAGACCCAGTCCACGCCGAACCCGTACACCAGCGAGTGGGTGGTGTGGTTGGTCGCCGTACGGGGGACGAAGCCGTTGGCGGTCAACGTCTCCACGTCATAGCGGAAGGCCGGGTCCCAGGAGCGCAGCACGTACTGGCCGCCGCCGTTGCCGTCCCCGGCGTAACCCGTCGAGTCGGTGTGGATGAGGTAGAACCTACCGTCCACATAGGTCACGCTCGGCTGGCCGACGCCGTAGTGGCGGTTGGACGGGACGCTGCTGAGCGGCCGGGCAATCGACAGGATCGGCCAGCCGTCGCCCAGCCGCCCCCAGTTGAGCCCGTCCTGGCTCCACGCCAGGCCCATCTGCGTGGGTACGCCGGGAGCGTTCTGCGCCGCACCGTAGTACATGTAGTAGGTGCCGCCGACCCGGATCACCGACGGATCGCAGGTGTGCAGGTTGTCGAAGTGGTTGGTGCCGTGCGACGGCCCGAAGACCGGATACCACTCCCACCACTGCCCGCTGGGTTCGTACGCCTCGCCGTAAACGATGTAGTCGCCGTTCACGGCGCCGCACCACCACATCCGGTAGACGCCGTCGCGCATGACCGTCGGCTGGTAGTCGTAGCCCGCGCGGGAGAGCACGATCCGGTCGCTGCCGCGCCCGTTGGCCAGGTACCACAGGCCCGCCGGCGAACTGGCCGTCGACTGGCCGACCGTAGAGCTGCCGTTGCCGTCCCAGTCACCGGTGATCTGCGTGCGATGTGCGTAGCCCCAGGAGAAGACCAGGTCGGTTCCTGCCGCGGCGTTGGCCGGGTGCAGCCGCCACTGCGGTGTGGCGGTGCCGTTCTTGCAAGTCGAGCCTGGCGTGTCCGTGCCGTTGCCGTCCCAGTCGCCCACGGTCGGGTTGCAGCCAGCCGTTGTGCCCCAAGCGAAAACGCGATCCGCCCCGGTGGTCTTCTGCCGCCACTGCCAGGTTGAGGACTGCGGACACACCACTCCCGGGTCGTGTGTGCGGTTGCCGTCCCAGTCTCCCGGCACCGGCCAGCAACCGGCGGTGGTTCCCCACAGCACATTGGTGTCGACCCGGCCGGTCACGTTGTGGACGTTGACGCCTTGCCAACGCCACGCCGTACCCTCGGCGCACACCTGGCCCGGTGTGTCGGAGCCGTTGCCGTCCCAGTCACCGACGACGGGGAGGCAGCCGGTGACGCCCCAGAAGTACCAGTACGCCGGGGGAGAGCTGTCGTTGCGGTCGGTCATGAGCCACATCCACTGCCCTTGATGCGGACAGACCAGGCCGGTGGCGTCGCCCCCGATGCCGTCCCAGTCCCCGGTCACCGGCCGGCAGTCACGCGGAGCCGCACCCCAGTCGAATCGGTAGTGGACCGGCACCGTGGCGTTGACGTTCTCGACCTCCCAGATGTTCTCGCCGATGGCCGTGGCGGGCGCCGCCGCGCCGACCGACACCCCGGTAGCGATGACAACCAGCACAGCGACAAGCGCGCGCGACCGCTTCCCAATAACCATGACCTGCCTCCAAGAACGTTGAGGTCAGGCTAGATATCGGCGGCATGCAAAAGCTCACGCAGAACCCACGCGAGCTCTGCCGCCGGTCCAAACACGAGGCCGGACAAGGGCTTCGGTCGCGGCGCTGCCCGGGCCGAGACGACCGGCGGGTTCACCCGCGCCCATGCGTAGGAACTACACGCGCTGCGACACCGTGATCAGGAATAGGCGTCGGCCTGGATGGCGTAGAGCTCGGCGTAGCGGCCCGCCGCGGCGACCAGTTCGTCGTGGCTTCCTTGCTCTACCAGGTGCCCGCGCTCGAGCACGAGGATCCGGTCGGCGCCGGTCACGGTCGAGAAGCGGTGCGAGATGATGACCGTGATGGCGCCGGTCCGCTTGGCGAGGCCGCGCGCCCGGCGCATGTAGCGCTCGAAGATGGCGTGTTCGCTTGGCGCGTCGAGGGATGCGGTGGGCTCGTCGAGGACCAGCAGGAGGGGTTCGGCGCGCATGCAGGCGCGGGCGAGCGCCGTCTTCTGCCACTGCCCCTCGGAGAGTTCGACGCCTTCGAGCCGGTGGCCGAGCTGGGTGTCGAGGCCGTCGGGCAGGCGCTCGACGAGCTGTCCGGCATTGGCCGCGGCGACGGCTGCCGCTATGCGCTCGGTGTCGTCGACGTGGGGCAGGTCGCCGATGCCGATGGCTTCGCCGAAGCGGGTCTGGAACCGGCCGAAGTCCTGGAAAGCGGCGCTCATCCGCTCCCGCCAGTCTACTGTGGACACTTCCGCGAGGTCGGCATCGTCAACGAGAATCCGGCCCGCATCGGGGGAGTAGAACTTGGTGAGCAGCTTGACCATCGTGGTCTTGCCCGAGCCGTACTCGCCGACGATCGCCACCACCGAGCCCGCGGGCAGGTGGCAGCTCACGTCGTGAAGCGCGGGCCGGTCCGTGCCGGAGTAGGTGAAGGTGACCCGGTCGAAGGTGATGCCGTTGGTGAGTGTCGCCGGGGCGGGCAACCGGCCGGTTCCTCCGGCCGAAGCCGCATAGTCGCGCAGCCACACGTACGGCTCGGCGAGGGCGCGCCCGCTCAGCGTGTGGTACACCCCGGAAAGCACGTCCTGCAACGCACTTCGCAGCGTCACCGCCACCGTGATCGCCAGGACCAGGTCTCCGGCGGTGCCTTCGCCGCGGGCGGTCCGCGCCACCACAAGCCACAACCCCGCCCCGAACCCGATGGTGAACAGGGTCCACCCGGCAAGTTTCCAAACCGTGGCGCCCACGCGCGCCCGGAACCGGCGTTGCATCGCCTCGCCCCAGGCTTCCCGCTGCCGCGCGGCGATCTGGTCACCGGCCCCGCAGACCCGGATCTCCTTGCCTCCGGCCGGTCCGGTGGCGAGGTTGAACAGGTGGCGCTGGAGCCGGTACAGCTCTGCGGTCCCGATTTCGGCGTCGCTGACCAGTTTCTGGCCGCGCTGCTCGAACCAGATCGGCGCGGCGGCTAGCGCGATGAGCAGCAGCAGCCACGGGTCGACCACGGCACCCAGCAGGATCAGCAGCAGGGCGAGTTTCACCGCCGAGAACAGGGCACCTACCGCCCACCACAGGGTGGCGGCAAGCCGCCAACCGCCGCCGCGCAGCACCGTGACCCGGTCCAGCAGGTCGGTGCGCTCCAGATGGTCGAGGCCGGTCAGCCCGGCCAGCATGCGCTCGATCCGTGGGCGCAGGTGGATCGCGCCGAGGTCGTCGACAAGCATCTTGTCCAGGCCGCGGTCGAGATCGTTCAGGTAGTTGTGCAACGCGAACGCCGCCGCCGCGACGAGCGCGGCGGCGACGGCCCCTCGCGGGTCGCCGCGCCCGATCGCGTCGATCGCCGCTCGCAGGGTCAGCGCCATCACCGGCAGCATCGCCGCCGATGCCAGCTTGACCGCCAGGGCCGCGCCGGTGACGAACGGATGCACCCGCCACGACAGGCGCATCAGTTCAAGCAGCAGTTTGAGGAACCTCATGCCAGGTCACCCTCCTCGATGCGGTCGTCGTAGCCGCGCCGGAAGCGGTCGGCCTGGATGGCGAACATCCGCGCATAGTCCCCGCCGAGCGCCGTCAGCTCGTCGTGGCTGCCGGACTCGGCGATGCGGCCGTCGCTGAGCAGCACGATGCGGTCGGCTTGCCGGACCGTCGAAAGGCGGTGGGAGATAAGGACAACGGTGGCGTCGCCTTTGTTGGCGGCGAGGCGTTCGAACACGTCGAATTCGGTGCGCACATCCAGGTGCGCGGTCGGTTCGTCGAGCACCAGCACGCGGGCTCCGGTGCGGATGGCGTACAGCGCGCGGGCGAGCACGACCTGCTGCCACTGGCCGCCGGACAGGTCGACGCCGCCGGTGCGCGTCCGCGCCAGGGGAGTGTCCCATCCCGACGGTAACCGGTCGAGCAGCGCATCCAACCCGGCATCGCGGGCGGCCTGCTCCAGCGCCTTGTCGTCGCGCGGCACGGCGGCGTTTCCGAGCGCCACATTGTCCGCCACGGAAAGGTGGTAGCGAACAAAATCCTGGAACACCACCGATATCCGGGTACGCCACGCGGCCACCCCGATCGCGGCGACGTCCACCCCGTCGGCGGTGATGCGACCGGAATCCGGATCGTAAAGCCCGGCGAGCAACTTGATGAGGGTGGATTTGCCGGCACCGTTGAGCCCGACGATGGCCAGCAGCTCGCCGGGACGGATCTCCAACTCCAGCTTGTGCAAGATGCTGCGGCTGCTTTGGGGGTACCCAAAAATGATGTCCTCAAAGCGAATCAACGGAGCCTTTCCCGTGTCGCCGAGCACCGGCCGGACTGCGCCGGATTCCTCCTTGCCCGCCAGTTTTTCCTCGAGTTGCTCGAAAGCCCGCAGGCAGGTGACCGTCTTGACGGTCCGTGCCGGGCCCTCGGCCAGCGACTGGTAAACCGTTGTGGCGGCGGCGAATACGGCGGCGGCGACGGCGACCGAGGTCTGGCCGCGGGCGGCGTCGAAGGCGACCGCGGCATAGGCGATCGCCAGCGGCGCGAGCACCAGCAACGACGGGCGCCACGCGCCGCCGAGAACGCTGCGCTGAAGTGTCCACATCGGATCGAAACCCTGCCGGACGTGCCGGTGGATGCGGTCCACGGCCCAGCCGCCCAGGCCGAAGACGCGGATGTCCTTGCCCTCGCCCGGCGAGACGATAGCGTCTGACCACACGTCGGCGCGGATGACCGGCGCGATCGAGTTGCGCCACACGCGCCGGTCTCGCCTGCCCTCCAACGCATACAGCCTTTGCGCGATTGCCGCGGAGACGACGAGCGGCGGGATCAGCCACCACGCGTACGCCGCCAGGACGAGGCCGGAGGTCACCATCGCCAGGATCCGGCCGAGCAGGTTGACCTGCTCCAGCGCACCTGGGCCGGGCGATCCCTCGATGAAGCTCTCCGGGTCGGCGCGCGACTCGTGGATCAGCGCCTGCACATCGGCGCGTTCGAGCGCGCCGATGGTGGGGCTGGAGGCGGTGAGCCGGGCGACGCGGGCCCGGTGGTCACCGTCGATGCGTGTCTGGGCAAGGAAGTAGAGCGGTTCGCGGACGGCGCCGAAAGCGTGCCCGGCAAGCAGGATCACCAGGTACATCAACAGGGGAGTGGCGGCTTGTCCAAGTTCCACGGCGTTGGCCACGAGCGCGGCGAACGCGAGCGCGGTGGCGGCCGGGACCAACCCCTCCAGCAGGGTCAGCGAGGCGAGGGCGACGACCACCCCGCGCCCGGCGGATCTCAGCATTTTCAACATGTCGATGCGGTCGCGCAGCGTGACCGGCACCTCGGACTCGGCGGACAGCCCAACGGTCCTCAAGGCGGAGTCTCTCCTAACAGAATGGTGTGTGCAGGCTGACAGCGCCCACCAGTGGGGGGCGTAACGGGGCAGCTTTGGGTCACACCATGCGCGGAATTCTGCCCGCGCCTTTGTCAGAGCGTCAAGGCATTAAAAGGTCACGATGCTCCGCGCCGCCGTGCCCAGGGTGGCGAACGCCTCGGGTGCGTCGTCAAGGGTGATGGTGTCGCTGATGAGCGGGGACAGGTCCAACCGTCCCGTCAGGACGGCGTGCGCCAGCGCGGGCAGATCACGGTCGGGATCGGACGATCCGTAGACCGACGAGCGCAGCGTCCGCGCGGAGTGGAAGATGTCAAGCGCGCCAAGGCTTATCATGTCGTCCTTGGCGCCCATCCCGACGACGGTCACCTTGCCGCCGCGCCGCGTCAGCCTCCACGCCGCCTGGATCGTCTCGGAGCGGCCCACGCACTCGAAGGCATGGTCGGCGCCCCGGCCACCGGTCAAGCCGCGCACCGACTTCAGCTCGTCGAAGAGCAGGAAGTGGGAGGCGCCCGCGGCGAAGGCCAAGTCCCGCTTGGGCTCCGCGACATCGACGGCGATCACCGGATCCGCGCCCGCGGCCCTGGCGCCGATGACGGCGGACAGGCCGACCCCGCCCAGTCCAATCACGACGGCGGACTCACCGGGCACCACCGAGGCGGTGCGCTGCACCGCGCCCAGCCCGGTCAGCACGGCACAACCCAGCAGCGCCGCGGACGGGAACGGAAGGGCTTCCGGGACAGGGATTACTGCCTTTGGGGGTACCGCGACAAACTCCGCCAGCGCCCCGAGTCCCAGGGTCACATGCCAATCCCCGCGCTGCACCGAGGGAATGCCGCTGGTCCGGCACAGCCACGGTTCGCCGTGCTCGCACGCCCAGCACTCGCGGCAGGGCGGCGCCCAGTTCAGCACCACGTGCTCGCCGGTCCCGACCACCTCACCGGCGGCCTCGTGCCCGAGGATCAATGGGTACCCCGGAGAAAGCGTGCCGTTGACCATCGACAGGTCGCTGTGGCAGATCCCGGCCGCCCGCACCCGCACGAGCACCTCACCGTCGCCCGGCGACGGCATGGGGATGTCCTCGACCCGCAGCGGCTCGCCCGCGCCCCGGCACACCAGCGCCTTCATCGCTGGATCGCCTTGGTCTCAAGGAACTCGGCGACCCCGTGGGCGCCAAGCTCGCGGCCGATGCCGGACTGCTTGTACCCGCCGAAGGGCGCCACCGGGTTGAACATGCCGCCGTTGATGTCGACCGCGCCCGTGCGCAGGCGCCTGGCCACCGACAGCGCCCGCGACTCGTCGCCCGACCAGACCGCCCCGGCCAGGCCGTACCGCGAGTTGTTGGCGATGCGGACCGCGTCGTCGTCATCCTCGTACGGGATCACGACCAGCACCGGGCCGAAGATCTCCTCCTGCGCCACCACGCTGTCGGGGTTCACCTCGGACAGGATCGCCGGGGCGACGAAGTAGCCGCGCTCGGGCAGGTCCGGGGTGTCGCTGGAAAGCTTTGCCCCGTCGGCGATCCCGCGGTCGATGTAGCCGCGGACCCGCTGCCGCTGGCCGCGTGAGACGAGCGGCCCGAGCCGGGTGCTCTCGTCGGCGGGGTCGCCCATCCGGTACCCTCCCGCCGACTCGGCCGCGAGCGAAATCGCTTGGGGGTAAAGGGTTTTCGGCACGAGCATGCGCGTCCACGCGGTGCAGGTCTGTCCCGAGTTGAGCAACGCGTTGGCGACGCCGACCTTGAC
Source organism: Candidatus Limnocylindrales bacterium (assembly GCA_036377915.1). Classification (GTDB taxonomy): domain Bacteria; phylum Actinomycetota; class Actinomycetes; order Mycobacteriales; family Micromonosporaceae; genus Allorhizocola. Next base: position 8,348 of record DASUXL010000153.1, read on the forward strand.
CGCCTTGGTCAGGTCCGCGTCGTCGAGGATCACGTTGGCCGACTTGCCGCCAAGCTCCAGGGCGACGCGGGCGATCCGGTCGGCGGCAAGGCGCGAGATGTGCGCGCCGGTGGTGGTCGAGCCGGTGAACGAGACCATGTCGACATCCTGGTGGCGGGCAAGCGCCTCACCGGCCTCCGGGCCCAGCCCGGTCACCAGGTTGAGCACGCCGGGTGGCAGGCCCGCCTCGTCGACCGCGTCGAAGAGCAGGTAGACGGCGAGCGGGGTCAGCTCGGCCGGCTTGAGCACCACCGTGCAGCCGGCGGCGAGCGCCGCGCCCACCTTGGCGACGACCTGGTGCAGTGGGTAGTTCCACGGGGTGATGGCGCCGACGACACCGACCGGTTCGCGCAGCACGAGCGAGTTCCCGACAGTCTCGTCCTGGAAGCCTTTCGCCGCCAGTTCGGCGTAGCTTTTCAGGACGGCCAGCGGGACCTGGGTGTGCACGCGGGTCGCGATTTTGGCCGGCGCCCCGAGGTCGGCGGTGATGGTCGCCGCGATCCGGTCCGCGCGGGCGGCCAACGCCCGGTGCAGGCGGTCGAGGTGGGACGCCCGCTCCTGCGGGCCGAGCGCCGCCCAGCCGCCGAACGCTTCCCGCGCCGCCGCCACCGCGTGGTCCACATCGGCCGCGTCGGCGGCGGGAACGTGCGCGATGACCTGCTCGGTGGCCGGGTTCTCGACCGGGACGGTGCCCGTGCCGTGCGGCGAAACCCACTGTCCCCCGATGTAAAGGTGCTCGCGGTCCACGTCGTCCTCCCTCTTCCTCGTTCTCGTCGTTCTCGTCGTGCCAGCCCTCAAGATCCGGCAATTTGCCTGGCAACTCCGTGTGAAACGCCGCCGTTCTTGGACGATTGCCAGGCAAATTGCGATATCTTGGTGGCTGGTCGCCAAAACTAGCGGTGCTTGTTTTTGTCGTACTCAAGTTCAAGTCCGGCGATCAGGGCGTCAAGGCCGAGCCCGAAGGCGCCCTCGTCGACACTGCGCTGGTGCCCCGCGAGCTTGTGCGCCTGCCCAAGGTGCGGGTAGTGGGCGGCGTAGAGCTCCGGGTCGGGTACGAAACCCCGGGCGAACGACCCCAGCGCCGCCCCGGCGACGAAATAGCGCATGAGCGCGCCGATGTGCGTGGCCCGCGCCGGTGGCCAGCCCGCCTTGACCAGGCCGCCGTAGACCGCGTCCGCCATCGCCAGGGACGCGGGGCGCCGCCCCGGCCCGCGGGCGAGGTGCGGCACGATGTTGGGATGCGTGGCCAGGGCGTCGCGGAACGAGTGCCCCCACAGCCGCAGCGCGTCGGGCCAGTCGTGGGTGGTGAAGAAGGAGACGTCCACTGCGGAGACGATGGTGTTGGCGACGGCGTCGAGGATCTCGTCCTTGGTGCCGAAATGGTTGTACAGCGACGGTCCGCGCACGCCGAGTTCGGCGGCGAGCCGTCGGGTGGAGACCGCCTCCAGCCCTTCGGCGTCGAGCAGCGTGGTGGCGACGTGGACGATGCGCTCACGGCTGAGCAGCGCCTGGCGCGGTCTGGCCATCACCGCCACCCCCACCTCTGGACGCCTCTGGACGAAATAAAACTTGCACCGTTAGTTTAATAGCATGGACCTGGCGACAGACGAGTGTATCGGCCGCGCCGGTTGGCAAGTATTTTCGAGATGCCGCGCGCTGACCGGCGTCAGCGCCTTCTGATCGGAGTGACAACGTGGACTTCTCCCTCAGCGACGAGGAAAAGGCGATCCGCGACACCGCCCGCTCGTTCATCCGCAAGGAGATCATGCCGCTTGAGCAGGAGGTGTTGCGCCGCGAACGGGCACACGAGCCCGGCCTGCGCCGCGACGAGCTGCGCGAGCTTCAGCTCAAGGCGCGGGCGTTCGGCTTCTGGGGCCTGTCCACGCCTCAGGAGTACGGCGGGATGGACCTTCCGGCGGTGGTGCAGGCTCTCATTTGGACGGAGGTGGGGCGGTCCTGGGTGCCGTTCAGGTTCGGGGGAGACGCCGACAACATCCTGTACTACTGCAACGATGAGCAGAAGGACGAGTTCCTGATCCCGACCATCGAGGGGGAGCGGATCTCCTGCTTCGCCATCACCGAGCCGGGTGCCGGGTCGGACGCTGCCAACATCAAGTTTGCCGCGCGGCCCGACGGTGACGACTGGATCCTCAACGGGGAGAAGACTTTCATCACCAACGGCAACGACGCCGACTTCGCCATCGTCGTCGCGGTGACCGACGGCGACAAGTCGGTCCACAATGGAGGTTCCACGGCGTTCCTGGTGGACCGGAGCATGGGCTGGCGGTCGGAGTTCATCCAGACGATGGGTGAAGGCGGTCCGGCGTCATTGATCTTTGAAGATGTGCGGGTACCCTCGAAAAATATCCTTGGCAAGGAAGGCCAGGGATTCGAGCTGGGGATGAAGTGGATCGGGCGCGGACGGTACATGATTCCCGCGCACGCGCTGGGCCTGGCGGAGCGGGCGCTGCGCATGGCGGTCGACTATGCCAACACCCGCGAGACGTTCGGCAGCAAAATCGGGACCTACCAAGCGATCCAGTGGATGATCGCCGACTCGGAGGTGGAGATCGAGGCGGCCCGCTGGCTGATCCTGCGCGCCGCGTGGTCGGTCGACCAGGGCATGGACCCGCGCCACTCGTCCTCGATGGCCAAGCTCTACGGCGCGCAGATGGCCAACAACGTCATCGACCGGGTGATGCAGATCCACGGCGGCATGGGCTACACCCGCGAACTGCCGATCGAGCGGTGGTACCGCTATGTGCGGCTGTTGCGGATTTTTGAGGGTACCGACGAGATGCAGCGGTTGATCATCTCCAGGGATCTGCTGCGCGGTTACACGCAGATCGGCGGGCACCTTGCCTAACCCTTGTCGCCCGCCCTTGACGCCTTCAGTTGCTGCCAGGCGACCCACGCGATGAACCCTTCGACCGCGAGCATCATGATGGCCAGGACGGTCGAGAGCGCGGAAAGCTCGGCGCGCTTCAACAGCTGATAGCCGATGCCCAGCACGACGCAGGCGAGGACCACGAGGCCGACCATCTTGATCCACAGCCTGACCCGGTCGTGCCAGGTCCGGGCGGCGGCCACGTAGGCGAAGTAGCCGACCACCAGGGCGGCCATCACCAGCAACGGCACCTGCCAGAGTTCGATAGTCATGGGTTCCTCTGTCGTCTCAGGCGGGGGGTCCGGAAAGCGCGCTCCGGATTTCGTCGATGAACATTGACGGCAGCTCGACCCCGTCGGCCAGCAGCGGGCGCACGTGTTTCACGACCGCCCTGGCGAACGCCGCATAGTTGCGGTGGACCGGCCGGGGTTGGGCATTTTCAACCGCTCGCCGGATCACATCGAGATGCGGGATGAATGCTCTGAGCTTCGGGTCGCTGTACGCCGCCACGCGGGTGGGTGCGAGCCCATGCGCCGCAACAACTTTTTGCCCCTCGTCGCCGGTGAGGAAGTCGATGAGGCGCTTGGCCCGTGCCTGATAGCGGGAATTGGCGACCACGGCCAGGCTCTGCCCGCCGAGGACGCCGATCGGCAGCGGGTGCACCCGGATCCGGCCCGCGATCACATCGGGGTCGTTCCTCTCCTGCAGCTCCCTGTACTGCACCGGCCAGCCCCGCATGTACGGCGGAGGCGGTGAAGCCATGAAAGCGGTCAGGCTCGTCGACTCGTTGTCGACCGGCCTTGCCCGTCGCGTGACGATGGCGTTGCGCAGCGGGGCCAGCGCACGCTGCCAGCGGCCGAGGTCGTACTCGGGGAGGTCGTTGGCGTCGAAGATGTCCTTGTCGCGGGAGAGGGCGTGCTCAAGGACGTTGACCACGAACGGCTCGTTGGAGGCGGACGAGCCCGGCCCGACCTGGCCGACGAACCCCTGCGAGTCGGGGGACAGCCCGTCGATCACCGAGGAAAGGCTCGGGTCCTTGGCGGGCGCCCCGCCCGCGGGAACCCGTTCGAAGAGCATGCCGACGTCGGTGTTGAACGGCGCCGCCCAGTACCGGCCGGGATCGCCGAAGATCTGGCCGGCCTCGATGGTGGGGGTCAGGAAGCGGTCCTTGCCCAGCTCGATTCGGGAGATGAGCCGCTGCGCCGCGAACTCCTGGATGTGGATGATGTCGAGGTTGACCAGGTCGGCGGTGCCCCGGCCGGCCGCGTCGAGCATCTGCCTCTTCTGGTCCTCGGTCGTGCCCTGCGCGATGATGACGTCGACCTGGGTGTCCGGGTTGGCCGCGTTCCACATGTCGAACAGAAGCTGCCTGCCGCCGGTGGAGTCCGCCCCGGTGATCAGCCTGAGCCGGGCCGGTGGTGCGGGTTTGCCACCCGGCAGGAAGTAGGTCACCGCCGCGGTCATGGCACCGCAGGAAAGCACTCCGATCAGGAATGCGCGCCGGGAGGGCGTGTCAAGCATGGGCTGCTCCTGTCGTTCCGGCGGTCATTGTAGTGATACGTCGCAATGTCCGTGGGGGCGCATCCTGGATTAAGATCGGGCGGCGTCGATAGTATCTGCCGCGTGGGGGTGAACACATTCGAGGAGCTGCTGAACGCGTGCGGGAGGACGGCGTTCAAGCTCGAGCTGCGCGACACTTACATGCCCGACGATCCGGGCTACCTGGCCTGGCGGGCCGGGGACACAGACGGCGCGGTCGCCTCGTTCGCGAACTGGACGAGGACGGCGCGATCGGCCGTGACGCGGGGGGTGGCGATGCGGCGGGTGCGTGTGATCAGCGTGCCTGTCTCGCCCTATATCTCATTCGAGCACGCCATCACCAACAAGGTGAACGTCTCGGCGGGGGAGGTGATCCGCTGGCTGCCGCGCCAGCGCGCGTCCGCGTTGAGCTTCCCGGGCAACGACGTCTGGGTCTTCGACGAACGCCTGGTGCAGTTCTACTACTTCGCCGGGGACGGTGCCTACCTGATGGACGAGGTCAGCGACGATGCCGCGGTGGTGCGGGCGTGCTCGGCCTACTTCCTTGCCGCGTGGGAACACGGAGTCGACCATCACGAGTTCAATGTGATCTGATGGTCGCGTCGTGTGGGAGGAGAACACCGTGGCTCATGAGGTTCGTGGGATAGTCGCCGCAGGAAAGGGCGCCCCGGTAAGTCTGGAAACGATTGTGGTGCCCGATCCGGGGCCGGGCGAGGCGCTGGTCAAGGTGCAGGCATGCGGGGTGTGCCACACCGATCTGCATTATCGCGAGGGCGGCATCAGCGACGAGTTCCCGTTCCTGCTCGGCCACGAGGCGGCCGGGGTGGTCGAGGCGGTCGGGGCCGGCGTGACCGACGTGGAGCCCGGCGACTACGTGATCCTCAACTGGCGGGCGGTGTGCGGCAACTGCCGCGCGTGCCACAAGGGCAAGCCGTGGTACTGCTTCGCCACGCACAATGCGACGCAGAAGATGACACTTGCCGACGGCACGGTGCTTTCCCCGGCGCTGGGCATCGGCGCGTTCGTGGAGAAGACACTCGTCGCCGCGGGCCAGTGCACAAAGGTCGACCCGGCGGCGGCGCCCGCGGTGGCGGGCCTGCTCGGCTGCGGGGTGATGGCCGGGCTGGGCGCGGTGCTCAACACCGGCGCGGTCACGCGCGGCGACAGCGTCGCGGTGATCGGCTGCGGCGGCGTTGGCAACGCGGCGATCGCGGGGGCAAGGCTCGCCGGCGCGACCACGATCATCGGCGTCGACCTCGACGACCGAAAGCTCGACTGGGCAAGGAAACTCGGCGCCACGCACACGGTGAAGGCGGGCGAGACCGATGTGGTCGCGGCGATCCAGGAGCTGACCGGGGGCTTCGGGGCGGACGTCGTGGTGGAGGCCGTGGGCCGGCCGGAGACATACCAGCAGGCGTTCTACGCACGGGACTTGGCCGGCACGGTGGTGCTGGTCGGGGTACCCACTCCTGAAATGAAACTTGAGCTGCCCCTGCTTGACGTTTTCGGCCGGGGTGGGGCGCTGAAGTCCTCGTGGTATGGCGACTGCCTGCCGTCTCGGGACTTCCCGATGCTGATTTCTCTTTACCTGCAAGGAAGGCTGGACCTCGACGCGTTCGTGTCGGAGCGGATCGGCCTT
>DASUXL010000154.1:0-43237 GCA_036377915.1 Candidatus Limnocylindrales bacterium
GGGAGCCGGCATCTTGCCTGTGGTCTCAAAATCGTCGCACAATTTCCTGCACCTCACAGCGCCGGTCGGGTGCCTGAGCTGGCCCGATTTTCGCGACGATTTTGAGACCACAGCACGCGGCATCCCCCCTGAATGGGAGCCGGGCGATGAGCGAGGCTGCCAACACGTTACGTGCAAGAGATCTGCTCAAGCGCTTAGAAGCAGGGGTACCGCGCGGTCCACGCGTCACTGCTGGGGTAGAACTGATCCGTGATCAGGTTCAGCGCACCCCACCGGCCCTTGCCGTCAAAGCCGGTGTGGGTGCCGAACACCACGGGACCGTAGGCGCTGTCCAGTGCCGCGTAGCCGTCGAAGCAACCGAACGGGCCGTCGATCGCATAGACCTTGAGGAAGAACCACTTCGGCTGCCCGTTGTTGGTCACCTCGGGGTTGGGATCCCGGCTGATGGGCAGCCAGGTCTCGCTCGGGTTCCAGTACCCGGTCAGCTCGCTGTAGAGACCGGGATTCCCCCAGCCGTCGACGAGGTCGGTGCAGTGCTCGAGCCCGCCGTAGACCGGGTTGGCAAGATACTGGCCCCAGCACCCTTCCGGAGGAGGCGAGGCGGCCTGGGCGGTGTTGGGGAAGAGCAGGACGGTGGCGGCGATCGCCACGGCCGCGCAGAGACGAAAAGCGTGACGGATCATTTGGGACCTCCCGTGTTGGTTGGTGAGGGCCACAGCCTGCGCGGGCCGGGTTGTCGCTCCGTTGCCGAACCGTTGTCACATGGTTGCCGGGATACAGTGACGTGCTTGACTGCGTGGGAGCGCTCCCGTAGCGTTGCTTAACCGGTTCATCAAACCCCGCCTATGAGGTGAGCCATGAACGTCCCACCCGCTCCCGCGGTGCTGCGCCAGATAGCGATCGCCACCTCCATCATGCTTGTCGCGGCGTTGGCCTGCGTGATGCTGATCGCCCGGGCCGGCGCCGCCCCCACGTTCGCCCAGCGCTGCGGTATCCACTTCTGCTTCAACGGCAAGACTTTCTACTTTGCCGGTGCCAACACCTACGACGTGTTCACCTACGGCGGCAGCTGGGGCGACACCGAAACCACGTACATGGACAAGGCGCGCATCGATGCGCACTTCACCCGCTTGCAAGCCGACAGGGTGACCGTCCTGCGGCTGTGGATGTTCAGCCACGAGAACTGGCACGGCTTCGAGCCGTCCAAGGGTGTCTACAACGACCAGCAGTTCGCCTTGTTCGACTACGTGATCCAGTCGGCCAAGGCGCACAACGTCATGCTCATCCCGGTCTTCGAAAACTACTGGGAGGCATACGGTGGCATCGACACCAGGCTGGCGTGGGAGGGCCTGACCGGCGGGCACCCCGGCCGGGCGAAGTTCTTCAACAAGCAGCAGTGCCCGGGCTGCTTCACGTCCTACAAGAACTACCTCAGCTACGCGCTCAATCGGGTCAACCACTACAGCGGCGTCAGGTACAAGGACGAGCCGACCATCTTCGCCTGGGAGCTGATGAACGAGCCCCGATACCAGGACGTCAGCCCGGCCGAGAACGCCTCCGGGGCCACGCTGCGGGCATGGGTCGACGAGATGGGCGCCCACGTCAAGAGCATCGACAGCAACCATATGCTCGGCGCAGGTCTGGAGGGGCACGAGTCGCGCTACGGCTTCGGCGGCAACGAGGGCAACCCGTTCGTCTTCATCCACCAGTCGCCGTACATCGACTTCACCTCGGCGCATCCCTATCCCACCGAGGGCTGGGCCGCGCTTGACATTCCGCGCACGAGAGCCCTAATCCGGGCTTGGATCTCGGACTCGCACAGCATTGTCGGCAAGCCGTTCTTCATGGGGGAGTGGAATGTCCACCACGACTGGTCGAACTGGTGGTCGCAGATATACGCCGAGATCGAGGCGTCCGACGGCGACGGCAGCGCGTTCTGGTGGTACAAGGACGGAAGCGGCGGGGGCGGATTCGACACCACCTCCGGGGCGGCGCACCTGAGCGTCTTTCGCCAGCACTCCGCCAACATGACCGCCAAGTCGGCCGGTACCCCACCGACCTCCTCGCCGACGTCATCGCGGTCGCCGTCATCATCACCCTCGTCGGGCGGTGGTGGCTCGTGTCAGGTGACCTACAAGGTCGACTCCTTCTGGCAGCAGGGCTTCAACGCCACCGTTACCGTCAGGAACACCGGATCCACCCCGTTCAACAACGCGACGCTGACGTTCAACGCGCCCAGCGGTGTCTCGTTGGGCAACGGCTGGAACGGGACTTGGAGCTTTGCCGCCCCGACCTTTACCGTCCGGGCGCCGTCATGGGCACCGAACCTTGCACCCGCGGCGATCTGGACCCCGGCCTTCACCGGCAACGGCCCGTCGAGCCCTCCCCCCAACGGGTTCAAGCTCAACGGTGTCACGTGCGCAGTTTAAGGGATTCAAGATAGGCGTTGGGCCGCCCGGCGTAGTGGTCGCGTAGCCGTTCCTCGACGTGGACGGCATCCCAGACGGCGGCCCGTTCGAGGCCGGCGCACTCCTGCGGAGTGGCCGGCCTCGCGTTTCCTTGCGCGTCAATGATCTGGCAGCTTGCCGGTTGGAACATGTCCTGCATGAAGTACTCCGGGATGGCGATCCGGGGAGCGCCATCCGGTGCCTTGCCAACGGAGGACCAGCCCCGGGAGACGACCCGATCGTAGACCGCGACGACGAAGAGCACCGGTGCCGCGATGATCTCACCGATGTTCATGTCGCCGGTCGCCTGCAGATCGTAGATCCCGACATACGGTGTCGTCAGGACCTGGCCGTAGGTGTGACGGTCCTCCGCGTAGTCGATGCGGACGATGTCTCCCGGAACTGGTCTCCGTGCCATCTATCTGGTTCCTTAATATCCGGTGTACGGGGCGATCTGCCCGAAGGCTGCACTCGCAGCCCCATGATATGTGCGGCCGTTGGGATTTGCCTTCGCCACTCCTCGGATGGCATTGCCGGACTGGGTGTTTCCTCTGCCGACATCGCTCCAGGAGCCACCGAGCGCATCGATCATCTGCTGTTCTCGGCCGCGGATGGCCAGGTATGCCGGATCGGAGCGGTCCCGCGCCGATCCCCTGCCCACCATGAACTTGTCGAGGGTCGCCGGGCCGGTAAAGCCCAGTGCCGTCATATGATGCCCGGCGTCGCGGGCGGCGACGATCGCTTGTGGCGTACCGTATCCCGCCGACCGCCCGACGTAGACCTCACCCGTCGCCGGGTTGATCTTCGTGTACGTGACGTACGTGATGGGCCGTTCCCTGGTACGGGTTCGGGTAATCGGCTCGGTTCTGGTGATGGTGGTGGTGCTTGTCGTGCTGAGCCACAGCGCTCCCGCGATGAGCGCACCACCGGCGATGATGATGACACCGGCGACGTCGGCGGGCCCGGGCACGGGCGAGTCGAGCTGACTGGTGACGCCGCCGACCATGAGCGCGCCGACCATGAAGTCCCCGCCGCCGCGCTTTTGGACCTGTTGCGAGACGGTGACGTTCTCGGTGTAGGTCTCCTGGTAGAACCGGTTTTGGGTGAGCATGACCTCGTCGCCGAGGGCTTCCTCATTGACCGGTTGCCGGCCGTCCGGATCGACCATCTTCAGCGGGTTGGCGTTCGCGTACAGGTAGGCCGACAGGTCCTTGCTGTCACGCGCCGACTCCGGCAGCGCCGGGTCGGGCGTCTGCCAGACCTGCGTCCTCGGGTCGTAGTACCGCGCGCCGAAGTAGTAGAGCTGGGTTTCGGGGTCGAACTCCTTGCCGGTGAACTGGTGCGGCACGGGCTGCGACGGGTGCTCGCTGACCCAGGTCTCGCCACCGGGGAAGTACTTGGTGTGCTCCGAGAGCCCACCTTCGATGTCCGTGACGAACCCGGTCGAGCCGAGGTGGTCGCCGTGCGAGTAGTACTGCCTGTCCTCCAAGCGGTGCACCGGTTCGACGAACTTCGTGATGAGCTTCGTCTTTCCGATGTAGATGTGCTTGAACTCCTGGTTGCCGCGGATGGAGAAGTTCTGGTTGGGGTAGATGTGGAACTGGGCGCCGTCCTTGACGATCCGCTCGCCCTTGTCGTTGTAGAAGTAGCGGGCGTTGTTCGGGGTACCCCCGGCGTTGTCGCAGGAGGCCGGAGTCTGCGGCAGCGTATGGCTTTGCACATTCTCATGGCTGCACGCGAGCCGGTTCTCCTCGTCCCAGATCATCTGCCGCCGCGGCCTCGGCTGCTGTGCCCGGCTGACCTGGTTTCCGTTGGCGTCGTAGGCCAGCGTGAAGATTCCGATGGTCGTGGGCGCGTGCGGCTGCGGGCCGTTGTAGGCGTAGTTGTAGTTGTAGGTCAGCTTCTGGTCGGTCTTCACGTTGCTGAGGCTGACCAGCTCGTGGACCTGGTTCTTGTTGGTCAGGTTGTGGATGCTGTCGTAGCTCAGGTCGAAGCGGTACCGGTCGAGGTGCGGTTTGCGTGACTGGTAGCTGCCTTCGGCGTGGGTGAGCCGGTAGAGGTCGTCGTAGCGGAACGTCTGCTGGCTCGGCCCGCCGACCTGCATCCCGACCTCCGGCCCGCTGGGCGGCAGGGTGTCGTTCTGGATGGCGGTGACGTTTCCGGCGTCGTCGTACTGGTAGTTCAGGTTGTCGAAGACGTAACCGTTGGCCAGCCTCGCGTGCATGTTGTCAAGCCGCCGGTCGGCGGCGTTGTAGGTGTACCTGGTCCGGGTGCCGTTACCGGTGTCGAGCAGCGCGCGCTGCTCGAACTTGTCGTAGTCGAGCCGCCGCAGGTAGTCATACGTGAACTCGCCCTTGACGCCGGTTGCCGCGTCGACCTGCCCGCCGCTGTTGTAGCGATAGGACAGTCGCTCCCCATCGGGATAGGTGATGCCGAGGGCGCGGTTCCACGTGTCGAAGCGGTATTCGGTGACGAAGGTGTGGATGTGGCTGCCCTGGGCGGGACTCACCCGGGTTTCCTTGGTGGTTTCGCCGAGCGGCCCGTACTCGCGGGCCAGGGTTCCGGCACCGTCCACGATGTTGGTGATCCGGCCGGCGCTGTGGTTCGGCGCTCCCGGCGCACCATAGGTGTAGGTGACATTGTTCGCCGTGAACAGTGGGTACCGGATCGCGGTGAGCCGGTTGAACTCGTAATCGTATTCAATGGCAAGGTTTTGCGCCGCCAGCTTGGCGCTTATCTTGCGCACCGGGTTGCCCGCGGGGTCATAGACCGTCTCGGTCCGGCCCTCGTCCGGCTGGTTCACCACGGTCTGGCGGCCCAGGTTGTCGTATGTCTGCGTGCTGACATTGTTGTGGTCATCGGTGGTCGAGGTCGGCTGCTGCAGCGCGTCATAGCCGTAGCTGGTCCAGATCACCGGCTGCCCGCCGGCCGGGTTGAATTCCTTGACCGATGTCTTCAGCGTGCGGACATCCTCGTAGACGAATTTGACTTTGCCATTGGGGTCTGTGGTCTTTATTTCAAATTGGGGGGTACCGGATCGGCCCGCACCAAATCCATATTGGACGGCGTTCACCGTGTTGTCCGGCAACACCGACCGGGTGGTCCGGTCGAGGATGTCGAACGTGGTCCGGGTGGGCGCCACGGGATCGAACACCGGGTTGAAGGTGATGTTCGCCGCGCCCTTCGGCTCCGTCACCGGATAGAAGTGCTCGACGACCCGGCCCACGAAGTCGTATCTCGACCGGCCGGAGACGGCCATGACATCGGCCGGGGCGGTGTTCTCCCCCGTGTGCACGGCCGCGTCCTTCTTCGTCTGCACGACCCGCTTGAGGCCGTCGATGAACGTGACGGTGTCGATGGTGTCCGCTCGCACGCTGCCGTCGGCCTGCCGGTCGACATGCCGGGTAATCGCATACGGCACAACGGCTTCGGGGTGGTACTCGTAGTCCACCGAGATCCGGTTCTCCGGCGCCTCGTACGGCCCGGTCACCGTGTCGACCCGGCCCAGCGCGTCGTAGGTGTTGCGCACCACCTGACCGTTGGTGTCGGTGCTCGTCTCGGGCAGCCCATACTTGAGGTTGTAGGTGGTCGCCGAGCGCAGCCCGAAGCTGTCGGTCACCGAGGCGACGTGGGTGGCCACACCCGGGTCATAGGTGTAGTCCAGCCGGAACCGCTGGTTGTTCTCGTTGACCGGTGAGATGACCGCCTTGAGGTTGCCGTCCGGGAAGTACTCAAGGTCGGAGATGGATGCCTGTCCATTGGCCAGGAAGGCGCGAACCTGCCTGAGCTCACCGTTGGCACAGTCCACATTGGCCTCGCGGTGGCGCATCAGCGTGCCGTTGCCGAACACGTCGATGGCCTTCGGGGTACCCACCAAATGGTTTTGCTGGCACAAAGCGTCCTCGGCGGTGTAGCGAATGCGGATCTCGACATCGTCCGCGGCCCCGATGTCGCCCGAGTCGAACGTGCGGGTGACATTGCCGAGGGCGTCATACTCGGTGGAGGTGAAGGTCGTCTTGCCGGGCGCCGGATTGCCTTCGTAGAAGCGCTTTTCGACGCGCTCCAGCTTGGGGAAGATGGTGGCCGTGGTGCTTGCCGCATCCGGGATGAAGTAGGTGTTGATGGTCTCCAGGAACGGCCGCCCGGCCGCGTCCGTGGTGAGTTCGCGCGTCATGAGACCGCGGCCATAGTGGCTGTCGTTGCGGTACTCCCGCACGACAGTGCGATAGATGGCGTCGCCGTTGCCGGCGTCGCGCTGGTGCTCGGTCACCTTGCCGTAGCCGAAGAATTCGCGCTCCAGCCGGGAGAACACGCCGTTCTCGTAGTCGTAGGTGGCGAGCTGGACGTCGGCGCCGTCGCCTGCGTGTCCATCGTGGACGGCAACGCGGGAGAGCACGAAGCGGGAGTTGGGTTGGTCATAGGTGTTGCCGTCCCGCTTGTAGTCGAACTGCATCGTCGCGCCGAGCGGCCGGGCAACCGAACGCAACAGGTTGGTGCGGCCGGTCGTGTTCTGCACCACGGTCATGCCGTTGTCGCGCGAGGACGACAGGTGGTCGGCGAAACCGTCGCCGTTGAGGTCCCGCAGCGCGAACTCGGAACGGCTGGCGCCGGTCGAGATGTCGCCACCCGGGTTGATGATGATGCACACGACGATGAAGCAGATCGGGATGGTGAAATAGACACCGCCGCCGAGCTTGGCATTCTGGTCGTTGTTGATTGACGAGAGGCTGCCGTGGAAGTCGACCGGCGGCTGGAACCCGTTGCCGGTGTTGAGTCCTACCTTGATCGGCGTGCCGGCGATGACCCGGTCGGCGAGACCGTCGCCGTTGACGTCCAGCAGCGTGGCGTCGCTTGAGACGCTGCCCTCGTTGTAGGAGGCGCCTCCGGCGAAGCCGTAGAAGTCGGTGTTGAACCCGATGTTGATTCCGAAGTTGCCGCCCTCGCCGTCGTTGAGCGCGGCCGGGTTACGCCACTGCTCCGGCTGCGCGAAGCTGTACCCGAGGTTCAGCGCCACCCTGCCGTCGGCGTAAACGCGGTCGGGCAGCCCGTCCCCGTTCGCGTCGAGCAGGTCGAAGCGGCCGTCCGAGCTGCTCTCGCCGAGGCTTCCGCCCACGCCCAGTGGAGGCATGTCGTTGCCGGACTCGGAGGTGTTGCCGCTGATGAGGTTTCCGGGCGGGGCGCCGTAGCCGCGGCCGGTGGTGATGGTCCGGGCGGCACTGCCGGCGCTGGCGTTGCCGGACTCGTTGGTGCTCCTGCGGACGGCGCCGTCCGGCATCGACCCGCGCGTGCCACCCAGGCCACCCGTCGGGTCGGTGTACTGGATGCCTCCCGCGCCGGCCACATCGGGGAACTGGTCGCCGTTGAGGTCGAAGAAGTCGACCTCGCCGGTGCTGTCACCGGTGGCGATGCTGCCGCCGATCGAGCCGATCGGCCCGCCGACGCTTCCGGTGGTCGAGATCTGCTGCGACCGGGAAAGCCTTGGCACACCGACCGCGCCGGCGAAGTCCGAGGGCCTGGGCAGGTTGATGGACTCCACGCCCATCCGGGAGCTGCTGGCGGTGCTGCGGGCCGCCCAGTTGTGCTCGCCCGCGGCCCAGCGGCCCTGCCTCGGTGACGGCAGGAACGGCGACACCTTCGGCGGGTTGATCCGCGGGTCGGCCCGGAACGCGTCCTTCTGCGCCTGCGGGTCGACACTGTCGGGGATCTGGTTGCCGAAGTTCTCGTCGACGACGAGGTCGTTCTGCACCACGGCCTGGTTGGCCCGGTCGCGGTTGCCGTTGTACCCGATGGCTCCCCACCCGCGGTACGGCTGGGGGAACGCGCCCTCCTCGGCCGAGCTGTGGAAAGCGTTGGGCACGTTCGCGCCGTCCACTGTCACCTTGTGAGAGGTCAGGAAGTTGCGCAGCTTGGGGTCGGCGGTGCTGAAGTCGAAGAACAGCTCGTCATCGCCGTCGGCCGCGATGCTGAACGCACCGGGCGAAATCACCACGCCCGCGTTGATGTCGAAGAACCGCTTGGCGATCAGCGCGCCGCGCCGCTTGACGGTGAAGGCCACGCGGGCGGTGGGGGTCTGGCCGCCGAAGTTGAAGAACAGCTGCGGTTCGACGGTACGGTTGCCGTCCGCGGGCACGTCGTAGAAGCCCTGCGGCGCGGTTAGGCCGTTGATGGGGTACATGCTCGTGGCATAGGGCGGGAAGAAGTCGATAAGCGGGTTGCCGTTGGCGTCGTTGATCCGGTCGGCGCCCTGGGCGGCGGTGTAGAAGGCGCGCGGGGTCCACTCGATCTGGTCCAGATCGATCGGTGAGTCCGCCCGGACCTCCCAGCGCAACACCTGTCCTGATTGGACAGCGCGGTTGATGTTGATTGCCGCGGTCCCGCCGGCGGCGCCGCTCAGGGTCTGCTGGAAGAGGGGGTTGCCGTCAGCGGTGATGGCGACCACGATGTTGTCACTGGTCGGGCCGCGCTTGACGAAGTCACCGGTGAACTGCACCGAGCCGGTGAGCGGCGCCTTGAGGCTGGGGCTGCGCCCGCCGAGGGTGAAGTCCCTTGAGGCGCGGTAGGTGAAGTTGGCCAGGCCGTTGACGTCGTTGCTCGCCGTGACGCCGGTGTAGGTGACGACCGGGTCCCAGTCGACCTGGTCCAGCCCGCCGTCGAAATTGGACTGGAGCCGGAAGTAGAGCCGCTGCCCCTTGGCGACGGTCAGCGAGCTCACGCCCGACGGGAGGTGCTCGTTGTTGTCCTGAGGCCCGATGGTGTCGCTCCACTTGACGTCGTTCTCAAGCTGGATCGCTACCTTGACCCCGTCGGCCGACCGCGACGCCGCGCGCGCCGCCGCCGTCTGGGGTGAAAGCCGCACCCCGCCCTCGACCCTGACCGTCCCGTCGAACGGCGCCACCCACCGGCGGACCGTGTCAAGCAACGGGAACGAGTCGATGAGCCGCTCGCGGTCGGGGCCGAAGTCACCGAAAATGCCGGTGGGGTCGATGGTTCCGGGCGTGATGGGCGCGGGGGTGTCGCCGTTGAGGCCGTACACCGGGACGCCGGACGGGCCGATCCGTCCGAACAAGACACTCGCACCCGTCACCAGGTCGCTGATGCCGTCGCCGTTGACGTCGCTGAAGTACTGGTCAGTGGTGGAGAAGGTGTTGATGTAGTCCAGCTGGGCGGCGACCCCGCCGAAGTATGCCTCGATGCCGAGGGTGAGCGTGTCGCTGCTCTCGCCCATGATGCCCGGAAGGTTGAGCTGCGCCGGCTGGGCGGCGAAACTGGTCGGGCCGCCGGGTTTGGCGAGATTCTTGCGGTACCAAATAGTGTTGTCTTTCTTGAAAACCTTGTCCGGCAGGGTGTCGCCGTCGACGTCGATGAGCGCCAGCAGGCCCTCCTCCGAGTCGTGACTGAATCCCACCTTGAGCCCGATCGACCCGGACTTGCTCGGCTGGGTCCCCACGCCCACATAGAGGTGGCCGCCGCCGCCGAAGCTGGTGTTGGAGTTGATGGCGCTGGCCTCGCCGGCCTGCTCCGGGGTCAGGTTGAGGATGTCCTTGCTGAGGTCGTCACCCGGGACGGTCCACGGCGCCGGCTGGAACGCCTGATAGCGGCCCTGCCCGTCGCGGATGTCGTCGAAGTAGTCGAACCGGTGGGTGTTGACGACCGCGCCGTTCTCGTCCTGTTGAGTGACGGAGCGCAGCAGAGTCTTGTGGAAAGCGCCTGTCGTGTAGGCAAGCTCGTACCGCCGGATGAGCGTGCTGTCCAGCTTGACCTCGACCCTGCGCAGCAGGTCGGCGGTCACCCGCTTGAACCCGCCCCGGGCGTCGATCGTCTTGTCCAGCCGCAGCGGCTCGCCCAGCTCCCGGTCGCGAAGGAAAGTCACCGAGTAGCGGCCCTCGGCCGGCTGCCGCCCCGAGTAGGTGATGCGCGCAAGGTAAAGGTTGGTGCCGGGCACTGTCCCGTTGTCGACGCCCGCGTCGTTCACATTGGCGTAGTGGTAGCGCATCAGGTTGCCGTGCGTGTCCTGCACCTCGCGCAGGTGCCAGGCGAAGATGTTGCCACCGGCGCCGGTCAACCGGGACTCTGCCCCCGTGCCGTAGCGCCACTTGGTGCCGGCCTTGTCGGTGATTTCCCAGGAGTAGTTCGCCGGGGCGGTCCCGTGCCGGATGATCCGCGCGAATGCGCTCTCGACCCGCGTGTGGAATACCTTCTCGGCGGTGCGGGGCACCTTGGCCGACCGGTGCGCCACCGGGGTCAAATGCTCACCGTTGAGCACATAGGTCTCGGTCTCGTCCGCCGCCTCGTAACGCGGGACACCCCAACGGGTCTCGATGGTGATTGCGGGAACGTTGAGGTCCCAGCCCATGCCGAGCCAGCTGTTGCCCCGGGAGGAGTCGTAGTGGACCGCTAGCTTGGGCTGCAGCCCGAGCCGTCCGGGCGGCACCTCCAGCGGATAGCTCACCTGGTTGTCACCCTGATGTGACGGCTTCGGCGGGGCGATAAGATTCACCGCGGCGCTCGGGTCCGCGGCCTGAAGGTCCTTGAGCTGGTTAGGATTGAACGACACGTTCTCGGGGTGGTCAGGCACCGAGACGGTAGCGTTAATCATGTCGGTGAAGTGGTCGGTCAGCGAGACAACCACCTGCAGCGCCTCGTCGACGCGCACCCGGATGAGGCGGCGCCAGCACTGGCCGGGCTCGTCGAAGAAGTATGTGTAGATATCCTGGGCGGTAAACTCATCGGTCAGCAGCGCGGGATCGTAGGGCAGCGACACCTCGATCGACTCGGCGAACTGCATCGGATGCGGCGTGAACTTGAAACCGTTGCGCACCTTGCCGGTCACGTTGGTCATGCCCGGGTCGAGCGCGGGCACCTGGCTCCCGCCGTGCAGCGAGGTGATGCCGATGCCGGTGGGCAGGCGCACCGCGCTGGGCATGATGGCCAGGGTGGCCCCATCATGGGTGAGGCGGCGCTCCGACTTGTCGGAAGGGCTCACGATCGCCTGATAATCAGGCAGATCGAGTGCCACGTTGCGCGACTGCGGTGCGGAAGTGCCATCGTTCGACACACAGACAACGGGTTCGGAAGTCGTCTCCTCGGCGGCTGCGGCGGGAGTGGTGTCCGATAACGAAATCGGTTGCGGCGCCGCAACACCGGAGATTATCAGGGTAAGAATCGTGGCCGAGGTCGTCAGCTTAAGCATGCCCAGGTTCATTGTCACGCCGATCCTTCAATTGACAGGCTCCTATAGTTGTATCGCGAGCAGTATCAATGCGACGGCGTGATCAAGCCACCAACGGCGGGGAAACTGTTTGTCGGATAGCCGACTCCGATGTCACTCCAAGCGGGACAAAGCGCCAAATGGCCGCGCGGTGGGTGGCGGCGGTAGTCATGGCGTGGACGGATCGACCGTCGACCGGGCGAGTCAGAGCCGGCGGCAAGGCGGCCGGGACCTGATCTAGCGGTGAACTGTGGGCGGTGGGCGCTGTCTACTCCGTTGACCCGGGGCGGTCGATCACGGGCAGCGTGAAATTGATCGAGCCGGGACGGGGTGGACCCCATTTTGGCGGCGGAGATTCAGCACAGCCCGGGGAGGGTTGTGTCGACTCTCCGCCGCCAGGTTCAGCCATGGAGGGCGGACGGTTGGCGTAGCGCGGCAGGCAGGCAAAGGGCGCGCACCCTCGGGTTGGCCGGGTCGAGGTGAACACGATGTTGTCGCGCAGGTTGGCCGTGGGTTGATGTAGACAGGGACGAGCGATTCACTTTGATCATGTTGGTGCCGAGTAAGCTTGATCTTTGTGAGGTGTGGACACCTCCGGCTCACTTAGTCGCGAGGACTCGTATCCAGTAATAGGCTGGCGCTGGATTTGCGTCGCCTTGCGGCAACGCCGTTGTTGGTCCAGGCTTGCTGGCCATGCCCCTCGATTCCCCTTGGGCCAGGGCGCTGCTGTGGGTCGCCACCGCGGCCTGCCTGGCTCAGGCCCTGGTCACGGCCTCGACGCTGCCGGAGGCGACCAATCCGGAATTCTACGACTCGTGGCGCAGCAACGGCTGGGACCTTGCCGTGCATATCGGCTGGTCTGTTGTTTCTGCTGTCATGCTGGCGATCGCCGCTGCGATCTTGCCACGTCACCCGGCGGGCGCGCGGGCGCTTGCCTATCCGGCCGCGGTCGCGGTACTAATTCGATCGTGTTGTGCCTATCCCAACCTCACTTGGGGCATCGACGACGGTGGGCCGCTGGTGCGCGGCGTTTGGGTCTATGTCGAAGTCGGCGCCGCGTTCGTTGGGCCGCTTGCGCTGGTTGCGGCGATCCCGTTGCTGCGTAGAAGCTGCTGATACCAAGGCTATGTAGGATCCGGACGCCACGAACCAGCCTGCTTTTACCGTGAAGGCCCGTGATCATGTTGTGCGATCGTGGTCGACATGCGGGATGACCAGAGCGGCGGCGACGATGCCGCCGATCTTCCAGGGGCAGACGCTGATTGGCGTCGCCGCTGCTCGTCTTCGAGGATCTTCTGCTGGCGTTGAAATGCGCCATAGACGCCTATCACCGCAACGATCACCGCCACTACGATCGCCCCGGCGAGCGCGCCGGGCCAGATCCGGCGGCGCTCGCGCCAGTTGCGGCCCGAGCCGTGCAGCAGTGCCGAGCGCAGCTGGCGTCGGCGCAGGTTCTCCGACTCGAGCATGTACCGCTCGGCGTTGGGAGCCTTGAGGAGCGGGGCCGGCGGCTGGTCGTTCATAGCGTGCCCGGCTGCAGGTCGCGGTCGGGCGGTCCGGGGTCGGCGACGAGGCCGGCCAGGCGCAGGAAGGCTTCGCGGGTGGCGGGCCGCAGGGTGTCCGGATCCATCGGGTCGCCCGCGGCGAGCGCGGGATCCCAAGGTACCGCAACGATGCGGGAGGTCAGGCCAAGCTCGGTGTGCAGGTGCCGGAGCGTGCGCCGGTACTGGCGGGAGGTCAGGCACGCCACCGCGACGATGAGGGTGTTGAGGCGGTGGGGGGCTTCCTCCCAGATCCGGCCCAGGGCGATGCGGGTGGCGTCAATGGCGTCGCGGCTGGTGGTGGTGACGAGCACGACCTGGTCGGCGCGGCCGAGCACGGCCTGGCCGGCCGGTTCCAGGTCGGTCCCGACGTCGGCCAGAGTGAGTGCGTGGGTCTCGCGGAGCCGGTCGAGGACGTGCAGGACTCGGGTGTGCGCGAGCCGGCTGTGCCACGGCGGCGCGTCGACCACGCCGAGCAAACCTCTGGCGCGCAACGGAAGCAGGTGCCGCGGCGGGGCGTCCTCCGGTTCGCTGAGTTGCGCGACGTTCGGCGCGGGCTTGCCGGCCAGGCGGCGCCCCAGCGAGGTCGTGCCGCGGCGGGCGTCCACGATCGCGACGTTGTCGGTGCGGACCGTGGCAAGGGTGAGGCCGATCCCGGCTGCGGTGCTCGTGGTCCCCGAACCGCCCTTGCCGGAAAGGAAAACCACGATGGCCGGCTCGCGCCGGGGCGTGCGGACCCGGGCAACGAGCTGCCGTTCGTGTTCGATCGCCGCCGCCGCACCGGGTTGCCACAGGCCGAGGGTGGCGGCGCGGGCGGTGCGGTGCCAGCGCGCGGGCAGCAGCACCCGGCGGGTTTCGGTGGCGTCCTCCAGCGGCTTGGTGATCCGGCCGGGTGCGGCTGTGGGTGGAGAGCCGGTCAGGGGACGCTTGATGAACAGCGTCATGAGGTGCTCGCGGTTGTCGTTGGATGGCACCGTCGCCACCCCGCGCACGCGAGCCGGCGAGGCCGGGGGCTGCACGGGCGCGGCTTCGAGCCCGAGGCTGGTGGGATCGATGCCCATCCGAGCCAGCTCGGCGGCGGCGTGCTGGGCGGCTTGCCGCTCGTCGCCCGTCATCCGGTACCCCCTAAATGATTGAAGCCATCCAGGTGAACAGACCCAGCCCGCCCGCGGCTAGCGGGATCATGGCCGTGACGGTGACCGTCTCGGCCAGGTTGAGCACCTGCTTGAGGCGGGCGCGCGCGACGTCGGAAAGAGGTATGGCGCAGACGGCCACAAACACGATCGCCGCGGCGACGATGGGCCAAACGCCGCGCTGGTACGTCAAGCCCTGTCCGATGAGGACGATCAGGCCGGCCAGGCGCGGCGCGAGGATGTGCGGGATGCGGGAGAACACGCGCGATCGTGCCAGCAGCGCGAGCCCGGTCGCGAGCCCCAGCATGCTGTCCCACCACAGCTCGGAGGAGGTCAGGATCAGGCCGGTGACGAGTCCGACGACCGCGATGGCGACGAGGCTGCCGTGCAGCAGGATGTCGCTGTGGCGGATCCGCCTGGCCAGCTGTTCGCCGCTGACCAGACCGACGTGGCGCACCCGGTAGTCGGCGCCGGCGATGCCGCCGACGGTCAGCGAAATCCTTGGCAGGACACCGATCGCGAGGATCGCAAGCACAGCAACGATACGTACCGCGTGCCAGATGTCCAATCCGGACAGGACGAAGATCCCGGCCGGCAGGCAGGACGCGCAGACCACCGCCATGGCGGCCAGATGTGCCGTGGCACCAACGGTTACCGTCCGAGCCAGGGCGGTGGTGGCAAGCGCGGCAAGCGCCGCCGAGGCCAGCGCCACGGACCATCCCGCAAAGGCCGTGGCTAGCCAGCCCGCGGCGCCACCCCACAACGCGGCCGTACCCACGAGCGCCCACACCGCCCGGTGATGGCCCTGACGCCCGGCCCACCACGCACCGGCGAGCGAAAGCATCGCCACGAAGCCCGCAAGCGCCAGCGACGCCGGGTCGCCCGGCTGCCGGGCCTCGGGCAGCAGGAGCGCGGCGGCGAGGCCGCAGGCGGCGACGGCCAGCGCGAACCCGACCGTGGTGCGCGGCCGCCACTGGCGGCCGGATTGGTCGATCGCGTCCTCGACGGTGTCGCGCACATCCTCCACATAGGCCGGATGGACG
Source organism: Candidatus Limnocylindrales bacterium (assembly GCA_036377915.1). GTDB lineage: Bacteria > Actinomycetota > Actinomycetes > Mycobacteriales > Micromonosporaceae > Allorhizocola. The sequence goes on from DASUXL010000154.1 coordinate 15,373, forward strand.
GCCGACGAGGCGGTGCGCAACTCCAGCACCTCGCCGTCGGCGACGTCCGCGTCGGCGACGCTACCGGCCAGGCTCAGGTTTGCCCCGCCCAAGCGCCCAAGGGTCCACGTCGCCGGCTCGTGCGGCGACTCCTCGGGCGCGCAGAACCGCAGCAGCTGCGGCATGACATCGGACAGGGGCACGGCGGTCGGCAGCGCCAGGTCCACCTGCCGGGTGCCGTTGACCACGGTCACCCGGCTGTACATCGAAGTGGCGCCGCTCATCGGAACGGGGTTCCCAAGCGCCCCAGGCCCTTGAAGCCTTCCACCAGGTTGTCGGCGGCCTGCTCGAAGCCGTCGCCGACCACCCGGCCCGGCGGCGTGCACAGCGCGCCCGCGCCGATGCCGATGGCGATTTTGGCTCCAAGGTGTGGGACCGGCACCGCCGCACCGGCTCGCGCGCATGCCGCCGCCGTGCCGGCCTCCCCGGTCGCGCCGGCCACCGCGCCGGGCACGCTCTGCCCGTCGCGCAGCCGCCGGGTAAGCGAGTTGAGGAAGGAGGTGAGGTTCCCGGCGTGCTTGGCTGCCTTGGCGGCCCGGTCCACCAGGTTCCAGTATCGCGGGTGCACGCGCGGGCCGGAGAACTCTCTCCTTCGCGGACCGCCTGTGGTCCAAGGGATCCCGTATCGATTCTTGAACGCTCCCGCGCCGTAGCCCAAGCCTGTGAAGAAGCGTGACGCACCCCAAGCCCACGGGTCGAGCGGGCCGTACTCGCTTGGCGGCAGGAAGTTGTTGCGGAACGAGTTCCACATCTGGGAAAGCGGGTTCCACGGCGCGCCCGGCGGCACCAGCCCGACCGCGGCGGCCTCGGAAACGTTGGCACTGCTCGGCCCGCCGTTGAGCATCCCGGCGGCGGTCGTGGCACCGTCACGGATGTAGGTCTCGTAAAGCTCGTGCCATGCCTTCTTGGCCTGGGCATCCACGGCGGCGGCAGCATCAAGAGTGGTTTGCATGGGTACCGGATCGCCGTTCGGCTGGGTCGCGCCGAAGATCTGAGCCTTCGCCGAGAGCAGCTCATCCACCAGCCCGGAGACCTCGGTGTTGAAGGCCGAGACCCGACCCGCCCAGTAGCGCAACGCCATCGCCGCCCACGCCAGCGAGTCGCTGACCTCGAAGGCCCGCTCCCGCACCGGACGCGGCGCGGCCCGCAGCTCGGCCGAGGCGATGCCGTCCCAATTGGACACCGCAGGCATGAAGGCATAGAAGGTGAGGCGGTTCGCGTCGATCGCCTGCGCCGCCTGGTCGCTCAGCTTGCCCGCGGCCGCCTCGAGCGCACCGGAGTCGGCGGGGTGACGATCGAAGGGCTGCAACGAATTTCCGCCAGCCATCATGACTCCTACGGGTTGATCGGGCGCCGCAGCGCGGAGGTCGCCGCGTCGGTGGTGTGGCCCTGACGACGCAGCAGGTCGCTGGCGGCGGTGTCGCTGTTGGCCACGGTGTTCGCCGCCGACACCGTGTTGGCGCCGAGCGCGTCGACTTGCCGCGCAACGCTTTTCATCGCCGGGTTGAGCTGGGCGAGGTACCCCTCCAGTGCCGCGCCGAAGGTGCTGTCCTGCACGTCGCTCGCGCAGCCGCGCAGCACGGTCTCCGACCGGCTCGCCCACGCCTCCCAGTCGGACGAGGTGGCGGAGGTGCGGTTACCCGCCGCGGCGACGGCGCCGGGGTCGACCTCGAGATGCGACATGCTTCGATCCTATGAACGGCCCTCGCGCGCGTTAAGGCCGGCGGATTGGGAAGGGGTTCCCAATACTGTATTGGCCGGTCACCCCATAGGTTCGGACACGTGGGCACCACACTGGTGAAGCGGCCGGCGCGCATCGCCGGGCCCGCGGTCGCGACCGGCGATGTGCTCATCGCCGAGCCGCCCAAGCCGCAGGCGGATACCCCGGCGGCGATGAGCACGTCGATGATCCTGATGCCGGTGATTGCCGGTGCCGGCTCGCTGCTCGTGGCGATCACCAACCCGAACCGGCCGCTGTTCGCCGCGGCCGGGTTGCTGTTCCTCGTCGCGTCGGTTGCGGTGGGCGTGACGATGCTCTACAGCCAGCGCACCGGCCCGCGCCGGCAGCTGCGTGAGGCGCGGGAACGTTACCTCGACTACATCGAGGACCTGCGGCGCCGGTTGCGGGTGACGGTCTCCACGCAGCAGGAGGCGGGCCGGTGGCGGCATCCCGAGCCGGGGCGCCTGCTCGACCTCGCCCGCATGGCCGCCCGCCGCTGGGAGCGGCGCACCGGCGACGAGGATTTCCTCGTGCTGCGCGGCGGTGTGGGCGAGCAGCCGATCACGACCCGCTTGAGCATGGCGGCGGACACCGGGCCGCTCAACGAGTTTGACCCGGTGTGCCTTGAGGCTGCCCGGGGGCTGCTTTCCCGGTACTCGATGATAAAAGCGCAACCGATCTGCGTGGATCTCGCCACCACCGGTGTGCTCAGTGTCGTCGGCGATCGTTGGCAGGGCAGGATGCTCGCCCAGGCGCTGGTTGCCCAGCTGGTGACCTTCCACGCGCCGCAGGAGGTGCGGCTGGGCATCGTCCGGGCGCAAACCCAGGCCGCCCAATGGGAGTGGGCCAAGTGGCTGCCGCACGTCCAGCATCCATCCGCAATGGACGGTCAGGTGCCGGCCCGGCTGATCGCGCAGAGCGCACCCGCGATGGCCGACATCATCGCCGGTGAGATGGAGGCCCGGCTTGAGGCGTACCAGCGCAGGCGCGGTCAGAAGGTGGCCACGCAGGATCACATCGTGATCGTCGTCGATGGCGAGCACCTGACCGGGGTGTGGGGCCTGGAGCCGCCGGAGCGCTCGATTTCCTTGGCAGATCTGGGTATCCACGTCATCGCGCTGCTCGGCCACCGCCGCGAGGAACCCGAGGTTGTCGACCGCCGCGTCGTCGTGGGCGCGGACGGTGTGGCGCAACAGGAATGGAACGGCCACCGCTTCCACGTCGACCTGCCTCCGGGTGGGCTGCTGCCCGCTCTTGCGCGCCAGTTCGCGCCGCTGCGCATGCTGACCGAGGAGTCAGGCGGCGCCCTTGCCGAGACGGTCGGCCTGGCGGAGATCCTCGGCGTGCCGGACGTGGCTGCCCTCGATCCCGAAAGCGCTTGGAGGCAAAGGAATTTAAGAGAATTTTTGCGGGTACCCGTGGGAGTCGGCGCATCCGGCGGCTCGGTGATGCTCGATCTCAAGGAGTCCGCGCACGGCGGGATGGGCCCGCACGGACTCGTCGTGGGCGCCACCGGATCGGGCAAGTCGGAGATGCTGCGCACGCTCGTGTCGTCGCTCGTGATCGGACACCCACCGGACCGCCTGGCGCTGATGCTGGTGGACTTCAAGGGCGGGGCCACGTTCGCGCCGATGCGAGGGCTGCCGCACATCGCCGGCATGGTCACCAACATCGAGTCGGATCTGACCCTGGTCGACCGGATGCGCGACGCCCTGCACGGCGAGATGCGCCGCCGCCAAGAGATCCTCAAGGCCACCGGCAACCTGCCCAACGTCACCTCCTATCAGGCGCTGCGGGACAGCGGCCAGCCGCTGGAACCGTTGCCGCACCTGCTGATCATCATCGACGAGTTCAGCGAGCTGCTGTCGGCAAAGCCCGACTTCGCCGACCTGTTCGTGGCGATCGGCCGGATCGGGCGCTCGATCGGGGTACACCTTCTGCTTGCCACGCAACGGCTTGAGATGGGCAAGATCCGTGGGCTGGAGTCGCACCTGTCCTACCGGATCAGCCTGCGCACCTTCTCCGAGGCGGAAAGCCGCGAGGCGATCGGCGTTGCCGACGCCTACCACCTGCTTCCAGAGCCGGGCATCGGTTTCCTCAAGGTGGACACCACAGTTTTCGAACAGTTCAAGGCGGCGCTGGTCTCCGCGCCGTACACGGCGCCGCAGGACAGGCCCAAGACGGTGATGCCGGTGGTGCCGTACCTTTCGCTCAACGGGCTGGGCGGCTGGCTGGCCGGTCAGTCCACATCGGATGCGCCCGTGGATGAGGCGGCGCCTTCGGTGAACGCGGGACAGCAAACAGTGCTCGACGTGGTGGTGACGCGGCTTGCCTGCTCCGGGCAGCCGCCCGCACGGCCGGTGTGGCTCGACCCGCTGCCGCGGGCGCTGCCGCTCGACCGGGTCCAGGATCCGATGGCGCGGGCCGCGGCCGGTTCGGTCAGCGCGATCCTGGGACTGGTCGACGATCCGGCGCAGCAGCGCCAGGATCCGCTGGAGTGGGACTTCACCGGCGGCGAGGGGAACCTGCTCGTGGTCGGTGCCCCGCAGTCGGGCAAGACCACCCTGCTGCGCACCCTCATCTGCTCGATGAGCCTGCGGTATGCGCCCGGCGAGGTCGCCTTCTACTGCATCGACTACGGCGGCGGTGGGCTCGCGCCGCTGCAGGACCTGCCGCACGTGGCGGTGGTCGCCGGCCGCAACGACCCGGAGCGCATCAGCCGAACCATCGCCGAGGTCGCCAACGCGATCAACGAACGCGAGGAACTGTTCCGCCGCAACGGCTTTGACTCACCCGCCAGCTTCCGGGCGGCCCGGCAGGGCGGCTTTGCGGCGGGCGACATCTTCCTGATAATCGACGGATGGGGCACCTTCCGCGAGGATCACGAGCTGCTGGAGGCGCAGGTCGGCGAGCTTGCCGCGCGCGGGCTCAACTACGGCGTGCACGTCGTCCTCACCGTGACCCAGGGCATGCAGGTGCGGTTGCGGATGCAGCCGTCCTTCGGTGGGCGGCTTGAGCTGCGGCTCAACGACGCGTTCGACAGCGCGCTGGACCGCAGGGCGCAGGAGCGCATCGACCGGGAGGCGCCCGGCCGCGGCCTTGCCTCCTCGGAGCTACAGTTCCACGCCGCCCTGCCGCGCATCGACGGCCAGGCGGACACGATTGACCTGACGACGGCGCAGAAGCAGCTCATCGCGATCGCCGCCGAGCGGTGGCCGCACGGTGCCGTCCCCGCGGTGCAGGTGCTGCCGCCGCTGTACCCGTTCCGGGAGCTGCCACCGCCCGATCCGGCGCATCCCGTGGTCCCGGTCGGCATTTCCGAACGCGACCTGAGACCGGCCGCCGTCGACCTGAGCGGGGGCGACCCGCACCTGCTGGTGTATGGCGACGGTGAGGCCGGCAAGTCCAACCTGCTGCGGGTATTCGCAAGCGGATACAGGCAGCTGTATCCGCCGGAGCGGCTGGGCATCGTGGTCGTCGACTACCGACGCAGCCTGCTCGGAGCGGTGCCCGACTCGTACCTGCTGGCGTACTGCACCACGCAGCAGAAGACCCACGCCGTGGCGCAGGAGGTCGCCGAATCCATCGCGCGGCGCGTGCCCGGCCCGGACCTGACCCCCGAGCAGCTGCGCGCCCGCAACTGGTGGCAGGGGCTGGAGGTACTCGTCATCGTCGACGACTACGACCTGGTGGCGGCATCGACCGGCAACCCGCTGCTGCCCCTGCTCGAATTCCTGCCCCAGGGCCGGGATCTGGGGCTGCACATGGTTTTGGCCAGGCGCACCGGCGGCATGTCCCGCGCCCTGCTCGACCCGCTCATCCAGCGGCTCAACGACCTGTCGACGCCGGGCTTCCTGCTCTCCGGCGACCGGATGGAGGGCCGGCTCATCAACGGCGTCGCCTCGCAACGCCTGCCCGCGGGACGGGCCCTCTATGCCACCCGTGGTGGCGGGTTCCAGCAGATCCAGGTGGCTTGGCTGGCACCGGAAGAGGCCGAGTAGCAAACGCTACCAGGCCCCTTCTCTCGTGGGTTTCTTATACGCCTTGACCGAGGATGCCGCGGGCGGTCTGGCCGCCGTGGCGGAACGTGTCGTTGACCGTCCCGGTGGTGCGCTGGAACGACTGGGTGGCGCGGATGTGCTCGTCGATGAGCTCATCAACCTTGCGCATGCAGGCATGGTGCTCTTCGGTACCCATACCGCCGTCCAGTGTGGACAGAGCGGCCATGGCGTGCTGTTTCAGTGTTGCCCGGTAGTTCTCGATGTTGCCGGCGTGCGTACCCTGATCGCCAGCGAGCTGATCAAGCGTGGCGAACTCCGCCCGGACCTGGTAACCAGCCATGAAAGTCTCCTAAAACGTGATCGGCCGGCTGACCGCCGACGCCTGGGTCTGCACCGACGTCACGGTGGCCGACTGCGCGGTGTCGGAGTCCTCGTCCGCGCTGACAAGCGTCTGCTCGCCCCGGACCGCCCGCAGTGCCTGCTGGGCGATCTGGTTGGCAAGCTGGACCAGGTTGCCGCTGTGCGCGTCGGCGATATTGGTGAAGGTGTTGCCCGCCGCGCCTTTGAGCCCCTGATGGGAGGCGTCCATGCGCCCGCTGAAATTGCGCGACTCGGCGGCCTTGTCCTCGGCCGTGCCCTCATATCCCTGCCCCGACTTGGTCAGAGCGCCGACCTCGTTGAGATTGACGTACCCTCCCGCCACTGTCCCCACTCCTGTCGCGAACATCGTGGATATACATCAACCTCACGCTATCCGGGTAGGACGTTGTTGGCATTGGGTAGGGTTGCCCAATGGGACAGGCGCGGGTGACTGCGGCGGGGCGGGAGTGGGTGTGCGGCCGCGACGGGCGCCTCACGTTCGGCCGGTCACCGGAGTGCGACATCTGCCTCGATCCGGACGACGAAGCCATCTCGCGCCGCGCCGGCATGGTCGAATGGGAGCACGGCACCTGGTGGGTCCGCAACTGCTCCGACGCCCTCCCACTGTCCATCGTGGACAATCTGGGCTTTCGCAGCGTGCTCGCACCGGGGCGGCGGGCCGCGGTGGAGACACCGGTCCGGGTGCTGGTCGACTGCTCCCGCCCCCGCCCGCACGACCTGCTGATCGAGCCGATCGGCGCGGCCGTGCCCGACGCCGAGCCGGTGGTGGGGGAGCCCGGGGTCTCCACGGCGATAGGCCAGCACGTGGTCATCAGCAAGGAGGACAGGCTGGCCCTGGTGGCACTGTTCGCGGGGTACCTGGAGGATCCGCCGCGCTACGACCCCCACCCCAAGAGCTATGCCGCGGCGGCGGCCAGGCTGGGATGGCCGCGCACCACACTGATCAAGCGGATCGAGTACCTGCGCAACCGCCTCGACGCGGCCGGAGTGCCCAACATGACGGGCTGGACCGCGCTGACCAACCTCGCCGAGTATGCGATCAGCCGCCGCCTTGTCACCCGCGACGACCTGTCCCTGCTGAACCGGCCGCACTGACGCATCGTGGTTCCGTCCCGGTGGGTCGACAGCGCTTACTCTCCAGCGCGGGGAGACACCCAGCGGTCTGCCACGGGCGATCACGGCTCGCACCACTCCTGTTCTTCCTGCCGATTCCAGGCGCTCCTGATAATTGCGCTCACCTCGTCCTGTCGCCTGCGCTCCAACTCCCGCAGAAGCCGCTGCCTCGTAACGTACGCGTGGTCAGCCAAACGCCTGCGGGCCAAGGCCGTCTGCCGCTGGATCAGCTGGTCGACGAGCTTGAAGCGGTTAGGCGGAGGATGCACACGGACACGGTCGACGAAGACCTTTACATACGCCAGGTCGGCCACCGCCAGATACAGATGCGCGAGATCACCACAACCCTGACAGTTCTTGCGATGCGCGAAGTGTTCCTCGAACTCGTGGTCCGACAGGCGAAACGTGATGATCACAAGTTGTCCTTACGCGTCGTGTAACCATTGCCTGGGTGGCGGCGGGCTCATCCGGGAAGCCGACGCCGCCCAGGCGCCCCACCGGCATGCCGGTGGGGCTCGTCCCCAGGACGGGAGGAGAACTCTGGAGGGAGCGAAGTCTCGGGTTGCGGCGGCCGGACCAGCCGCATTGTTGGCGGCGTGCTGTATCAGTTGGAGCGGCGTGGAGGCGCCGTGCCGTGCTGTTCGCGCCAGCGAGCGAGAAGGTCGGCCAGACGTTTGGCGACGGTGGCTGTAGGTGCGAATGGATTCGTCTGGTCGTGCCGCAGGCGTAACGTCAGATGTTGCTGAAAAGGCACAGCTTCAAGGAAATTGTTAGCCAGCATCAGGTACAAAGAATCTTGGACTGCGCCTGTCGGAACCGTGTCCCTGGTGGACAACCTCTCGGTCATCTCGCGGACGGTCCATTCACCGTTGGGATCGCTGAGTATCGCCTCAACAAGGTGATGGCGAACCGGTGTGTAGTTCATCGTGTCCGCCGTCCAAAGCGGAACCGCTGGCGCATAGGCGCGGGCGGATTGCTGGCTACGCCCAACGGAATCATTTGAGTTGGGCCGCTGAGAGCAGCTAAGGCACCCTCATACGTTCGGCGATACCGCTCGATTGATTCCGCTTGGGGGCAAGTGAGTTGCCGGGCGCAGGAGCACGCACCGCGTTGTGGCGCGTGGCGCGAGGCCGTGTTGTGGACAGCGACAAGTCGAAGCCACGCATACCGCCGTAGCAAAGTCGGATCATCGCAGCCGTTGACGCCATCAATTTCAGCGGAAACGTGCAGGTCAGTAGCTATCCCCATGGCATTGATGGTATTGAGGACGGCATTGCCCAGACCATGAGCTTGCGAGAACTTGCGTGCTACTCCAATTCGGACAGGGCATCGTTGATGAGCCTTCGAGCGGCCTTCCCCGTCACAGCCATGCGGGAAAGTGTGGCGAACGTTTCTAGATACATGTGGATCTCTCGGGGGTTGGTGATCGTGAGAAAGCCCGATACCAACTCCACGTTTGCCTGAAACTCGTCATGAACGTAGAAGGACTCGACCGCCCAACGTTCGGTTCGGTCGGCGGCAAACGGGATCACGCTGATACTGATTGATGGCAACGACATCACTTTAACGAGATGGCGAAGCTGAGCGGCTAGGACACCACGGCCGCCGATTTGGTAGCGCAGCGCAGCAGATTCAAGGATAAAGGCGAATCGGTGATCTCCTTCGTAAATGATGTGCTGCCTTGCCATCCGTTCTTCAACGGCTTCCACGACGTCATTCACCGGCACATCCCGGCGACGGCGGAGGGAATCCAGGACGGCCGTTGTGTATTCGCGCGTTTGGAGCAGACCGGGGACGAGGGAGGCGCCGTAGGACCGAAAGATCTTCGTGCGTTCGTAGATCTCGCGTACGGCGATATTGAGTTGTCTGAGCCCTGAACGCTCAGCCCGTCGCCAGTCAAGCCACATCAGGGCCACTGCTCGAAGCTCAGCGACCAACTCCGGGAGTAAGTGCTCTGCCGAGCAAACCCGACACCACGTGGTGACGTCAGATTCGCTCGGCTCGGCGTTGGCGTTCTCGATGCGGCTCGTCTTGGATTCATGCCAACTGGCGCGTTTCGAGAGCTCCCGCTGCGACATACCCGCACTTCGGCGGAGATCTCGCAATCTGATAGCGACGGCTTTCCGGGCAGCTTGTGCGCTGGATAACGAGCCGCCGGGTAGGTAGGAGGACACGTTTGTCTTGTCAGGTCAGGCTGAACTCACTGTGATCAATCGCTCTGGCCCATGCCGCATTGAATGCGGATGAGCAGAGCTTCACCGCGTCGGGTGCCTCGGTAACCTCATTGTCGAGGAACGACCCGTCACCGGCGAAGTGACCGAACTGAACAACCTGATCATCAAAGACCCATGCGTCGTTTCCTGGCAGCGCGAGATCCGACGCATACCGCCGTGGTAGCCAGCGGATCAGCTCGCCAGCGGCAATGTTCACGCCATCTGTTACCGCGTGTTCAAACACGATGTAGGAGGAGACAGGAACGCTGACGATCCGAACGCGCTGGATCGCCACGCCGCGCGCTATCGCGGCGTGCATCCGCCCGGTGCTGTCGCTGTAGGCCGCAATCGCGGCATCAAGATTTCCCGCTTCCCACGCCTTGTACCCGGGGTCCTCCGTCATGTAGCAGTCGCGAAACTCCAACTTGAACGCTGTCCGGCTACAGGCATTAAGAAGATCAGCGAACTGTCGTCCCACTGCACGCCTCCATGATGATCTCTACCATCCGGGCCGGAAGGCAGACGACAGACTCCGTGTTGAGGAGCGGACTGCGCTCGTTGATCCAGTCCAATGTGGCCGGATCTAGAACCGTCTCTCCCTGAAAGTAAAATTCGCCCGTCTCAGGGTCCCTGAAGACTGCCGGACAGTTGTCGCCCGGGTTGCCGGGGTCTTTTCCATAAAACCGTAAGCCCATCGCTTGCTCTCCTCAACTAGGCTGCCACTACATACGCTTCATCGATGCTCAGGTATGCGGGCATAAAAGTGGACACCTCGCCAGCCAGGTTCACGTTTAATGGGTTAAAGCCTTGCCTCGGGAAAGTGAGCGCTGCTCATGGAGGGTTACGATGAACGAGCGGCTTCGCGCCGTCCTGAAGGACGGCAACCTGACCCACGACGTAGTTGCGCGGGCCGTGAATCGGGTTGCCGCCGAGCAGGGGACAATGCTCCGCGCCAACAAATCGCTGGTCACGCATTGGATCAACGGTACGAAACCACGCGCAACGACGATCATCTTCCTTTGCGAGGCACTATCGCGCTATCTCGGACGGCGGATAGCTCCGCATGACATCGGTTACGGTGACGTGGAGAAGGCGATCGTCACCCTCTCCGACGATCCCGTTGTGGCGCTCGCTCGTTTGGGAAGGGCTGACGTGGACCGAAGGCAAGTGCTGACCGGCGGCGCCTACTCAGTCGGCGCCCTCCTGCTGCCTATTGACTATATGGATGAGGCCATCAACCGCAGGGAACGAGCGACCGATGGGCGGATCGGATGGGCGGAGGTTGAAGCCGTCACTGATATCACCGCCGCATTCAATCGCGCAGATGAGAAGCTAGGTGGGGGTTTCGGGCGCACCGCGGTCGTTGAGTATTTGACTACGGATGTTGCGGGTTACTGCGCTGCCGCCGCCCCGAAGCGTGTGCGAAACGCGATGTTCAGCGCGGGCGCACAACTTGCCTACCTCGCCGGCTGGAAGGCACATGACATTGGGCTCGAGGATCTAGTGTCCCGCGCCTGAAATCCGTTGTATAAGTCTAGGCTGTTCTGATGGCGCGAATGGGTCGGCCGAAAGCAGTGTTCACTGTTACCGATGCGCAGCGTGTGGATTTGTTGCGCGGTGCGCGGGCGGCGACATCGACGCAGGCGTACGCGTTGCGGTGCCGAATTGTGTTGGCCTGTGCCGACCCGGATTCGGTCAACTCGCATGTGGCCGCCGAGCTGGGGGTGTCGGTGCCGACGGTGGCCAAGTGGCGTAACCGTTTCATCGCTCACGGGATGGTGGGTCTGGCCGACGAGCCTCGGCTTGGCCGGCCACCGTCGATCTTGCTTGATCAGGTAGAGGAAGTTATCGCGCTGACATTGGAAACGTTGCCACACAAGGCCACGCATTGGTCGCGGACGTCGATGGCCGCCCGCAGTGGTCTGTCCAAGTCGACGATCGGGCGGATCTGGCGGCGCTTCGACCTCAAGCCGCATCTAGTGGACGGGTTCAAGCTGTCGACCGATCCGCAGTTCGTTGCCAAGGTCGTCGACGTTGTCGGGCTGTATCACAACCCACCCGAACGGGCCGTGGTGTTGTGTGTGGACGAGAAATCGCAGATGCAGGCTCTGGACCGGTCGCAGCCGGTGCTGCCCATGATGCCGGGCATGCCGACCCGACGCACCCATGACTACACCCGGCATGGCACCACAAGTCTGTTCGCCGCGTTCAACATCGCCGACGGGACCGTCATCTCCGAACTGCATCGCAAGCATCGGGCGGTGGAGTTCAGGAAGTTCCTTGTCGCCATTGACAAAACTGTGCCCACCGAACTTGACGTGCACGTGGTCTGTGACAATCTGGCCACCCACAAGACCGCAATCATCCACGACTGGCTGGCCAGACACCCACGTTTCCATGTGCATTTCACCCCGACCGGATCGTCGTGGATAAACCAGGTCGAACGCTGGTTCGGATACCTCACCGATCAGCTGACCAGGCGCGGTGTACATAAGAGCGTCCAAGCTCTCGAAGCCGACGTGCGCGCCTGGATCGACGACTGGAACACTCACCCGAAACCGTTCGTATGGAAGAAGACCGCCGAAGAAATCCTCGACTCCCTCGCTAAATATCTACAACGGATTTCAGGCGCGGGACACTAGCGCAGCGTTACTATCTACACGCCTACCAACTTGCCGTTGAATCCAGTGACCTGGGGCAAGCAGCTTACGTGATGCGGATCTTGGCGCATCAGGCGTACGACATTGGTCATCATGGCAACTGTGTTGATCTCGCGTCCGCCTCCGTTCAGCTGGGCAAAGGCAGGGTTGATCACCACACCCAGGCGCTGCTACTGCTTACCCTCGCAAAGGCGTACGCGATGAACAAGGAGCGTCATCAAGCCGTCGCCACAATCGGCGAGGCGGAGGCGACGCTACATAAGGCACGCCCCGATGATGAGCGCCCGTTGTGGGCAGGCATGCACGGGCTAAGTCCGGCGCAGTTCAATAACCATGTCGCGAAGGTCATGATAGATCTTGGCGATCTCAAAGGCGCAGAAGACCACTTCAAACGGAGCCTGACTCACTACCTCAACCGCGACACGATGCCACGGATCTATGCCCTCGCCTCAACGTGGCTAGCCGAGGTGCAATGCATGCAAGGCAAGGTTGAGCTTGCGTGTAGTACGTGGTCGGAAGCGTTCAAGCTAACTGAAGGAATCCAGTCGACCCGGACCATTGAAGCCAAGAACAACATGCGGCGTATGCTCTCGCCGTATCGACGGCGGGGCATCCCGGATGTGAACCGCCTGCTTGAGGCTGCCTAGCCGCTCATCACCCACACGCACAATTTTGGCTACCATGCTAAGCACCCCGACCCCGGGCGATCGCTGCCATCGCACGGACTTTGCCTGTCGACGCCGCTCAAGGGCTCCAAGGTCCCCTGAATGCCTTGCCGCCCATTCACTCCAAAGCCCGCGCGCTCGCGCCGAAGTCGTCAGAGAACCGCTCCTGCGAGTACTCCTGGCGCCAGGCCGTCATGAACCAGCCGCCAAGCTCGCCGTCGCCTGCCTCGGTCAGATCGAGCGTTCTCCCGCTGGACGCGTGGAAGGTCAGCTGCAGCATTCCCTGGTCGATTCCCCGGTTGATCAGGTAAAAGAGGGTCTCGTCCACAATATCGGGTATTGCCCTGCGAATGGCTTCCTTGCAGGCACCATCTGTTGGGTGCGCCCACCGCCTCCCCACGGGAGTATGGTCCCCGGGCAGAAGATAGTTGTCGCAGTTCCGCACAGCCTCATCGCGCACGGCTTGCACGAGTATCCGCGCGAACTCCAGCAGGTCATCGGACATTGGCTCAGCCTACCCAAGGTATGCGTGACGGCCCCGGTACTCCGGCTGCTTGGAGAGCGGCTATCGTGCGTCCGACGGTCTTTCTTGCCAGGGCCGTCCATTCCGCCCTTGATCAAAGCAGCGGTTTCGATTCTTGCCATGGCACCCCAGGTCGGCTTGGCTCAAACTGCTTGGCGCACAACGCCTCGCCGACGATCGAAGCTACGGCGGTCGCGTCATCCTGTGCGGCTGGGCCGGGCAGTTCCGCGGCTGCGAAGTCCGCCTGTCGGCCTACCTGCTGACTACGGTCGACCGGGCTACGCGAGCACGGCTACTCCTGGGCCGAGATCGCCCAACGCGCAGGCATCCGCAGCAAACCGCTCACGAACGGTGGGCCACACGATGACGCCGCATCAGGTTCACGGCGACAGGTACCCCGACCCGGAACTGTTCAACCGGCGCCTCGTCGTGCGGCCCAAGGTCCGCGTCGCCGGTTCGGCTACCTCGTCACCGTCCAGATGATCAACGGCCAGTTGCCGGAGGACTGGTCAAAGAAGGCGGCCAACCTGGCACACACCTTCGACGCCGCAACCGCCTCGTGCTGCACTTCCGGACCACCGAGGGCCAGACCGAAACCGTTGCCCCGCTTCAGGTTCCGGCGGTACCGGATGTAGCGGCGCTGCCCGTGGCCGTCCGCGGCGCCAGGCTGAAGGTAACCATCTCGCTGTTGACCCACGTCCTGATCGCCGGTGCCTCCGGGGCCGGCAAAGACTCGGTGCTGTGGACGATCCTGTCCGCCCTGGCGGCGGCGATCCGCGACGGTGCAGTCCGCGTCTACGCCGGTCTACCTGCAGACCTGCGCTCACGGGTCGTGGCCGGAACTGGCCGCCGACCAGGCCAACGGGCGGAATCTGGACCGAACTTGGCTTCCAGGCCGTCTACGTCACCGACTTGTACCCGTTCGCCGAGAACCTCGGCGCGGTGGTGAAGCCGACGGCAGACAACTCAACCCAGCCGGCCGACCCGGCGTCGAGCCAACAGCCGAAGAGCCAACGAGACAGCCCTGCGCATGCGGATGGGGGTACGGTAGCCCTGTGTGGACCATCCGCACCCCCGGACACGTTTGACGTGAACTGACTGGTCAGCCGCTATGTGCAAACGTTGCCAAGAACCCTTCACGGTAGAGAGCATCGTGGACGTCGACCGCTAGCTGGTCGTCGGTCGACCAGGCCGGCAGCCGCCGAACCACCTCTTCCGCGCGCTGAGTTTCGTCCAGCAAGGCATAGATGACCGCCAGCCGCTCGGCGTCTAGGGATTCCATGGAGGGAAACACTTTTTGCCTGAGCACTTCGGCCACCGACCGCAAGTCGGTGTGCGCGAGGGTGAACGGTATCGCAATTGACGCGCACTGATCGATAAGTTGCCCGGCAACGAGGTCCGCCGGACCATCGTTGCCCAGCCTGGCATCGATCCAGCGCCTCTCCGGGCGGAGGTAACCGACATTGCCGTAGGTGGTGAGGGTGCCCTCAGACGATACATTGCACCAGTCGGCGATCAGTTGCTCGACCCTGGGACAGATCAATCCAACGCCGACGCTGATCGCGATCTCGGTGCCCCGACGGGCGTCCGAGATTCCGACGACGCCGACAACCTGGTCCGACAGCTTCCTCTTGAACCAGGCTTCCTTGCCCGCCTTGCCGAAGCCCTCACGTTCGAGGAACGTGCCAACCTCGGCATAAACCTCGCGCACCATAACCGACTTGCCCACATCGACTCCGATCAAGGTGCCAGCTAGCGCCTGTAGCTGATGCTGATGACGAACTTCCATGGCAGGAGGTAGTTCTCGGCAAGCCTCCCGGCGCCAGGCCCACACGGGATGCCGCCAAGCTCGCCGAGCCGTCTGTCCGCCAGCCGCTGCCGCCAGCGATATCCAGCCCGCGGCCCGGTCTCGACGCCGGAGCGTCCCCCGAAGGCGACTCATACGGGCAGTGACACTACCGGGTCGACATACACACTTAAATACATGATGACCATGCGTGCCGAAAGCTGGCATGCCGTGTGCCACTGGTGAACGCCTGGCTACCACCAGATGCAGCCGAGCGACTCCGCGTCGTCGTAGCCAGCCGGTTTGGCGGTGCCTTCGTGGTGCAGCAGGCCGTAGGTGAATTTCCGGTCGGCGTCGATGTTCCAGGTGCGCCAGACTCTTCGTTGCCCCGGCGCGCCGGTGCAGGCCATGAAGATGGTGAAGCCGTTCCCGGTGAATTGCGGGTCGACATAGCCGGTGCCGGGCGGGACGATGCGGGAATAGAACACGCTCTGGGGGTGTCCCCGGCACGCCGTGCCGCCGGCTCCGCAGGTGTACTGGTACACCCACTGCCCGCCACCGGAGGTCCACGATGCGTTGACCGGGTAGCCGAAGCCGATCCGGTAGGTCCCCGAGCCTGACACCATCGCCCAGCCCGACCCGAACTTGCTGATCCACCAGTCGATGAGCGGATGGGGGTTGTAGACGATGGTGACCGCGGTGCCCAGGGCGTGGCGCCCGGCCGGAACGCTTTGGCCCTCAACGATGTTGGTGGTGCGCAGCGGCTGCGTGGCCCGGTGGCACTGGAATCCGCGCGCGTTCAGGTCGGCGCAGGCGGCTTCGGCATTGGTGCCGCCGTAGTTCGGCAGATCCTGGCTGCTGCTGTAGTAGACCACCGTGACCTCGGTGCCGACCGGATAGTCCCTGCCGTCGGCGGTGGGGGACTGCTGGTAGACCACGCCGGCGGCGCTGCCGCTTCCCCAGGCGGTGACCCCTTCGACCTGCTTGCAGGCGAACCCTTCGCGCTGTATGTCGGCGCACGCGGCGGCGCGCTGCTTGCTGGTCACCGGGGGGACCTTGCTGGTGCCGCGGTAGTAGCGAAGCGTGATGGTGGTGCCGATGCGCGCGACGAAGGGTACCGCCGGATTCTGGTTGTAGACCTGACCCACCTGCTTGCCCGCGGGCGGCGGGTCACCGGCGGAGGACTCACACTTCATCCGGTAGAGCTGCCCGATCTGGTCGCAGGCCGCGCTCCATGACTGGCCGATGAAGCTCGGCAGTTCGATCGTGTCCGAATAGGTGACCGACACCGTGCCGCCCTTGGGAAGTTGCTCCTGCGGCCCGGGCGACTGGCTGGTCACCGTGCCGAGCTGGGCGGGTGCCAGGGCCGGGTTCGGGTCGATCGTCGCGGCACATTTGAGTTTGGCGGCGATGATCTGCCGGCACGCCTCCTCGTGCCACAGCCCGACCACCGACGGGGTTTTGAGCGGCCCGGCGTAACGCACGACGACCCGGCTGCCCTCCGGCACGGTGGCACCGGCCCGCGGGTCGGTTTCGATGACGTCGCCGGTGCGCAGCCCGTCGCGGTCGCCTGCGGGAACGGCCCGGCAGACCAGCTTCATCCGGGTGAGTTCGGCGCACGCCTGCCGGTACGGGGTGCGCGCCGGGAACGACGGGATCGTCACCGTCGGGGTGGCCGGCGCGGTCGGCCCGCCGGGCTGCGGGTTGGGCTGGGTTTCCTGCGGCGGGGGCGGTGGCGGCGCCCCGGGTTGCGGCGTCCCGCCGCCGGGGCCGGGCTGGGCGGCCGGGCTCTCGCTGTCGCCGATCTCGGGGCTGGGTCCCTTGTCGGCGTACTGGTGGTGGCCGTCGGCGTCGACGACAAGGACCCGCCGGTCGTACTGGCTGTTTGCCCAGACCCGTCCACTCTCGACGGTCACGCGGAAGGCGCCGGGCTGTCCCGGTACGTCCAGCGGTTTGTCGTCGGCGGTCCCCTTGGCCAAGTCGATGCGCCACAGGCCCGGGCCGGCGCGGTCGGGCACGTACACCCACTCGCCGAGAGTCACCGGGTTGTCCAGTTCGGTACGTCCGCTTTGGGCATTGAGCTGCACGGTGCGCTGGTTGCCGGTGCGCGGGTCGAGCACCGCCACGCGCCCGGTGCCCGGCTCGACCGCCACCACATACCGGCCCGCGCCGCGCCACGTGCCGAGCTTGAGCCCGCGGCCGGTGAGCCGGAGGTTGCCGATCAGCTTGGGGCTTGCCGCGTCGAGCGTGTAGGCGTTGCCGTCCTCGGCGACGACGACCGGGTGGGAGTCGGCGACGGTGATCCCGACCGGCGCCACACCGAGGCGGATCGTGCGCACGACCCGGCCGTCGGCTACCTCGACGACCTCGGCCTTGGGCGTCATCACCCACAGCGAGTCGCCGGTGGGTGCCGCGGCGGTGATCCCGTCGGGGATCCGGATCGGTTGCGCCGCGGGCTGCTCGGGTGCGGCGATCCGCTCCACGGTCTTGCGTTCCGGGTCGACCAGGTATCCGTCCGAGCTGGTCGGGATGGGTTCGAGCGTGCCGGCGGACTCGGGCCGGGCGGTTGGCACGCTGGTGGGGGTGAGGGTCGCACTGTCGAAATAGGACAATGTGCCGGTTGTCCGGTTCAGGATGGCGAGCCTGCCGTCGGGGAGGCGTACCGGTTGGAGGTCCTCCTTGCCGGTGGCAAGCCGCGCGGCGATCTCGGCGTCGGACTTGCCGGTCTCGCCGCAGACGTGGGCGACGGTGTGGCCCTTGCCGAGGAACGCGCATCCGTCGCCGAGCAGCGGCCGGGAGGCGGTGTAGCCGACGCCCGCCGCGACCGCGAAGGTGCCGAGCAGCACCCCGATTGTCAGCATGGAGGCGCTGGCCCGCCCGGCCGGCCGAGCAGGCAGGCGCAGCCACCGGAGACCTCGAGACCTCACCGGCCCAGGCTATAAAGCATCGGCCGGTTGCGAAATAGGTAGGCGTCCCCAATCGACGCGGGTGACCGCGTCCGGCCTGGTGCGGTACCGTGTCGGCGAGTCTGACGCTCCGAGGCGTGACGAGGTGTTCTGGCGGTTATGTCGTTGCCTGGAATCGATGGCATACGCCTGCTGGGATCGCCGTCCGGCAGGCCGATCGCGACTGCCCCGGCCGTCCGCGAGGCCGACGGCGTGCAGGTGCAGATCATGCTGGTCTTGGCGGAGCTCGACGCCGCGGCGATCCGGCGGGTGCGGGCGGAGTGCTCGCACCTGGAGGCGATGTTGGTGGACATCGACCCCGAGGTGATCCTGCCGCTGCTTGACCACGGCATCGACGCGCTGGGCCGGCCGTACCTGCTGGCCGCATGGCCGGGGGCCGAGGTGACCGAGGAGCTCGCGGTGCAAGGCCGGCTGCCCGTGACCATGGTGGCCGCCGCCGCGAAGGCCGCTGCGGATGGCTTGGAAGCGTTGGCGGCCAAGGGAATGGTCGGTCCACCCCCGGCTCTGGTGGTACACGAGTCGCGGCTTGTCACCATGGGCCCGCCGCTCCCGCCCGGGCTGGCCGAGCTGGAGGCGGCGCAGGGTGACGGCACCGGGCACGAGCCTCCGGAGGTCCTCGGCGGGTCGGACTGGACCCCGGCCGGGCAGGTCTACGCGTGCGCCTCGCTGTTCTGGACCCTCCTATCCGGACAGTCTCCCTTTACCCCCGGGCGGGCCGGCACGTCTGCCCTGGCCCGCCTGGTTTCCCGGGACCCGCCGCCGATGCGCCGATCCGACGTACCGGAGCAGGTCGTGGCGATCCTGCGGCGGGCGCTGTCAATGGACCCGGCGTCGCGCCACGCCACCCCGGCCGAGCTTGCGACCGCGTTGCGCGATGCCGTTGCCCGGCCGCTGGGCAGCCTGTACCTGCTCGACTCCCAGATCGGGCAGGGCGCCTGCGGTGAGGTCTGGGCGGGGCGCAGGCGCTCCGGCGGGGCACCGATCGCCGCGAAGGTGTTGCGGCCACAGCTCGTGCGGGAGGGCACGGAGCTGGGCCGCTTCGTGCGCGAGTACCACATCCTGAGCCGGCTGCCGCATCCGCATCTGGTCCGGGTGGACGACTTCTTCGCCCAGGGCGGCGAGTACGCCATCGTGATGGATCTGATCCGCGGCGGCAACCTGCGGCAGTTCGCCGCGCGGCGCAAGCTGTCCACGGCCGAGTCCGCTTCGCTGCTCGCGCAGATCGCCGGTGGGCTGGCGGCGGTGCACGGGGCCGGTGTGGTGCACCGCGACGTCAAGCCGGAGAACGTGCTCGTCGCGCAGCGCGACGGGCAGCCGGTCGCGCTGCTGTCCGACTTCGGGATCGCTCGCCCGCTTGAGGACTCGGAGCACACCCAGGTCATCGGCACGCCCGCCTATCTTGCGCCCGAGCTGGCGGCGGATCGGGCACCGAGCCCGGCGTCGGACGTCTATGCCCTCGGGGTGACCGCGTACGAGCTCCTGGCGGACCGTAAACCCTTCTATGGCAAGGATATCGACGCTCTGCTGCTGGCCCACCTCGACCAGCACGCGGCACGCCCCGCGGGCCTGCCCGACGAGGTGTGGGATCTGATCGCCGCCTGCCTGGCCAAGGATCCGGCGCGGCGGCCGTCGGCGGCGCAGGTCGCCGCGAGACTTGCCCGCTTTGCCAGCTCCGGCCCGCTCGATGCCGGGGCCGAGACGACCTACCGGCTGGAGGACGAGTCGGCCACGATCCTGTCGGCTCACCCGGCGCCGTCGCGGCCCGAGCGGCCCGCGCGCCGCCGCCGGTGGCGCCGCATCCTCGTGGCCGCCATCGTCGTCGTCGCCGGGCTGACCGCCGGAATCCTTTTCGCGGCAAAGGAAAAGTCACCTCCCCCGGCCGGCGAGCCGTCGCGATCCCAGTATCCCGTGCTGGCGACCGTGACCGTCGACGGCACCGCCGCCACGGTCAGCTGGCGCCCGGATGCCGGTACCCTGCCGGGCTTCCAGGGCTACCTGGTCTTCGACGTCAACGGCGACCAGATGCGCCAGCTGACCGCGACGATGCTCGGCGCCAACGTCACCGACTTCACGGTGGAAGGGCTGCGCGCCGGCCGCAAGGCGTGCTTCTACGTCATCGCGGTAGGCGTCACGGTGTCGCCGCCGGCTCAGCTTCCACCGCCGCCCTGCATCACCGCACCGACCGCGAAACCGTCCAGTACGTAAGGAAACCGGGACATGACCCTGAACACGGTTGGATCGAACGAAGGCGTCGCCCTGGCGCGGGCGATCGCCGACGCTGTGACCGCCAATGTCGAGCGGACCCTGCAGGGCAAGACCGAGGCGATCCGCCTGGCCCTCGCGTGCATGCTCGCGGGAGGCCACTTGCTGATCGAGGATGTTCCCGGTACCGGCAAGACTTCTTTGGCAAAATCTCTTGCCGCAAGCATCGGGGGCAGCTCGTACCGCATCCAGTTCACGCCGGACCTGCTGCCCACCGACATCACGGGTGTGTCGGTGTGGGATCCGCATTCGCGCGTGTTCGAGTTCCGGCCGGGGCCGGTGTTCGCCAACGTCGTCGTCGCCGATGAGATCAACAGGGCCTCGCCGAAGACCCAGTCCGCGCTGCTGGAGGTGATGGAGGAGGATCAGGTCACCGTCGACGGTGTCGGGCATCCGGTGCCAAGCCCGTTCCTGGTGGTCGCCACCCAGAACCCGATCGACCTCGAGGGCACCTACCGGCTGCCCGAGGCGCAGCTCGACCGGTTCCTCATGCGGATCCGGCTGGGCCATCCGGGGCGCGCGGTGGAGGAGGAGATCCTGCTGGGCCGATCCCGTTCCGCGGTACCGGTTTTGAGCCCGGTCACGTCACCGGAGCAGATCGCGCAGCTGCAGGGTGTGGTCGCCACCATCTTCACGGCACCGGAGATCGCGCAGTACATCGCCGCCATCACCGAGGCCACCCGCGAGCACGATGCCCTGCGCCTGGGGGCGAGCACGCGCGGCTCGCTTGCCCTGCTGCGCGCGGCACAGGCGCTCGCCGCGTGCTCCGGCCGGCACTATGCCCTGCCCGACGATGTCAAAAGCGCCGCACCGGCCGTGCTCACGCACCGGCTGGTCCTGGCGGCCAAGGCCGAGGTGCGGGGGGTCACCGCGGTCGCGGTCCTGGACGAGGTGCTTGATGGCATCAGGATCCCCGTGCTGACATGAGGCGAGTGTCCATCACGGCCTCAGGTGCCGCGGTCGCGTTGGGTGCGGTTGCTTGCTATGCCTCAGGTTATTTCTGGGGGTACCAGATCCTCGTGCACTTGTCCGTTGGTGCGCTGGCGATTCTCGCCGCCGGTGCGCTCACCATCGTCATCCGCCCGCAGGTGACCCTGTCACGCCAGGTCACTCCCGACCGGGTGACCGCCGGCGAGCACGCGTTGGGACAGCTGTTGGTGCGCAACGTCTCCCGCTGGCCGGCGCCGGGGTTCGCCGCCGTCGACCTGGTGGGCGGCGAGCCCGTCACCCTGGAGATGGGCATGCTTGCCGGAAATGGCCTGCGCACCGTGCGCTACCCGATCCCGGCCAAACGCCGTGGCCGCCTGCTTCTCGGCCCGCTGACCGTCGAGCGGTCCGATCCCGCGGGGATGTTCGTGTGGCGCAAGCGGCAGGCGGCCGACGCCGCGCTGTGGGTGCATCCGCGCGTACATCCGTTGCGGCCTTTGCCCGTCGGCATCGTGCTCGACTACGAGGGCCGCACCACGCAGCACGCCAAGCCGGGAACGGTGACCTTCTCGTCCCTGCGCGAGTACGTCCCGGGCGACGACCCGCGCCAGATCCATTGGCGCTCAACGGCTCGCACCGGCACGCTGATCGTGCGGGAGCATGTCGACACCACCGAGCCGGCGACCACCGTCGTGCTCGACACCCGGTCCCGTGCGCTGGACGCCGAGGCGTTCGAGCACGCCGTGGAGTTCGCCGCCTCGCTGGTGCGGGCGGTCGAGGACGCGGGCCGCCCGATCGCCCTGCACATCGTGGGGGAGGATCCGGTCGCGGTCTTCGCCGCGGGCGCGGAGAGCTCGCTCGACCGGCTCGCCATGGCCGAGGCCGTGCCGGGCATGGATTCGGTGCTCCTGATCGAGACCGTCGAGCGGATCGTCCCGGGTGGTGCGCTTGCCGTCGTCACCGGCTCGATCCCGCCCGGTGAGCTGGCTCGGCTTGCGGCGCAACGCCACCGGTTCAGCCCGGTGGTGGTGACGATGCTCGATCCCCAGTCGGACGCGGGAATCCAGCGCCGCCCGTCAATGGCGCTGCTGACCGCCGGCTCCGCGGTCGAGGCCGCCACGGCCTGGCATCGCATGATCAGTGGGGATCTGGGATGAGGAGCCGGATTTTCGGGCGGGTGGTGCTCGCGGTCGCCGCGGGAGCCTTGGTGGGTCTGGGTTTCGCGCCGGTGTTCGGCGGCTTCCCCGGCCCCCGCGCCTTCCTGGTCGCCCTCGCGGCGGTCGTCGGGACGGCGGCGGTCGTCGCGATTCTCGCCGCGCTGCTGCCTCGCCTGCCCGCCTTCGTGGCGGCGTCCGGTGGCACGATCCTGGTGGTGCTTGCCGCCATGGCCGCCACGGACTCCTACACCGATCTCCATCACGGACCCAGGCAGCTGGTCACCGGAAGCATGCCGACCGAGGCGGAGGGCGCGGGACTGGGCACCGTCGTCCTGCTGGCGGGCTGGTCGGTACTGGCCGCCGGACTGCTTGCCGGGTACGCCTCCCATCCGCTGCCGGCACTCGCGCCGGTACTGCTCTGTCTCGTTGTCGCGCTCAGCCTCGGCGCCGCCGGCGGGCCACCGCCCGGGTGGTTCGCCCTGGCACTGCTCGCTCTGGTGGTGGGCATCCTGGTGACCGGGCGTCCCGGCGCGCTCTCGCCCGCCATCGCCGGAGGGGCCGCGCTGGTCGCCGCGGTCGCGATCGGAGCCGCGGCGGTTGCCGGGCCGGTCGCACCGGGTGTGGGCGACAGACCGGCGGCCGACATCCGCAGCCTTGTCGCCGCACCCGTGACACCGCGCAGCGGGGTGAGCCCGCTGCAACAGTTCCTGGCCCTGCGCAACGGGATCCGGCCGATCAAGCTGACCGGGACGGTGTCCCGTCCGGGAAGCCTGCTGCGGATGGTCACGCTGACCCGGTTCAACGGTAGCTTTTGGACGGTCGACGGTGACTATCGCAGGGCCAGCACGATTCTGGCCCAGCCCGGCGTCACCGCCACCCGGGTCACGGTGGCGCAGCTGGTCAATGTCGAGGCGGGAGAGCTTGACTGGATGGTGACGGCCGGCCGGGCAACGACCATCTCGGTGGCGGGTCTGGGCGTCGACGAGGCGACCGGAGACCTGGCCGTCCCGCTGGGCTCCGAATCACCGGCCGGCTACACCGCCACTTCAACGGTGAACCAGGCCGACTTCAACGAGGTGATCGCCGCCGATCCGGTCGCCGCCGCGAAGCCCGCCACGACCGTGCCACCCCTGCCGCCCTCGCTGTCGAGCTTCCTCGATTCGACGGTCAGCGGCCAACCGTCCGGATCGGACCAACTGTTCGCCCTGTACCGCAGGTTCACCGGCGACCAGTTCAAGCACGACCAGTCGGCGGAGGCTCCGGCCGGGCACGGATACTTCCACATCCAGCGGTTACTGACCACCGGGCGCGGGACAAGCGAGCAGTATGCGAGCGCGTATGCGGTGTTCGCCCGGCACCTGGGCTACGACGCGCGCGTGGTGATGGGGTTCCGCCCGCGCTATGACGGCGAGTCGTTCGTCGCCACCGGCGCCGACGTCGACGCCTGGGTCGAGGTGAACTTCGCCGGTCTGGGCTGGATCGGGATAGATCCCAGCCCGCGCGGCAACCCGGACGGCACCCGGCCGGACGCGCCCCAGCAGACCGGTGCGTCCACAATGGACGACCCGCTGAAGGCGGGCACGCAGACGCCCCCGCTGGAGGACCCGCTGCCGCCTCCCAGCGAGACCGAGTTCGTTCGGCCCTTTGCTGTCCCGGACAATCCGGCGAGGACGGCCGCCACCGTCGCCTCCCTCGTCGCGGCCGCCCTCCTCGTCCTTGCCGCCGCGACCCCGGTGGCCAAAGGCGTGCAACGGATGCGGCGCCGGCGGCGTGGATCCGACCGCCGCGCGATCCTCGGGGCCTGGCACGATGTCCTGGACAGGCTGTGGGAGGCCGGAATCCGGGTCAAACCCACGCACACCACCGCGGACGTGATCCGGGTCGCCGGCCGGGTCAACCCGACCCTCGCCCAGCCGGCCCTGCTCCCGGCGCTGGCCGCGGTGGCCGACAGCGCCGCCTACGCCCCCGACGTACCGCAGCCGGCATTGCGCGACCAGGCCTGGATCGTCGCGGCCGAGGTCCGAGGCCAGGTGCGCGCGGCGATGACGCCCGCCCGCCGGTTCGGTGCCCTGCTCGACCCGCGCCGCCTGTTCCGTCGAGGCTAGATCGAACGTTCACATCGGCTTCGGCCGGGCGAACAGCTCGATCGCGGCGCTGACGAACTGTGCGACTGCCGGGGCCCGCGATCCCGCGCGCCAGCCAATGGCTATCACGTATGGACTGGCGTCGACCACCGGCCGGTACCGGATGTCGGGGCGTGGGTGTGCCGCGGCAACCGACTGCGGCACCAAGGCGACCGCCTGCCCCAGGCTGACCACCTCAAGCATCTGGGCGATGTCGCTGACCGCGGGACCCACCACCGGCGGCATCGGATCGCCGCCCGGTCGGGGGATGTCGCGGCCGGCCCAGTACTCGCGTTCGGCCGGATCGGACTGTGTCCACCGCGGGATGGGCTCGTGCATCAGGTCGCCGCACCGCAACCGCCGTGAACCGGCGAGTCGATG
The DNA here is from genome assembly GCA_036377915.1 of Candidatus Limnocylindrales bacterium. Lineage (GTDB taxonomy): Bacteria > Actinomycetota > Actinomycetes > Mycobacteriales > Micromonosporaceae > Allorhizocola. Next base: position 40,290 of record DASUXL010000154.1, read on the forward strand.
GCCGGTGGGCAACGCCACCACTCGGGGCTCGGCCACGAGCTGTTCGGTCTCCAGCTCCCGGTGTTCGTAGGGTGAGCCGAGCAGCGCCACGTCGGCCCGGCCATCGCGGACGAGGTTGGCTTGCTCGCCGTACCCGCTGACGAGGATCTCGACTTGTGGCACCGGTCGTGAAAGGGCGAACGTGTCAACGATCTGCCGGAGGATCTGGCTGGGGCGTCCCGGCTTGGCGGTCGCCACCAGCGTCGGCGTCGGCAGTGCGGCCCGCTGGGTGCGCCGTGCCACCGTCGAGATGACATCGAGCGCCGTGCGTGCCTCCGCAAGCAAGGTCGAACCGGCCGCGGTCAACGTGACTCGATGGGTGTCGCGGTGGAAGAGCTGCACGCCGAGTTTGCGTTCGATCCGGCGGATCGCCCGGGACAGTGGCGGCTGGGCCATGCCGAGCCGTGTGGCGGCACGCGTGAAGTTGAGCTCATCGGCCACGGCCACGAAGTAGCGAAGCTCCCGCACCTCGAGATCCTCCATACCCTGAGGGTATTGCACGGTACCGAAGCCGTCCTTCCTCACGGGTGGCGCCGCTGGTGAGGTGAAGGGGAAGGCAGGAAACCATAGTCAGAGCACAGGAGTGGACGAGATGGCCGACGGTACCCATTCGGGCGAGATCGCGCTGGTGACAGGTGCGAACAAGGGAATCGGAAAGGAGGTCGCCCGCCGTCTCGCGGCAACCGGCATGACGGTGTATCTGGGAGCGCGGGACGAGGCTCGGGGCAAGACGGCGACGGCCGAACTAGGCGCGACCGGTGCGGACGTCCGGTTCTTGCACCTGGATGTGACCGACCAGGGACAGGTCGACGTCGCCGCGCAGCGGGTGGCCGGCGAGTCGGGGCGGCTTGATGTGCTGGTGAACAATGCGGGGGTTGTCGTCGAGCGGGGGCTGGCAATGCCGGAGGTCACCGCCGATCATCTCAGGCGCACCTACGAGGTGAACGTGTTTGGCATGGTCGCCGTGACACGTGCCTTCCTGCCGCTTCTGCGCAGGTCGTCATGTGCAAGGGTGGTCAACCTCTCAAGCCCGCTCGGTTCACTCGGATTGCTCAGCGATCCGGACAGCATGGTGGCCCAGCATGCGTTGCTGGCCTACTCCAGCTCCAAGAGCGCGGTCAACTCGCTGACGTTGCTCTACGCTCGCGCCCTGAAGTCCGACGGAATCCTTGTCAACGCGGCCAACCCGGGTTATGTGGCCACCGATCTCAACGACCATCGTGGTGTGCTGACCGTTGAACAAGGTGCGCACGCCCCGACCCTGCTCGCCCTGCTCGGCCCGGATGGCCCTTCCGGCACCTTCCAGGGACTCGAAGACGTGATTCCCTGGTAGCTAGATCAAACGTTCACGTCGGCTTCGGCCGGACTTCACGCTGCCCTAAGCCCGGCACGGAAACGTAACTCGGCATGTTGGCCCGCTGCTTTGGCCTGTTCGGGTTCGTTGCCTACCTCCTGTTGACGGGTGCGTCCCCGGCATCGGCTCACGTGACCGACTCGGTCGGCTACTCGACCGTCCGCCAGGACGGCCAGCGGGTGGTGTACCAGCTCAGCCTCGAATACGACATCCTCGCCAAGGCGGTCGACCTCGGCCCGCAGGCCCCCGCCCGGGAGAACCTGTCGCGCTACCTGGGTGAGCGGGTCGTGGTCTCGCTGGACGGCGTCGCGTGTGAGTTCGGCCTGAAGGACTGGGCCTCAAGCACGCGCGACCAAACCACCTACGCCGACCTCGGGCTGGTGTTCACCTGCCCGGGGTCGTCCGGGGCGTACCGGTTGCAGTACCGGGTTTTCGCGGCCGACGAGGCCGTCGTCGACGAGCACAAGAACATCATGGAGTACAGCTTCGGCCCGCACCACGGCCGGACGGTGTTCGACCGTGGCCGCCCCGACTTCACCGTGGGCGAGAGCACGCTGCTGGGTTCGAGTGTCCAATTCGGAGTACTCGGCGTCGAGCACATCCTGTTCGGGCTCGACCACGTGCTGTTCGTCGCGGTGCTGATGCTGGGCGCGGCCCGCCTGCGCGACCTGCTGCAGGTCATCTCGATGTTCACCGTCGCCCACAGCGTGACCCTGATCGCGACGCTCGTGGGCGGCATCGACGTCCCGGCCGTCGTCGTCGAACCGCTGATCGCCCTGTCGATCGCGTTCGTCGCCGTGGAGAACATCCTCGGTCCGACCAACCGGCGCCTGCCGGTGGTCTTCGGCTTCGGTCTCATACACGGCCTCGGCTTCGCCGGGTCCTTGCAGATCACCGATGAGGTCAGCTGGGACCTTGTCGCCTCGCTGCTCAGCTTCAACCTGGGCATCGAGGCCGGTCAGGCCCTACTGCTGGCCGCAGTTTTCCCGCTGCTCCTGCTGCTTCGCCGCAGCCGCCACGAGGTGGCGGTCACGCGGGTGGTGGGAGCGGGCATCGCCGCCACCGGGCTCGTCTGGTTCGCAGAAAGGCTCCTGTTCACGTGAAGGCTCACTTGAAGGTTCAGATGAAGTTCAACCCCCAGAAGGCTTTGTATTATGTGACAGCGGCGCTGTGCGCGCTGACCGTCGCCGTACCCGTGGCCAAGGCCATGGCCGAGGAAGCAACGGCCACCGTCACCGGCGCGGTGTTCGAGGACCGCGACAAGGACGGTGTGCGAGACGCCGACGAGCCCGGGGTCGCGGGCGTCGCCGTCTCCGACGGGCAGAAGACCGTCGCCACCGATGAGTCGGGCCGGTACACGATGACGATTTCGGCGGACCGCCGCACCAACGACCTCGTGTTCATCACCCAGCCCGCCGGATACTCCGTCGGGACCGACGAGTTCATGACCCCGCGGTTCTACCGCGACCTCGGTGCCCTCGCCGACGGCGCGGCCGTGCAGGCCGACTTCGCCGTGCTCCAGGACAAGGACTCCCGGCCGAACAAGAGCCACTTC
>DASUXL010000155.1:0-14108 GCA_036377915.1 Candidatus Limnocylindrales bacterium
GGCCAGCCACACGGCCACACCCACGAAGGTCACCATGATCACGAACTCGTACATGTTGCCCCACGGCAGGCGCCCGGCCTCGAACCCGCGGCTTACCGCCGTGCCCAGATGGGTCGCGGCAACGGGTAGGCATCATCTCGGGCTGGAGCACCTCGTACTGCGGCTGGGCCGGACGCCGGGGGCCAACACCGGCACCACTATCGCCCTTTCCCCCAAATGGGAGCCCCGCCCGCCCGCCCTAATAGCTCTTCAATTCGACAGCTGTCGCGGCCTCGTGGATGGTGTCCGCGATCCGGCCGATGATCGCCCGGTGCCCGGGGATGTGCGGAAGCATCCTCATCATCCGGGTCTGCATCCACACGCCGAAGGCCGATCCCACCACCATTCCTTTCAGGTTGCCCGCGGCGAGCGCCTGATTCTTGGCGACGAAGTCACGCAACTGTTCCTCGTAGGACTTGAAGCCGACGGCCGGATCGCCGGCCAGCTCTCCGGATAGGACATACGCGCCGACGAGGGCGAGGCTTGTCCCTTGACCCGAGGCGGGCGATGGGCAGAATGCGGCGTCCCCGACTAGCGCGATGCGGCCGTGTGACCAGGAGTCGAGGCGGACCTGGGCGAGCGTGTCGAGGTAGAAGTCAGGCGCATCGGCGGCGTACCCGATCAGGCGCGGGACCTCCCATCGCATGCCCCGTACCGCTTCGGCAAGGAACGCCCTCGGATCGGCGGCGGCGGCGCCGCCGCCGCCTTCTCGCGTCGCGAACAGAAACAGCGCTTTCGCCGCCGGACCGCCTGTGCTGTAGACGTTTGCCGTGCGGCCGGGCGCGAGGTGCACCGCCTCCTGCCGATCGAGTCCCAGATAGTTTGGCACGGTGTAGATGGCGATGTGATGCCCAAGGCTGTGCGTGGGCACGTCGCCGGCGCAGAGGCGGCGGGTGCTTGAGTGCACACCGTCTGCGCCGATGACGAAGTCGAAGTCTCGCTCCTCACCGGAGTTGAACCGTACTCGCACGCCGGAGTCGCCTTGCTCGGCCGCTTCGACTTCCGTGCCGAACAGATACTCGACCTGGCCCTGCGTAAGCTGGTACAGCACCCGGTTCAGGTCACCGCGCATGATCTCCAGGTCGCCGGAGTGCCTGCCGCCGAACAACTCCGCGTCGAGGACCGCGATGGGCCTGCCTCGCCCGTCGTACTGGGTCGCGGTGCGCATCGCGGTGGCCCGAGCCCGGATCGCTTCGAGGATTCCCATGCGGCTCACGACTTCCACCGCCGCACCGCGAATGTCCACTTTGTAGCCCGCGTCGCGCAGCGCCGGTGCCCGCTCGACGACCGTCGGCTCAAACCCGTGCCGGCGCAACCAGTACGCCGTTGCCGTGCCTGCTATTCCCGCGCCACAGATCAGTACCTTCATATCGACTACTCTGACAACCTTTATGGGTACCGCGCCATGCCGCACCGCTTCAACAAGTTGCGTCCGCCGGGGGAACTTCCTGCAGCGAGCCGGTAGATTTGCTTGCCGTGAGCATGAGCGGGCTGGGCATCTCAGCCGATGACGAGCTGGCTTACCGATCCCTGCTGCGTGACCCCGGTGCGCGGGTCCCTGCCGGGGCGGTGCAACGCCTTGCCGCGCTTGGCTTCGTGTCCGTGGCGCTGGACGGCGTGGTCACCGCCGTCGATCCAGGGACCGCGCTCGACCGGCTCATCGACAAGCGGCTCGGCGAGGTGAACGGCGAGGTCGCCCGGATTCACGCCGCCCGTTCGTCGCTGCCGTCCCTGCTTGCCGAACGCTCAGCCGACGAGGCGATCGAGCTGATGGAGCGGATCGACGGGAGGAAGGCGGCGCAGCAGAAGGTGTGGGAGGTGACCCGCGGCGCCGACGAAATCCTTGCCATGCATCGGGATCGGCCTCGCCTGGCCGACGGCATCCTGGAGCGCACGATGCGCGGGCTCGAGCGCGGCACCGCCTACCGCACGATCGTCCACCGGGACATGCTCGCCGCGCCGGAGATCGCCGACTACCTGTTGACGATTCACCGGGCCGGTGACCGGCACCGCGTGTCCGGTGAGGACATCCAGACGCTGATAATTGTGGATCGCGCGACCGCTTTCGTTCCCATCGCGCCGGGCAGCGCCGAGGCGGGTGCGTTGATGGTGCGCCAGCCGGGGATGGTGGCGATCCTTGTCGACTTCTTCGAGCAGACCTGGGCTCGCTCCACCGATCTCGAGCCGGAACAGGACGGCCCGAGCGAACCGGAGCATGACGTGCTCCGGCAGCTGACGGCCTATGCCAAGGATGAGGCGGCGGCTCGGGCGCTGGGGATTTCGGTGCGCACCTTCCGTGCCCGCGTCGCCGCGGTGATGGGCAGGCTCGGTGCGGCAAACCGGTTCCAGGCCGGTGTCCGCGCCAAGGAGCGCGGCTGGATCTAGACGCTTCTTTAAACCCCGCCGTAGGAGTGCAGGCCGTTGAAGAAGATGTTGACGCCGAACAGGTTCATCAGCATCGTGGCCCAGCCGACGATCGCGATCCACACCGTGGTGCGGCGCTTGACGCTGGGCGTGGCCCGGGCGTGCAGGTAGCCCGCGTACACGATCCACGAGATGAACGCCCACGTCTCCTTCGGGTCCCACCCCCAGTACCGCCCCCACGCCGCCTCGGCCCAGATCGAACCGGCCGCGACCGCGAAGGTCCAGATCGGGAACGCGAATGCGTGCATGCGGAAGGCGAGCCGTTCGACCGCCGCGGCGTCGGCGATGTAGCGGCCGAACGGGTAGAGGCCGCCGCGCTTGCCCGCGTCGTACCCGGTCCGCAGCAGGTACATCAGCCCGGCCGCGAACCCGACCAGGAACAGGCCGGAGGCGAGGGTCGCCGCGCCGATGTGCACCGGGAACCAGTAGGAGTCAAGCGCCGGCACCAGCGGCCCGACCGGGGTGTGCAGCACGACCCCGGCCACGGCGGTCAGCAGGACGAGCACGAGTGTCACGAACAGCCCGAGGTGGCGGACCTCCGGCTTGAGGAACGCGATGGCCAGCCACACGGCCACACCCACGAAGGTCACCATGATCACGAACTCGTACATGTTGCCCCACGGCAGGCGCCCGGCCTCGAACCCGCGGCTTACCGCCGTGCCCAGGTGGGTGGCGGCGGCAAGGACGGTCACCAGGACCGCAAGCTGCCCGGCCCACGTCCTCGGCGGCGGTCCGGTCACCTCTTCGGTGCTGGGACCGCCCGCGCCGACGAGGCTCCGCGCGACCACTCCGCGGTGGCCGAAGGCGTAGTCGGCGGCGTGCAGCAGCATCGCCGCGAGGTAGCTGAAGACCGTGACGGTCAGGAGGGTGTCGGACACTTTGTCACCAGAGCTCCCGGAGGATGTCCCGGCCCTCAGACCGGGGAGTAATGGAGTCGGCCGCGTGGCGGCACGGGAAAGGCCATTCCGCCAGGATCGGCGTGAGCAGCATCGACATTTTTTGTCGTACCTTCCGAATAGGATTCGCCTCGTGCAGCTTCGCTACCAATTCCGCCTGTACCCCACGCCGGGGCAGCAAGTGGCGTTGGCTAAGGCGTTCGGATGTGCGCGGGTGGTGTACAACGATGGCATCCGGGCAAGGGAACAGGCACGGCGGGCCGGGCTGCCGTACATCCGGGACACGGAGTTGCAGACCAGGCTGACCGTCGTGGCGAAGCAGACTCCAGAGCGGGCGTGGCTGGCTGACGTGTCCGCGGATGTGCTGATCCAGTCGATCCGGGACATGCACACCGCGTATCGCAATTTCTTCAGCAGCCTGTCCGGGAAGCGAAAAGGCCCGAAGCTGGGGCCGCCGAAACTGAAGTCCAAACACCGCGGGCAGGCGATCCGGTTCACCCGCAACGGGTTCCGGCTGCGGGGCAACGGTAGGCTGTTCCTGGCCAAGGTCGGTGAGATGCGAGTGGTGTGGTCGCGTGAGTTGCCCGCGGCGCCCAGCTCGGTGACGGCGATCAAGGATCGTGCGGGCAGGTACTTCGCATCGTTTGTGGTCGAGATCGACACCAAGCCGCTGCCCGAAGCCAAGGCTGAGGTCGGTATAGATCTCGGGCTCAATGCCTATGCCGTGGACAGCCACGGGCGGCGTATCGATAACCCGAGGTTTCTGCGCAACCACGAACGCAGGCTGCGCAGAGCGCACAAAGCCCTGTCGCGTAAGGCGAAAGGCTCGGCGAACCGGGCCAAGGCCAGGCTGCGGGTGGCACTCGCCCACGCCAGGGTGGCCGATAGCCGCCGGGACTGGCTGCACCAGACCACGACCAGGTTGATCCGCGAGAATCAAGCGATCTACCTGGAGGACCTGGCGGTCAGCGGGCTCGCGCGGACCTGGCTGGCAAAGTCGGTCCACGACGCGTCGTGGGGGACGTTCCGGCGCATGCTGGCCGAGAAAGCCGCCCGGCACGGCCGCCTGGTGGCGGTGATCGGCCGGTTCGAGCCCACCACGAAACGCTGCTCGGCCTGCGGTGCTGTCAAGGGCAAGGTGCCGCTCGCGCAGCGGACCTACCAATGCGATCATTGCGGCCTCGTTCTAGACAGGGACCACAACGCCGCGTTGAACATCCTCGCCGCCGGACAGGCGGAGAGGCTAAACGCCTGCGGAGGCGACATAAGACCTCGATTCGTCGGGGCGGTTGCCGGTGAAACAGGAACCCACCCGTAGTCGCGCCACATCACGGCGCGGCAGGCGGGAAGCCCCAACCTTCAGGGCGGGGAGGATGTCAACTTCGCAAATTCTTCGGCGAATCCTTGATAGTCCGTCTTGGGCAGGCCGCCGGCTTCGGCGGTGCCGTCGGGGTTGAGCCGCCACCACACCCGGCGGCGCTTGCCGTACAGCGACAGGGGCAGCCCGGTGATGAGCAGGACCGCGCCGGCGAGCACGATCGGCTCGCCGGGGTCGTGCCGGATCGTGATGGTGATCCAGGGGCGGGTCTCGACGAACTCGATCTTGCTGCCGTCCTCGAACGCCCACACCTCGCCCTTGCGCAGCGTCTTGGCCTCGCCGACCTGCTTGAGCCGGGTCTTGTCGAGCTTGTAGACGGAGTTGGAGATGCCGGCGTCCATGCCGAGGTTGCCCTCGTACGCCATCAGCATCAGGGCGGGGTCGCGCTCCTGCGGGTACAGCGAGCGGCCCGCGCCGGCGGTCGGGAGGTAGAGCCCTTCGAAGCCGACCTGCTTGGCGGCGTCGGGGAAGGCGGCGACCCCTTCGCTGGTGAGCATGTCGTCGAGGGTGAGGAAGGGGCTGACCGTCTCCTGGGTGTTGCCCTTGGCGTCGGTGTAGCGCAGCACCACCGCATACCCGTGGCCAAGCAGGTAGACGTTGGCGTCGTCGAGCCGCAGCGGGTGGTTGACGCTGAACTTCTGGTCGCCGTTCACGGTCGCCTCGAACGACTTCGCCATCCCGGTGTCCTGATAGGACACCGAAAAGTCGGTAAGTTTCAAGCAGAACGGCGGCAGGTCAGAAGGTGTCACCCGCGGGCCGAGACCGTAGTCGGCGTACATCTGCAGCGAGTTGCAGAACTCGTCGTCCTTGACCAGGAGCCGGTTGGCGTGCCAGCTCCACTGCGACCCGATGGCCATGCCGACCAGGATCAGCAGCAGCGACAGGTGAAAGAGCAGGTTGCCGGTCTCCTTCAGGTACCCCTTCTCCGCCGATACGGTGACCGTCCCGTCCGGCAGTTCGCGGCGCCGCCTGCGCCACCCTTTCAGCTCGGGCTCGGCGGTCGACTCCAGCAGCGCGTGCTGCGGCAGCCGGTCGAAGCGCTGCGGTGCGTCCGGCGGCGGCTTGCGCAGGGCACGGAACTGGTCGGCCAGCCGGGGCGTGAGGCACCCGATCAGCGAGGTGAACAGCAGCACGTAGATCGCGCCGAACCAGGGCGCGGCGAAGACGTCGAACATCCACAGGCGGTCGAGCACAGGCGCCAGGTCCGGGTGCGCGGCGTAGTACGCGCGCACGTCCTCGACCTTCACTGATCGCTGCGGCAGGATCGAGCCCGGGATGGCGGCGACCGCGAGCAGGAAGAGCAGCACCAGGGCGGTGCGCATGCTGGTGAGCTGCCGCCAGCTGTTGCGCAGGAAGGGGAGCACCGACCTCATATGGCGACGCTTCCCACCCCGACCGTGACCCGCAGCCAGGTCACGAACTCCGACCACGCGCCGGTCACCAGCGCCAGGCCGACAAGGATCAGCATCACGCCGCCGACCCGGGTGACCCAGCGCGAGTTGCGCCTGATCACCTTGACGACACCGGCGAGGCGCCGCATGCCCAGGCCGAAAATCAAGAACGGAAGACCAATTCCTATGCAGTACCCGATGGCGAGCACCACCGCGCGGCCGGTGCTCCCGCCGACACCGGCAAGCCCGAGGACCGCAGCGAGCGTCGGAGACAGGCACGGCACCCAGCTCAGGGCGAAGACCGCGCCGAAGACGGGCGCTCCTACGAGCCCGGCCTGTGGCAGTTTGTGCACCCGCCACTCGTTGCGCAGACCGGGGATCAGCCCGAGGAACGCCACGCCCATGACGATGATGAGCGCGCCGACGACGGCCTGGACCGCCCGGTCGTGCTGGAGCAGCAGGCGCCCGCCCTGTGCGGCGAGCACGCTGACTGTGATGAACACCGCGGAGAATCCGGCTGTGAAAAGGGCCACACCGGCGATGACCCGGCCCCGGGCGGGACTGTCGAGATCCGCTCCCACCAGTCCGGTCACATAGGACAGATATCCCGGTACCAAAGGAAGAATGCATGGGGAAAGGAAACTGACCAGCCCCGCGAGCGCCGCAACAGCAAGCGCCACAGGCAAAGGACCGTTTCCCACCACGTCGGCCATTACGCCTTGGCCTCTTTGAGGACCTCGTCGACCATCGCGCGCAGGTCGTCCTTCTGGACCGCCTTGCGGATCACGGCCGCGACCTTGCCCTGCTTGTCGATGATGATCGTGGCGGGGGTGGTGTTGGGTGGCACGTCCTTGAACTCCAGCGCCAGGCGTCCGGGCCGGTCGAAGATGCTCGGATAGGAGCTGCGTTCCCGCATGAAGGCAAGCGCCTTGTCACGCTCGTCCCAGACGTTGATGCCGAGGAACTCCACCTCGGGCAGGTCCTTGTGCACGGCTTCGAGGTCGTCGGCCTCCACCCGGCAGGGCGCGCACCAGCTGCCCCAGAAGTTGACCACGACGACCTTGCCCTTGGCGGTGGCGGGGTCGTAGGTGCCGCCGCCAAGCAGCTCACCGCTGATCGCCGGGGCGGCCGAGCGGTCGTCCGGCGCGAACCGCACGATCTCACCCGCCTGCTTTTCAGTGCCGCAGGCAGCCGCGCCCAGCAACGTTCCGGCGAGCGCCAGCACAGCCAGAACTCCACGCAACATGGCACCCATCATGCCCCCACGCCGTAGCCCTTCCCGAGGTGGGCCGCCGGCTCGGAGTATGTGATCTCCGTCAGCCTGCCGCCGTCGAAGACGAGCGAGGTGAGGCTGGCCAGCTCGCAGGCGCGGGTGCGCGGGTCGTGCCACAGCCGCCGCTGCTCCAGGAAGAGCCGGAGTGTCCAAATTGGAAGCTGGTGGGAGACGCAGACCGCCTCGTGCCCGTCGGCCGCCCGGCGAGCCGCCTCCACCGCCAGCGACATGCGCGCGGCGATGTGCCGGTACGGCTCGCCCCAGCTTGGCCGGATCGGGTTGCGCAGGCTCCACCAGTACTTCGGGTCGCGCAGCGCCTGCCGCACGAGCAGCCCCTCGAACCGGTTGTCGCTCTCGATCAGCCGGGGGTCGATCACGACGGGCAGCCTGAACTCGTCGGCGATGGGCGCGGCGGTCTCGCGGGCGCGCTCCAGCGGGCTGGAGACGACGTGGGTGACCTCCCGCCCGGCGAGCCATTTGGCGACCGCCTCGGCCATGCGCTTGCCCAGCTCGCTCAGCTGGTACCCGGGCAGCCGTCCATATAGGACACCGGCGGGGTTGAACACCTCGCCGTGCCGGAGCAGGTGGACGACCGTGGTCACTTCGGCGTCACCGCGTTGGCCGCCGCCCGCGCCGCGACCGGCAGCGCCGCCGCGATCCACTCCATCGCCTCGTCATCGATGGCGGTCGACACGAACCAGGCCTCGAAAGCACTGGGCGGCAGGTAAACCCCGTGCGCGAGCATGCTGTGGAAGAAGGCTCCGAAGGCGGCGACGTTCTGTGCCTTGGCCGCTTCATAGTTGGGTACCGGATCAGCCCGGAAGAAAATCGAGAACATGTTCCCCGCCGTGGACAGGTGGTGCTCCACTCCCGCGCCGGAGAGCGCCTCGGTCGCGAGCCCCGCCACCGTGGCCGCCGTGGCGTCGAGCTTGGCATAGACGGCGTCGTCGGCAAGGCGCAGCGACGCGAGCCCCGCGGCGCAGGCCAGCGGGTTGCCCGACAGCGTGCCCGCCTGGTAGACCGGCCCGGCCGGGGCCAGCCGCGCCATGATCTCGGCCCGCCCGCCGAAGGCCGCCGCCGGCAGCCCGCCGCCCATCACCTTGCCGAAGGTCCACAGGTCGGCGTCGACCGGGTCGAGCCCGTGCCAGCCGGAGCGCGACACCCGGAAGCCGGTCATCACCTCGTCGATGATGAGCAGGGCCCCGTGCGCTTGTGCCAGCTCGGCGAGGCCGGTGTTGAAGCCGGGGTGCGGCGCGACGACGCCCATGTTGCCCGCGGCCGCCTCGGTGATGATCGCCGCGACGGGTTCACGTGAAACAGCGTCGGCCACCGTGTCGAGGTCGTTGTACGGCAGCACGATGGTCTCGCTCGCGGTCGCACCGGTCACGCCGGGCGAGTCGGGGATGCCCAGGGTCGCCACCCCGCTGCCCGCCGAGGCGAGCAGGGCGTCGACGTGCCCGTGGTAGCAGCCGGCGAACTTGATCACCTTGCTGCGGCCGGTGTAGCCGCGCGCAAGCCGGATGGCCGTCATCGTCGCCTCGGTGCCCGAGTTGACCAGGCGCACCTGCTCGGCCGGGGTCCGGGCCACGATCTCCTCGGCCAGGTCGACCTCGCCCTCGGTCGGGGTGCCGAAGCTGGTGCCCTTGGCGGCGGCGGCGTGCAGCGCTTCGACGATCTGAGGATGGGCGTGGCCGTGGATCAGCGGCCCCCAGGAGCAGACGAGGTCGACGTAGCGCCGGCCGTCGGCGTCGAACAGCCACGGGCCTTCGCCGCGGACCATGAACCTGGGCGTGCCGCCCACGGACTTGAACGCGCGCACGGGTGAGTTCACGCCGCCCGGGACGACTGCCAGGGCGCGTTGGAAAAGCGAATCGGACGCGGGCGCGGCGGATGGGTACGAATCAATCACAGCCTCGATATTCTGCCACGCCACGAGGGTTGACAGGCTGCGGGCGCCTACGGTTTACTAAACCCATCGGTTGATAAACCGAAAGGTTGAATAAGGTGGCAGCGAACGGAGATCCACTGAGTGACGTGTTCGCGGCGCTGGCAGACCCGACGCGACGCGCGATCCTCGAACGTCTCGCGGCCGGGGAGGCGACGGTGAACGAGCTTGCCGGCCCGTTCCCGATCAGCCTTCAGGCGATCTCCAAACACCTGAAGGTGCTCGAGCGTGCCGGGCTCATCAGCCGGGGTAAGGATGCGCAATGGCGTCCGTGCCGGCTCGAGCCCGCCCCGTTGAAGGAAGTGGCCGCCTGGGCCGAGCGATACCGGCAGCATTGGGAACAACGTTACGAACAGCTGGATGACTACCTCCAGCGGCTTACGAGAGGAAAAGATGATGTCCGTCCAGATGACAACCCTGAGTGACACCGAAATCCGGCTGACCCGGGAAATCGACGCGCCGAGGCAGCTGGTGTGGGACGCGCATACTCAGGCCGAGCACCTCAAGCACTGGTACGGCCGGGGCAACCCCGTCGATGTCGAGCTGGACTTCCGCGTCGGCGGCAAGTACCGCTTCGTGGAGCACGCCGACGGTGAGACCTATGCCTTCCGGGGCGAGTACCGTGAGATCTCCGAGCCGGAGAAGTTTGTGCAGACCTTCGAGTTCGAGGGCATGCCCGGGCACATCCTGGTGGAGACGGTCGAGTTCACCGACCAGGGCGGCAAGACCCTCGTCACCAGCACGTCGGTGTTCGACAACGTCGAGGACCGCGACGGCATGCTCGAGTCCGGCATGGTCGATGGGGCCGAGCAGTCCTACCAGGCGCTCGACCGGTACCTGAAGACGATGCCGTAATAGGTTGCGGCGCTTTCGCCAAGCGCTGTAGCTTCACACCTCATGATCCGGGCTCACCGGCTGCGCAAGGTGTTTCGCCGACCGCGCCGCATCGAGGGACGATTCGGTGCCCTGCGCACGCTGGTGAGCCGGGAGTATGTGGAAACCGTTGCGGTGCAAGACGTCAGCTTCGAAATCGAAGAGGGCGAACTGGTCGGGTACTTGGGGCCCAACGGGGCCGGCAAGTCGACGACGGTCAAGATGCTCACCGGAGTGCTCACCCCGACCAGCGGCGAGGTCGAGGTGCGCGGGCATGTGCCGTGGCGCGACCGCACCGCCAACGCACACGGCATCGGTGTCGTGTTTGGACAGCGCAGCCAGCTGTGGTGGGATCTGCCGCTCATCGACTCGATGCGGCTGATCGGAGCGCTTTACGACGTGTCCGATTCGGACTTCAAGCGCTCGTTGCGGCGGATGAGCGACCTGCTCGGGCTCGACGACTTCCTTGAAACGCCGGTGCGGCAGCTCAGTCTCGGGCAGCGGATGCGCGGCGATCTGGCGGCGGCGATGCTTTACTCGCCGCCGATCCTGTACCTCGACGAGCCGACGGTAGGGCTCGATGTGCTGGCCAAGGCGGCGGTGCGCGACTTCATCGCCGACACCAACCGCGCCGGGCGCACGACCGTGTTGCTGACGACGCACGACTTGGACGACGTGACCGCGCTGTGCCGCCGGATCATCCTGATCGACAGCGGAAGCGTTCTCTTCGACGGGACCATTGAAAACCTCATCAGCGGGTACGGCGGGCAGCGCCACGTCATCGTGACGCTGGCCGATGCCGGGCCGGAAACCCTTTCCGCCGGGGCGTATTCGGCAGAGCGCGCCGACGACGGGCGGTACTCGTTCCCGCTCGGCTCCGACCACAATGTGCCGGCCCTGCTGGAGGCGATCAGCCGGGAGCACCCGGTGCGCGACCTGACGGTTGCCGAACCCGAGCTGACCGATGTCATCAAACACATCTACGCCAGGTCGCGTGATTGATGAGGCGTGCCGATCGGGGGATGATGGCCGGTGCGATGCGCCTTGCCTTCGCCTACCGCGTCCGCTTCCTGACCGGTGCCGCCCTGCTCGTGGCCGAAATCTTCCTGCTGCGAAAGATCTGGACCGCTGTCTACGATGGACAGTCGAGTGTGGACGGTCTGTCGCTTGACGCGCTGATTGTCTATCTGACACTCGTCAACCTGCAGATGGTTCTGATGACGGTGTTCGTCTCCAACGAGATGCAGTTCCGCATCCGCACGGGCAGGGTCTTCTTCGATTTCGTGCGGCCGATCGGGTACCCCCGGCAAATGTTTGAATTTCAGCTCGGCATGAGCGGCGGCCAATTCATCTTGATACTGCCCGCGATTCCGGTCGCGCTGCTGGTCGGATCGATCTCGGCGCCGGCCGGGGGATGGGCGGGTGTGGGTTACGTCGTGAGTGTGACGCTTGGCTATGTGATGTCGGTGTGCATCTCGCTCATCATCGGGATGGCGGCGTTCTGGACGCTTGAACTGGGCGGCGTAGCGCTGCTTTACCGGCTGGTCAGCCGGTTCTTCGCCGGGACGATGATCCCGCTGACGTTCTTCCCCGGGCCGTTGCAGACTGTCGCGGACCTGTTGCCTTTCCGGTACTTCGGCTACGTCCCCGCGGCGATTTACGTCGGTGTCATCGAGGGTACCGAGCTGGCCGAAACCCTTGCTGTCCAAGCGGTTTGGGTGCTTGCTCTGGCAGGTTTGATGTGGCTGGTCTGGCGGCGTGCCCAGCACCGGCTGGTGGTGCAGGGTGGCTGAGCACAAACGGTTTGCCAGTCTCGGCCGGAGCGTCCGGTTGGCGATCCTGTTCCAGCGTGCCTCGGCGCGCGGTGCCATGCAATACAGAATGAACACCTGGATCGCCCTCGCCAGCGGCGTGGTGTATCAGGGCAGCGGATTCGCCTTCGTCTGGGTTCTACTTGAACGCTTTCCGTCGCTGGGCGGGTGGAGCCTGTCGCAAGTCGCGTTCCTTTATGGACTGCGGCTTGTCGCCCACGCCGCCTGGCTGGTCCCGCTCAACTCGATTATCGCCATCGACTGGTTTGTTCAGGAAGGCGCCTTCGACCGGTACCTGCTGCGGCCGCTCAATCCGCTCGTGCAGCTCATGACGACCGGCCGGATGCGCATGGGCGGCATGGGCGACCTGCTCGCCGGGGTCAGCATCCTCGTCGCCGCCGCGGCGGTCGCGGATGTACGGTGGTCGGTGGCGGCGGTCGGCCTTGCGGCGCTTGCGATTGTGGGCGGAGCCTTGATCGAGGGCGGGGTGCAGCTCGCCATCGCCTCCCTGTCGTTCCGGCTGCTGAGCGTCTTCAACATCGCCTACTTCTTCGACGATCTGTTCTCGCGGTTCGGCTCGTACCCGATGAAAATCTTCGGCGGCGCAACAGAATGGTTCCTCACGTTCGTGATCCCCGTCGCGTTCGTCGCCTACGTTCCCGCGAGCGTCATCCTCGACCAGGAAATGCGCCTTGCCCCCTGGGCCGCACTGCTCGCGCCACTGATCGGCCTGGTGGTCTTCTGGCTGGCCTACCGCTTCTGGCAAAGCCAGCTGCGCCACTACCAGAGCACCGGATCGTGAGAGTCAAGCCGCTTGAGTGAAGATGAGTCAGATCGCGGAGTTCATTGATCGATCGGTAACAATGTAGCCATGATTAAGCGGATCGCTTTTGTAGTCGTGGCCGCGCTCCTAACCTCCACACTGGTGGCCGCGCCGGCCCAAGCACAAACTCTTGTCACATGCGCATCGCAGATTACCCTCGTCGAATTCTCCCCCGGTCTGACCAACACCGCGCAGACTGTCGACGTGTCAATCGCCGGCATCTTCAGCTGTATCGTGGTCGAGGGTGGTCCACCGTTCGAAGTGGCCGAGCTTGATACCACTGTGGAGGATGTCCCCGCCCTGTCCTGCTTCACCCTCCTCACCGGCGAGGAGGACGCCACGACACTGGATTGGGACGACGGGGAGGACTCCAGCCACGTCGAATTCGCCCTCGAAGCCGTGGTATTGGCCGGCACGACAGTGCTGAACATCTCCGGTTTCGTCGACGACGGCGTGTTCGAGGGCGCCGACGTGCAGATCGACGTCGAAGCCGTAGCACCGGTGACGGAATGCCTGTCACAAGATGGGGTTACTGACGCCGTCGGCTTGGGCGAGATGGCACTCATCGACCTGCCGTGACGCAGTCTGCGCGTGGTTGACCTCTGGGCCGCGGGCGTCCAACTGACGACCGCCGCTCGCTCGTGTTAGCATTTGATTGAATGAAGCGTTCAGTCAAATAAAGACGGCGTCAGGGATGCCCAGGCAGTACACGATGCGGCGGCGGTCGGAGTCGGTCGCGCAGACCCGTGACCGGGTCGTTGAGGCTGCGGCGCGGCTGTTCTCCGAGCGCGGCGCGCGGGCGACGACGATGACCGAGGTGGCCCGGCTCGCCGACGTGTCACCGGCGACCGTCACCAACCACTTCGCCACGCCCGACCTGCTGCTTGAGGCGGTGGTGGACCGGCTCGTGGCAGACCTACGGGTACCCAATGAAGAGATCTTCAATGGAACGCGCTCGGTTGCGGCTCGGATCAGAGCGCTGACCGCCGCGATGTTCGCGTTTTTCGAACGGACCGAGCCCTGGTTCACCTTGCTCGGCACCGAACTCACCGAGGTTGCCGTGCTGGCGCGCGCGCAAGCGGCTTTCTGGCAAGCGATCCGGGCGCTGCACGCGCAGGCACTGTCCGGGATGGACGATCCGCTGCTGGCCAAGGCCGCCGCCGGCCTGATCCACCCGGCCACGCTGAGCGCGCTGAAGGCGGCAGGCATGACGGTCGGCCAGGCCACCGCCGTCGTGGCGGAATCCCTTGTACAC
>DASUXL010000156.1:0-28228 GCA_036377915.1 Candidatus Limnocylindrales bacterium
CCGCACCATGGCGTCCGGGCTGTTGTCGGGGATGAAGAACAGGCTGTACGGACCGGCGTGCGCGTGGGCGTCCACTATGGACAGCTCCCGCTGTGGCTGGCGCGCGAACACCGCTTCGGTCAAAGCTGTCATGCCTCGGCCCTCCCACCGATGAGCGTGCGCAGGTTTCCGGCCCCGATCGCGGCGACCGCTGCATCGTCCAATTCGGACCACAGGAGGCGGGTGACCGCCTCAGCCGGGTCGCGCTCCAGCGCCCCGGTGCCGAAAATCAGCCGCTGCGCGCCGAACTGCTCGACCAGCCACTCCAGCCCGCAGTGGGAGGCGAGGTTGGCCAGCCCGACATGGACGTTGCCGGTCCGGGAAAGCACGCCCGCGATCGAGCGCAGCCGGCGGTACCCCACCTGGCCCACCACCACCGAAAGCTCGGGGAACGCCTGCGCCGCCGACTCCACCTCGGCCCAGCCGGCCTGGCCCGAGTCGAGCAGCACCGGCAGCCCCGCCTCGGCGAGCGCGCCCAGCATCGGTTCGCAGTCCCGCCCGGCCAGGTCATACCCGTGGTCGGCCGGGTAGAGCCGCACCGCCACCACGCCCCGCTCCAACGCCGCCGCGACGAACTTGCCCGCCGGCCCGGTCTCACCACTGTGCGGGGGCAGCATCACCCACGCCGGGCTCAGCCGCGGCTCGTCGGCGACCAGCTCAAGCACCAGCTCGTTACCGGTGGCCGGGTCGTGCAGCCAGGAGGCGGTGTGGCCGACCACCGCCGCCGCGATGCCGAGCGTGTCCATCCGTGCAAGCATTTGCGCGGGCGTGCCCGGCCCGACCTCGCTGCGGGGATGACGTCCCAACAACGCATCGGCGTCGATCAGCTCCATTGCTCACCCCCGATCCCCGCACCCTCGACCCGCTCGCCTTCGGCCCGCTTGCCTTCGGCCCGCTCGCCTTCGGCCCGCTTGCCTTCGGTCCGCTCGCCTTCGGCCCGCTCATCTTCGGCCCGCTCATCTTCGGCCTGCGCACCTTCGGCCTGCGCACCCTCGGCCCGCTCACCCTCGGCCCGCTCACCCTCGATCCGCCAGCGTCCCGCGGACGGGACCTCCACCGCCACCATGCCCAAGCCATTGCCCTCGTGCGCTCGCGCCGCCAAGCTCACCCCGTTGAGGCGCAGGCGGGTCAGGCCGGGGGCGTGGAGCGCGACCGTGGTGCGCCGCGTGACCTCAACCACGGCCTCGAGACGGTCGTCGGCATAGGACAGTGAGGCGGCGGTGAGGCCGGGCGCCTCCAGCAGTACGCGGTCGTCGTGGGTCAGCGGGCCTTTGCTCCAGCGGGCCGCTGCGACCAGCCGCTTTGCCGAATCGAAGCGGCTATATTGGTACCCCCGGAAATGGTCTTCAAAATCGCCGATGCGGACCACAATCCCCGCCCCGTCACGCCTTATCTTCGCATCCCGACCGAGCGCGAGCAGTACGTCGCTGCGCCCGGTCGGGATGGTCAGGGTCAACCCGTGCAGTGTGGCGTAATCCGCCTGGCGCGTCACGGGATCGGGCATGCGCGCCGGGCCGGTGGTGTGCTCGGAGTGCGGGATGCTCTCGGGTTCGGCGGGCAGCACGAGCAGCCCGGGCGTGCCGGCGGCGCGGAAGCCGTCGCCCTCGGGCAGCCATTCGTCGCGCCCGTGCAGCCGCCAAGCGAAGCCTTGCCCGCCAAGCGAATCGGAGACGAGCCAGTAGCCAGGTTCGGTGCGTACGAAGACGATGCGGCGGTCGTGACGTACCGGATACCCGTCATGGTGCGCGGCGAAGACGTCGAGCAGCGGCAGGCTGGCGAAGGTGTCGAGGCTGACGATGCGCTCGGTGGAGAGCTGCGCCAGCTCGGGATCCAAGGGCTGCACCGTGTTGTGGCCGCGCGTGGCCTGGAACCAGTCGTAGTAGCCGGGGTCGTCATAGGACGATGGGCACCCGGCGTCCCAAGCCAGCGGAACCCCTTGCGCGGCAATGACAAAGTCGAGGGCGGCGTGGTGGCTGTGCGACTCCAGCTCGTGGCCGATGTGCGGGCCGTAGTTGACGGTGGTCAGGATGCCGTCGCCGCGCAGGATCGCATACTGGCTCGTCGGCAACAGCCGCGAAACCTCCGCCGGTGCCACAGTTTGCGGCGCCCGGGCGGGCGCGGGCGGCAGCCACGACAGCTCCTCCGCCATCTCCGCCTCGCTCATCCACCGGCGCGCCAGCTCGCCGTAGCCGCGCCCGGGGTAGAAATACTCGCCGCGCAGCAACAGTTTTGCCGGCCACACCAGGCCGCTGTCCTGGAAGTGCGGTATCCAGCCGGCGTCGGTGCTCATCGCCACCAGCCAGTCGTGCATCGCGCGCAGGCGCTCGTGCGCGACGAGACTCCAATCCAGACACTGCTCGCCGGCGACGGCCGCGCGGTGCAAGGCTTCCATGCACATCGTGTGGTAACTCGGCGAGCGCTCGTGATGGCCGCCGTCGGCGTAGAAGTCGAGCTCAACGTGCTCAAGCAGCCTGGTCTGCGCCCGCTCGGCCCAGGACGCCGACTCCTTCGGCTCCGGCAGGACCGCGGCGACGTGCAGCAGCTCCGCGACGGAGACCAGCTGCCAGTTGCCATAGCGGAACGAGTCGTGCTCCTCGAACGCCCACCGGGCACCGCCGACGATCGATTTGACCAGCTGTGCCCAGCGGTGCTCACTCAGCCGCGGCCCAAGCACGGCAAGCGCTTTGACGAACATCGCGGAGCGGCTCGCCACGCCCAGCGAATACCAGATGACGTCAAGCCCCGGCCAGTCACCTACCACCTCATCGCGACGGTCATACCACTGGCCGAAAAGGCGTTCGAAGCACTCGGCATACTTCGAGTCGCCGGTCAGCGCGTGCGCCTGGATCAGCGGATTGAGCCACCCCAGGTAGTGCAGACCGTAAAGGCGCGAGCGTCCCAGCCCGCGATCGAGGAAGTCGACCTCGCGGGTCAGCAGCTCGTCGGCCTCCTTGAGGACCGCGGGCGCGCTCGCCGGGCCGGCCGCCGCCCAACGAGCCGGATCCCACACCGGCCGGGGCCGGTCGTGCCGCTCCAGCAGCGCGCGCAGCTCGGCCAGCGAATGAACGTCAAAGGTGGCAAGCAGATCGGCGTCGGTGATGTGCCGCATCCGCACCGGATCCACGTGATCCGGCTTTTCGACGCTCGTCATGCCTTGCCCTCCAAAGGATCCGGCGTCACCTCGACCGGGGCGCCGGACGCTATCGACTCGTGCGCCGCCGCCAGCACCGCGGTCACATGCCGCGAACTGGCGACACTGATCAGTGGCGCCCGTCCGCTGCGGGCGCACTCGACGAAGTGGTGGATGGCATCGCGATAGGCGCCCGCGGGCTGGCCATGCACCACCCGTTGCAGCATGTTCCGGGGGTACGCATACGCCTGCTCGGTCGCGACGGTGATGCCTTCCTTCTGCCGGTCGAGCTGGATGACCCCGCGCTCGCCGGCAACCGTGACATAGCTGTCGACGGTGGTGGGAAAGGTGTTCGGATAGATCCAGGCCGACTCGAAGGTGGCGATCGCACCGCGCGAGAAGGTTGCCTGGATCTGTACGGCGTCGGGCGTGTCGATGCCCATCGAGCGCAGCTTGCCGAAGCGCGCCGTGGCGAAGACCCGGCTGATGTGGTCATCCATCAGCCAGGTCATCAGGTCGATGTCGTGACTGGACAGGAACCACGCGCACGTGGTGTCGCCCGCCCAGCGGATCATCTCGGTCGGCACGTAAATGGTGTCGTCCTTGCGCGCGTAACCGACCACCGGCGCCCCGATCTCGGCCATCTTTTGCTTGGCCTGGGCATACGCCGGTACCCACCGATGATTGAAAAGGCACATCGCCACCACGCCCGCGCTGTCGATGGCCGCGGCCGCGGCGTCGGCGCCCGCCACATCGGTGGTGAAGGGTTTCTCCACCAGGATGTGCAGGCCCGCCTTTGCTGCCGCGACCATCATCTCGGCGTGCAGGTGGTCGGGTGTGGTGATGCTGACCGCGTCGACCTCACCGGAGTGGATGAGCGCCTGCGCGTCATCGAAGACGGTCGGCCCGCCGGGCACCGAGGCGGCGAGCCGCTCGGCGGATTCCCTGGTGCGGCTGGCGATCGCGGTGACCGCGGCGTCCGGGTGGGCGGCGAGCACTTCGCAGTGCCCGGCCGCCATTATCCCGGCTCCGATGACTCCGACCCGTAGCATCTGTCGAATCCCTTTCCAGCTCTTGGCTCAGCTCCGCTTGGCTCAGCTCCGCTTGGCTCAGCTTGGCTTCAGCTCTCGGCGAGCTTGGTGTTCCATACCTTCTCGGCGTTTGCCAGCGCCTCGGCGGCGGTGCCCTGCCCTTGCAGGAAGCCGCGCATCTGGTCGGCGAACAGCTCGACCAGCTCGGCGTCGCGGGAGGTCCCCAGCGAGCCGTCGACGAGGTTGGGCAGCTCCGAGACGATCACCGCGCGCGCCTTGTCACTTGGCTTTGTCCCCGTCACGTTGGTGAAGAACGGGTCCTTGGTGGCGGCGATGGTCGACGGGTAGATGGTGACCAGCTTGCACATGGCCAGCTGGTTGGCGCTGTTGGTGACGAACTTGATGAACTCGGCCGCGGCCCGCTTGTGCTTGGAGGCCTTGGGAACCACGAACGTCTGCTGCGCCAGCAGCACGTACTTGCCGTCCTTGTTCTGCAGCCCCGGGGTGATCTCCAGGTCGTTGTAGACGTCGGGCGCGTTCTTCTCCGTGTTCAACAACGTGAACGGCAGGTCGTTGGGCTTGAACGCCAGCTGCGAGTTGTCGATGTTCTGCGGGTAGTTGCGGGTGTCCTTGGTGATCGCGCCGGGGGCGATGCCCTTGCCGGTGTAGACCTGCTTGAAGGAGTCGAGGATCGCGGCGGCGGCCGGGGTGTTGAAGGCGGCCTTCTTCTTGTCGGGCGTGAGCATCTGCACGCCCATCGAGCCGAGCTGAGCGTAGCCGGGGATCTCGTTCATCCCGTAGACCTTGGTCGCGTCGTAGACCTTCTGCGCCAGCTGCAGCGCCTCCGCATAACTCTTGGGCGGGTTGGCGGCGTTGAAGCCGGCCTTGCTCATCACCGACTTGCGGTACATGCCGACCGGTGCGCCGCCGTTGTACCACGGAACCGCGTAGAGCTTGCCGTCGCGGCGCAGTGAATTGATCAGGTTGGGCTGGTAGTCGGCGAGGGCGTCCTTGGCCAGCAGGTCGTCGATCGGTGCCAGCGACGGGATGAACTTGCCAAGATTTCCGGAATCAAGATTAACCGCGTCCGGAACACTTCCGCTGGCCACGGCCGCGAGCAGCTTTGTCGCGACCTCGGCACCGGGTACGTCGACCCAGTTGATGGTCACCTTGGGGTGCTGCTGCTGGTACGAGTTGATCAGCCCAGTGACGTAGTCGTTGTAGTTCTTCTTGAGATTGATTGTCCAAAATTCCACGGTGCCCTCGAACTGCGGGTCCGAGGCTTCGGGGTTCTGCGGTTGCGCGGTCTGGCCGAGGCAGCCGGCGACCGACAGGACGAGGCTGAGCCCCACGGCCGTCGTGGCGACGGCCCGGGTGATGCGATTTGCCCTGCTCAACAGGGATCTCACGGGGCCTCCTTGAGTCGGGGGAGCCTTGGATCAAGAACGTTTCGGCTATACCAGATAGACAATTACGGCCCGCCGAATAAGTTTTGTCAAGTACGCAATCGCGGGTATTGACACTTGACTCGGGTCATCTCTACGGTCTCCTCAGATTTACGGCCGTCCTTTGGCGGGGTTCCGGACATAGTAACCATCCAAGTGGAGGGACGGGGGACGCATGAGGGCAAAGAGTTCCAGCACCGGCGCGGTTGGTGGGCGTTGGTATACGCCCTGGCTGTTCCTGGTGCCGGGCCTCACCCTGTTCGGCGTCTTCTTCGTGTGGCCGGCGGCCACCGCGATCCAGCTGGCGTTCTACAAGTACGACGTCGTGACCGCGCCGGTGTTCGTGGGCATGCGCAACTTCGCCCACCTGCTCGAGGACGACCGATTCTGGTCGGCGGTGCGCAACTCGCTGATCCTGCTCGTCGGGCTGCTGCCGATGAGCGTCGTGATCCCGTTGCTGCTCGCCGTCCTGGTCAACCAGAAGCTGCGCTTCATCCAGGTATATCGGCTCATCTACTACTTACCCGTGGTGACCTCGATGGTCGCGGTCGCCGTCGCGTGGAACTACGTCTTCCACCACCAGGGCGTCATCAACTGGATGCTCACCGGCTTCGGCATCCTCGACGAACCGGTGCAGTACCTGCTCGACCCGAACTGGGCGCTGGCCGCGCTGACCGTCGTGGAGGGCTGGAAAGGCATGGGCACCTACATGATGATCTACCTGGCCGGTCTGCAGGCGATCCCGGGCGACCTCTACGAGGCGGCGCGGATGGACGGCGCCAACGCCTGGCAGCGCCTCAGGTCCGTGACCATCCCGCTGATCGTGCCGTACTTCGCGGTGGCGCTGACCATCGAGATGATGGACGCGATGCAGGTGTTCACCTCGGTCTATGTCATGACAAAGGGTGGGCCGCAGGACCACACCCTCACCCTCGGCTACTACATCTGGTCCGCGGCGTTCGAGCAGTACGACATGGGCTACGCCAGCGCCATGGGCCTGGTGCTGTGGGCGCTCCTGATCGCCTTTGCCCTGCTGAACTACCGGCTCACCAAAGGAAGAACCGTATGAGGCGGAATTATCCGCTCACCAAAGGAAGAACCGTATGAGGCGGAATTATCCGCTCACCAAGGGGAGGACCGTATGAGGCGACTTTCCCGCCGCGCCCTCATGTACCTGCTGCTGAGCGCGATCGCGGTCGTCTTCATCGGGCCGTTTCTCATCATGCTGTCGATGGCGCTCAAACCCGCCTCGCAGCCCGTCTTCTCGTTCCCACCCGACCTGATCCCACGCCCGCCCGTGCTCACCTGGGCGATCGAGGCGTGGACGGCGGTTCCCTATCTGCGGTTCATGCTGAACTCGGTCCTCTACTGCGGTGTCGGCATTCCCATCTACATGCTCATCTCCGCCCTGACCGCCTACCCGCTGGCGGTGATGAACTTCCGCGGTCGCACCGTCGTCTTCTTCCTGATCCTGTCCACCATGTTCCTGCCCGGCGAGCTGATGCTGATCCCGCGCTTCCTCGTCGTGTCCGACCTCGGCATGGCCGACAGCTACGCCGGGGTCCTGCTGCCCGGTGTGCTCAGCGCCTTCGGCATCTTCCTGCTGCGTCAGGCTTTCTCCGGCGTGCCGCGCGAAATCGTCGACGCCGCAAGGGTCGACGGCTGCGGCGAGATACGCATCTTCTGGCGCATCATGATGCCCTCGGTCCGGCCGACTCTCGCGGTGATGGCCATCTTCGGCTTCATCTCCACCTGGAACAGCTTCATCTGGCCGCTGGTGGTGCTCAAGGACTCCAGCAAGTATCCGATCTCGCTGGGCGTTGCCTACCTGGCCGGGGTGACCGGGACCGACGTGCGCAGCATGGCCGCGGGCACGATGATCTCGGTGATCCCCGTCGTGATCTTCTTCATCATCATGCAGCGGCACATCCTCGACGGCATGAAGGGAGCGGTCAAGGGCTGACCCTCCGGCAAGCACGCAAACACGCAAACACGCAAACACGCTCACCATAGTCGATAGATTAGCGGCATTCATCTGGTTTGAGGATACATCGATGCGATTGGCTTCGATTTGAAGCAATCCTCCGGACCGAAGGAGAAGCCATGAGGCATCGAGGATTGAGTGCAGCGTTCGTGATACTCATGACCGTTGGGCTTGTCGCTGTGGGGGCAGCGCCGGCTTCCGCAAACCCATCAGCGGACAAGGACGACGACCGACCGCTGATAGGCCGAAACCCGAAACACACAAAGCCCGTGCCGGCGTCCGCGGCGGCGGCCGAGCATCCGGGCAAGGCAAGCAGCCACCGGCTGAGGCTTCCGGTAAAGAGCACGAAGGCCGGTGCCCAGCAAGAGCTCTACTGTGACGCGTGGATCGACACCAACTCCAGCGGCATCGTCCACGACATCGTCCTGGAGGAGACCGTCACGTTCACCTACCGCGCCGATGTCGAGTGCAATTACTACCTCGCCCAGATCTACGGCGCCGCGTTCGCCATCGACCGCAGCCCAAGCTTCAATGGCGAGATCTTCGACAATTTCATCATCGGCGACGGCACGCTGATCGACGATGTTGAAACCTATTACGGCACAAGCGTTGGCGGCTTCTACGCCGAGGCGTTCTACTACAACGGCGCCCGCCGTGCCGAGGCCGCCTTCGAGCTTTACCTGCTCAACCCGGTCGAGCTCTACTGGGGTGGCTGCGGCGACCTTGGCGACCTGCGCTACCTGCTGTGCGAGTGGGACCGCGAGCTGCTTCACGTCGTCGTGGGGACGGGCGGTGAGGGGACCGGCCTGACCCAGGCCTGCCGTAACCAGGCTGACATCGGCGACCTTGAACAGCGCCGCATCTTCACCCTCGCCGGTTCCGTACCCGCCGCCACCACACTCATCGAGCGGGTCCCGTCGATCCGCAATGAGGTGCTCAGCTTCAAACGCGATATCTGCCTGCAGGGTGCGAGCACCGCGTTCGCGCAGCAACGCGGGCAGCGGCTGTGGGACACGGCTTTGACAGCGGCCAAGCAGGACGTGGCGGGTGGTGACGATCGGGCGCTCTACTGGGCTCGGTTGCACCTGCGCCTGGCGTTACGGCAGTACCGTCCGGTGCCCGGCGACCTCGGCCAGGCCGCGGCCCAGCTTGAGAGCGCTTCGCGGGGCATGCTCAGCGCCGCCTTCACCGGCATCGGCAAGCGAGTGGTGGTCAGCGGCTTCGACCCGTTCGGGTTGGACCAGGTCGCGTTCACCGGCGCGGACATCAACCGTGACAACCCGTCCGGCGCGGCAGCGTTGCGCTACGACAACGAAAACGTTGGCGGCGCGCAGGTCCAAGCCGTGATTTTCCCGGTCAGGTTCAAGGACTTCGACGACGGGATGGTCGAGTTGTTCTTCGACCCGTATCTCAGGCGCAACAGCGGCCAAACCGCGGACCTGGTCATCACCAGCAGCCGCGGGGCCGACACGCGGTTCGCGCTCGAGTATTACAACGGCCGCAACAGATCCTTCCCGCGGGAGCTGCCCGACAACGTCAACGTCGACGCTCCCGGCTCCTTCGACAATCCGCAACCGCCGCCGACGATCGACGGTGGTGAACAGTTCGTGCCGACGACGCTTCCGGTGCTGACCGTGGCCTCGCTCGCTCCCGGGCAGGCGGCCGTCAACTTCACCGTGGCCGAGCAGCGCAACACGTCCGCGGGCCGCCAGCCGTCGAGCTTCTCCAACGACGGGCCGACGGTCGCTTCGACCTCGGTGGCCGGCAGTGGCGGCGGGTTCCTGTCCAACGAGATCGCTTATCGGGTGACCCGCCTGCGTGACCAGTTGGAGTCCGATGTGATGGCCGGGCACTACCACACGCCGCCGTCGAGTTTCTCCGACTCGGAGCGGCGGGTCATCGTCGACACCTTCGGGTCGCTGCTGAACATCACGGTCAACGCGCCGCGGCCTACGCCGCCGAAGCTGACCCTGGACAAGACGCTCTACCGGGTCGGCGAGAGCCAGACTTTCACGGTCACCGGCCCGCCCGGCGCGTCCATCCTCTGGTCGAGCAGCCTCAACGAAATCGAGACCGGGGAGAACGACGCCAACTACGGTGACGTGCTCGACAGTTCGGGCAGGTTCACCGTCACCGTTGGTCCGCTCCCGGCCTCGTTCGTCGGACGCTGGGTCAAACAGGTCCGGATCAACAACATCCTGTCAACGTTCGAGTACGAGATCGTTCCCTAGCCACCTATCATCTGCGGGTGCGCGAAGGTTTGAGAGTCGGGGCCTGCCAGACGCCGGAAATCCTCGGCGACACCGAGGCGTCACTGCGGTGCGTCGAGGATTTCGCCGGCGAGGCTCACGCCCGCGACGTTGACCTGTTGCTTTTTCCCGAGTGCTTTCTTCAGGGGTACCTGGTCGACGCGGCCTACCTCCGGACCCACGCCATGGACCCGCGTTCCGCCGATTTTGACACGATTTTGCGGCGGCTGAGCCCTATCCGGCCGACCATCGTGCTCGGGTTCATCGAGGAGCACGACGGGTCGTGGTTCAATTCCGCCGCCGTCATCACGCGAGGCCGCCTCGCCGGCGTCTATCGCAAGACGCATCTCGTCCCCGGTGAGTCCAATTTCGACACCGGATCCGGCTATCCCACCTTCGAAGTCAACGGAGTGCGATTCGGCATCAACATCTGCTACGACATGCAGTTCGCCGAGGCGGCCGCTTCCGTTGCGGCGCAAGGCGCGCGCCTGATCGCCGCGCCGAAGCAGAACATGATGCTGCGGCAGAATGCGCATGTGTGGAAGGACCGGCACAACGAGATCCACCGGGAACGGGTGCGGGAGACCGGTTTGTGGCTGGCCTCCAGCGACGTCACGGGCGAGCGCGGCATGGACCGCATCGGTCTCGGGCCGACATGCATCATCGACCCGAATGGCGACATTGTTGCCCAGGTTCCTTTGCTGACTACCGGAATGGCGGTCGCCGATATCAGTTGAGTTTCGATTGATCTTCGGTTGATCGGGCACGACTAGGCTTTCCCAGTATCGTGTGGCAACGGTGCCGCCGATGGACGCGCAGGAGAGTGCCTCATGCGGTTGATTCGGTCGAGGCGATTGCGGTTCAGGATCGTCGGTGGTCTTGCGGGCACCGCCGCCGCAACGCTTGTAGCAAGTTTGTTGTACATGTCCGGCAACGCGGTTCCGCCCTCGCCCGGTGGCACGGGGGTGGAGAATCCGTCCGAGCCGCACGAGTGGATGTGGCTGCAACGCGCCAATCCAGACGGTTCCATCCCGCCCAGCGCGTACAAGGATGCGCTGGCGCAGACGAGGCAGATCGCCGGTGAGACCCGCCTTGGGACGCCGCAGCTGTCCGAGGTCAAGTGGCAGCTGCTGGGCCCGAGCAACCTCGGCGGCCGCCTCATCGATCTTGTAATTGATCCAAATACTCCAGACCTGGTGTACGCCGCGGCCGGCACCGGCGGCGTGTGGAAGAGCGTCGACGGCGGCTCCACCTTCAAGACCGCCTGGTCCGACGACCTGCCGCAGTCCATGGGAGCCTTGGCGATCGCGCCCGACGGCACGCTCTACGCCGGCACGGGAGAACCCGACCACGGTGGCGGCGGCTCCTACTACGGCACGGGTGTTTACCGCTCCACCGACGGCGGCGCCAGCTGGGCCAGCATCGGCCTGACCGACACCGGCGCGATCGGGCGGCTGCGCATCGACCCGGCCAACCCGCAGCGGATCTTCGCCGCGGCGCAGGGCCGGCTGTTCGACACCGGCGGCGATCGTGGCGTGTACCTGTCTGAGAACGGCGGCGCGAGCTGGCGCAAGGTCCTCGACGGCCTCAACAGCTCCACCGGCGCCATCGATCTTTCCATCAACCCCGCCAACCCCGACATCATTCTCGCGGCGATGTGGGACAAGCTGCGCTTCCCCGACGGGCGTGAGTATGGCGGCCCGGGCTCCGGCGTCTATCGCTCCACCGACGGCGGCGAGACCTGGACCCGTATTGGCGCGCCGCTCCCTGCGCCCGAGGCGCAGTCGGGCCGGATGGGTGTCGCGTTTGGAACCAGCGACCCCAACCGGGCGTACGCCATCACCAACGACCGCATCGGCAACCTCACCGGATTCTTCGTCTCCAACGACGCCGGAGCCACCTGGACCCGGCCGATGACCGGTGAAGCGGCGCTCGACGGTGCGGATGGCGGGTTCGCCTGGTGGTTCGCGCGGCTGTGGGTGGATCCGGCCAACGCCGATCACCTCTTCTCAGCGGGGGTACCGATGATGGAGTCCCGCAACGGTGGCCTGAGCTGGACGTCCAGCCCGGGCAGCAGGTTCCACGTCGATCAGCATGCCCTTGCCTGGGATCCGCATCACGCGAACCGCGTGTACATCGGCAACGACGGCGGGCTCTACTGGAACGACCAGAACGGTGATGTGACCGGCACGTGGACAGCGTCGCGGGTCCAGCCTTACATGCAGTTCTACGCGATGGACGCCAGCGTTCAGGACGTGACCCGGGTCAGCGGGGGCACGCAGGACAACAACTCCGTGCGCTCGTGGGGCGGCACCGACTGGAACGCGTACCGCGGCGGCGACGGCATGATGAACCGGATCAACCCCGTCGATCAGAATAACGTCTTCGCCTGCGCGCAGAACGGCGCCTGCGTACGCTCGGACAACGGCGGCGACACCATCACCAACATCCGCCCGCGCTTCACCGGCACCCGGTTCAACTGGGTGTCGCCGCTGGAGATCGCGGCGGGCTCGCCCGACACCGTCTACTTCGGATCGAACATCCTCAACCGTTCCGACGACCGCGGTGTCACCTGGCGGGCGGTCAGCCCGGATCTGACGGGCGGCCCGACTCCGCGCAACGCCACGTCGTACGGCACCATCACCACGATCGGTATCGCGCCCACCGACAAGGAAACGGTCTACGTCGGCACGGATGACGGCCGGCTGTGGGTGACCCGCAACGGCGGCGGCGCCTGGACCCGGCTCACCGACCCGGACCTGCCCAACCGCTGGGTCACCCGGGTCACGGTCGACCCGGACGACGCCAACACGGCGTGGGTGACCTACTCCGGCTTCAAGTGGGAGAGCGAGACCCAGCCGCACGTGCTGATGACCACCGACGGCGGCGCGAACTGGACCGACATCTCCGGCAGGTTGCCGCAGGCGCCGGTCAACGACGTGATCCGGCACCCGAAGCACAAGAAGTGGCTCTACATCGGCACCGACATGGGCGTGTTCTTCACCCCGAACCTTGGCCGCAACTGGCTCAAGGTGGGCGAGAGCTTCCCGGCCGTGCCGGTCAACGACATCCACTTCCACGAGGGCACCAATACGCTGTTCGCCGCGACGTTCGGCCGCAGCATCCTGAAGGCGACCATCGGGGACTAATTCCCAACTCCTAACTCCACATGCAACCGATCGCCACGCGGCCGACCTCACCATGACAGGATGCCCAAATCCTGGAGAGGTCGGTTCGCGTGCGTTCGGAGTGGGAGCGTGAGTATGTCGAGTTCGTCAGTGTGGCGCTGCCGGGACTGCACCGGCAGGCGTACCTGCTGACCGGGGACGCGCACCGGGCCGACGACGTGGTGCAGCAGGCGTGCACCAACCTGTACCTGCATTGGCGGCGTGCCCGCGAGAGCGTCAACCTCGGCGCCTACAGCCGGGCGGTGCTGGTCAAGGCCGCCCCGCCAGCGTGACAGCCGTGCGGGACGTTCGAGGGCCCTGACGGCTTTGCGGGTTGCCTGCCGTGCGGGTCTGGTCCAGTACCAGCTGATGGGTCAGGTGCTCGTTGCGGGCCAGGTCGGCGATTTATCCGGTGCCGACGCAAGCGCTGGCAACGGTGCCGAGTCCAATGTGGACCGGGCTTGCTTGACAGCCGTAGGCGACATGCGGGCGATGACGAGGACGAGTAGTCCGCAGCTCGCGACCAGCATCCAGCCGGGCCGGGAGGCATGGGCCAGACCCGCTGGAGCGGTGTCGGCGATGATGCCCCCGGCCAGGGCAATGCCGACGGCCGCACCGAAATGCCTTGCGGTGGAGGTGATTCCTCCGGCGACGCCTGCCCGGGTGGCTGGCAGGCCGCTAACCGCCGTGTTGGTGATGGGGGCGTTGGCGAAGCCGAAGCCAGCACCGAGGAGGAGATAGGCCAGGAGCAGCACCAACACACTCGTGTGATCGTCGAGGGTCACAAGGCAGAGGCCGCCCAGCGTGGTGAGGCTGCCCGAGAGGAGGAGCGGAATCCGTGGGCCGACCCGGCCAACGAGGAATCCGGAAAACGGGGCAAAGAGGGTCGCGGCAATTGCCATGGGGAGCATGACAACCCCAGTTGTGGCCGGGCTCATTCCCCTCGCGTGCTGGAGATAGAGCGTGCTGATCAACAGTGTCACGCTTAGTCCGACGAATACCACCACCGCACCGAGCACCGCGGCGCTGAAAGGCTTACGCCGAAACAGCTGGAGGTCCATGAGCGGCTCTCGCCGCCGCGACTCCGTCGATATGAAGCCTGCGGCGGTGGCGCCGACCACCAGGTAGCCGATCATCGCAGTGAGCGAGAGCCAGCCAATACGCGGGCCTTCGATGAGTACCGCCACCGACGCACCAACCAAGACGATGAGCAGTAGCTGACCGGGTACATCGACCTTCCTCGGCCTCGGCGCGCGGGATTCTGGGACGAATTTCGCCGTCAGGAGCAGGGCTACCGCGATAACCGGAAGGTTGATCCAGAAGACAGACCGCCAGCCCAATCCCGAAACGAGCGCTCCGCCGACGATAGGCCCGGCGGCCATGCTGACGCCGAAGGTCGCTGCCCACACCCCGATCGCCTGGGCTCGCTCCTTGGGATCGGTGATCACATTGACCACGATCGCGAGCGCCACCGGGCTCAGCATCGACCCGCCGGCGCCCTGCAACATCCGGGCGGCGACCAGCGCACCCATGGACGGTGCCAGCGCACATACCGCCGAAGCCACACCAAAGAGGATCAGCCCCAGCCGGAAGACCCACCGCCGCCCAACCCTGTCAGCTACGGCACCCGAGGAGATCAGCAAGCTTGCCAGGACGAGTGTGTACGCGTCGACCGTCCACTCAAGACCGCGCGTTCCGACATGCAGGCCCTGGCCAATCGACGGCAGGGCCACGTTGACAATCGTCGCGTCGAGGCCGACCACGAAAATGCTCATGGCGCAGATCGCCAGCACCGTCCACCGTCTCGCTACCCTCATGATCCACCCCTTTCTCGTACTTCTACGAGATCCTCGCCCGGGCAACCCAGGGCCAGGTAGAAAATTTGCGAAGACTGCAAAATGGGTGCAAGGACCCCGAACTCCAGCAGATGCTCATTGACATTGGGCCACGGCTGCGCGCAGCCGAAAGGGCACTGCTGCACCGCTACGCCATATGGCATCACTTACGACGGCTCCGCAATCGCTTGCGCGGCAATCACGTCACTCACCTGCAGGCGCTCAACATCCGATGTCACATCACCGCGGCCGTCAATTTCCTGGACTGGCTTGGCAGCAGAAACCTGACGCTGCCCGCCTGCACACAAGTCGACCTCGACGACTGGATCGCGAGTGACGACGTCAGTTACCGCGACGAGACCGGCCATTTCATCCGCTGGGCGACAACAAACCGGCAGGCCACCAGCCTGACCTACGGAACCGTACGCTGGCAGGGACCTGCCGGGCCGCTGGACACCGAGAAACGCTGGGCCGACGCCCGCAAGCTGTTACACGACAACACAATCAACACCTCCGATCGGGTCGCTGGCCTTCTGCTTCTGCTCTACGCCCAGCGCGTGTCTGCCATCAGCCAGCTGACCGTCGACGATGTCCACGCCGACGGAAAGCAGATCCGGATAAGCCTCGGCCGGGTTCCAGTCGTTCTCCCACAACCGTTGGCAGGACTCGTCCTCGAACTTGTCACCACCCGCCGCCCTTACACCGTGATCGGCCAATCCGGCCAAACATCTTGGCTGTTCCCAGGGCAACGCCCCGGTCACCACCTCTGCGCTGACCGTCTTGGCCAACGGCTCATCGCACTCGGGATTCAACCAGGCCGAACCCGATCAACAGCCTTGTTCACCCTCGCTCAAGAAGTGCCCGCCGCGCTACTTGCCAGAACCCTCGGCATCCACATCATAGTCGCAACCCAATGGCAACAAGCCGCATCGGGAGACTGGAGCACCTACGCCGCCGACGTCAGCCGCCGAGAACATGCATAGTGGCGGCGACAGTGGTAAGTGGCCCCGGGAGGGCAGTCTTGGCTGACCCGCCGCGAGTGATGTTGGGTTCCTGGTGCGTACCGGCAACCATCGCCTGGTGCAGTACAAGAAGAAGATGTGGTCGGGTAAGCGGCATGCGGTCGGGCTGAACATCCAGCTGGTGTCCACACACGACGGACGTCTCGTGCTCACCGGTGACCCTGTCCCGGGTGCCACTCTCGATGCGAAAGCCTGGCACGACTCAGGTTTGGCCGAGTTGTTCACAGGACGCCTACACGCCCCCGGCGGTCCGGGAGTCATCGGCGACCTGGCCTACGTCGGCACCGGCGTGCTGACCGGCCGCAAACGCCGCCCCGGTCAGCAACTGTCCATATCGGAACGTGAGCTCAACCATGCGATCAACTCGCGGCGGGCCTGCGTGGAACGCGCCATCGCCCACCTACGCAACTGGACAATGCTCGCCACGGGCTACCGCGGGCTGCTCTCCCGCTTCACCGCCAACCTGCAACTGATCACCAGACTCGAACTCCACCACACATGGACATGAATCAACTGATTTACGTTCTATGTGTCGGACCAACGGTTTCCGCGTACCGGGGCAGGGCTGTCCCAACTCGCTGACGTCTCATCGCACTACTCGAAACCAGGCAGCTACCCGCTCGATTCGCGAACATGTCATGTGGCTGGGATCGCGACAGCGACGATGCGACGCCGGTCCGCCGTTGCGAATCCAGTCGTGGAGGCTACTGCGTTACATGCGAGATCTGGGTCAGGCCTGTCGTACGCAGAACTCGTTGCCGTCCGAGTCAGCCAGCTCGGCTGATCCGTCCTCGTCAGTCGAGATAAGGGTCGCTCCCAGCGATACCAGCCGGTCGACTTCCGTCCGCAGATCGGTGTCGGTCGCGGCGAGCAGGAAACGCTGCGTGTTGCGGACGACCTTCGGGGCGACGGGTGGTCCACCCCAGGCGACCTTTGTGCCGCCAAGCGGCGACTGGACGGCCGTCTCCTGATTCTCGTCCCACACCAGCGGCCAGCCAAGCGCTTCGCTCCAGAACAGGCCGAGGTCCCGTGTGCCGTCGCAGGCGATCTCGGCGAGGAAGCCGCAGCCTGACAGGAAACTGGTGCCGGGCTCAATCACACAGAAGTGGTTGCCGGCCGGGTCGGCCAGGACGATGTGGCCTTCCTCGGGCAGCTGACCGACGTCGACATGCTCGGCCCCGAGTGCCAACGCGGCCGCCACCGTGTCCTGCTGGTGGGCCAGGCTGGCGCTGTCCAGGTGCAGATGCAGGTAACGGTTGAGGTGCTCCTTCTCCGGCTGACCCGCAACGAATCGGAGGCCGACCTGCGTCGGCGTACCGGGCAACAGCAAGCCGCCGGCATCCTCGATCGCATCTCGGCGGAGCATGCCGCCCCAGAATCGGGCCAGCCGCGCGGGGTCATGGGCATCGTAGGTCACTGCCAGCAGATGTACGGCCATGCCCGGACGGTAGCCGCACACCGGCAACCTCGCCACAGATTTCTGCTAAATTAGTGGCATTGGCGCCCGCCAGCGGTGGCGGGCGTGCTGCTGCGCCTGACTTGCCGGCGATCTCGCCGCCACGTGGCAGTTCGGATGCTGTTGCGTTCGAAGTCTGGTCGGGGACGAGTGTCTTGGTCGCGAGCAACCAGGGCCACAACATCGCAGACCGTCTATTGAATAACGCTCTGACCACTGTCGCTGCCATGCATGAATAGGCATTACCATCACCAGCGGCGGCAACAGCTATTCCCACAGTTCCAATATCCGACTGCACCATTAGGGCAAACGACGGCCGACCCCGGATCTGCTCGTGCCGTTGGCCCGTGCCCATCGTGTCTCGCTTGACCAGCTCGTCGCCGCACCAGCCACAGGTGATCCACGGGTCCACCTCACCCCGCGGCGAAGCCGCACTGGTTCGGCCCGGCCGGCGATCAGGCGGTCGAAATACTCCAATGCGCGCGCCCGGCGCGACCTCTAGCTCCGACCACGTCCGAAGACCTGACTACCTGCCTCCGGGAAAGTGCATGATCAAACTCTCGGAGGCCAGACTGGGTCGAGGTTTCTGCCTGTTATCGATTCGTGGCTGCGGTCAAAAGCCAGACGTCCCACGGGCTGGCCGCTCTCCGCCGGGTCCTGGGCGTCGAAGCGACCGCTGGTAGGAGGCTGTGATGCAGGACGATCCGGGCAGGGAACTTCTGGAACCGTTGCGGGCTGACCCGGGTACCGTGCCGCGCCCGCGGTCCAGGCGCCGCAGCCGTCCGCTCGCGTCCCGCAAACCTGTGCGCCGCAACGCCTTCCGGTCCCGGCCGGTACAGTCTCGAGCGTCGTGCTCGGCGGCGATCCCACCGGGCGGTTCCTGGTCGGCACGGTCATCGGCGCGGATACGTTGAGCCGCCCGGTGTTGTGGGACCGCGGGCAACTGACCATATTGGACGCTCCGACGCCGGACGTGTCGTACCTTGCCGTGAACTCGCGCGGCACCGTGGCGGGCGGCGGATTCGGGCCGAACGGCGCGATCTTCTGGGTTTACCGCGACGGTGTGTTCACGGAGCTGGTCCAGCCCGGCACCGGTCCCGACCGGGTCACCGCGGACCGGATTTTGCAGGCGGTCGGCTGGGACGCCGCCGGCAAACTTCGCGAGCCGGTGGCCGACTCGTCCGCTTCGGACGTTCGCGGCGGCTGGATTCTCGGGTACCGGCAAGGCAAACCGGCCCGGTGGAGCCCGCAAGGCGAGGCGGCGCCGGTCGAGCTGGCCCGGACCGGCGGCATCAACCGGCACGGGTGGGTGGCCGGGTTCGTCCGCGAAGGGCGCAACGAGTTCCCGGCCGTCGACTTCCGCGGTAATGTCCTGCGGCTGCCGCTTTCCGCGGAGGCGAAACTGTCCACCGGGGGCCCGTTCGCCGGGCCGATCAGCGACGACGGCCCGGTCGTCAGCGGAGCCATCGCCATCGGCGGGGACAACATGGCGGCGGTTCGCTGGGACTGCCGTTAGAGGGCGCCGGAAACTCCGGTCAACCGTGCCGGTTCGAAGACGCACAGCGCGTGCCTGCTGCCACCCGGTTGCGTCATGTCGTCGTCGAGCCGGCGGAACCCCGCCTTGAGCAGGGCCCGGATCGCCCTGCCGTCCGACACCTCCGGTGCGGCGAGGATGCCGGGCACGCCCGGATGTTGTGGCACAACGATATCGCGCACGTACGCCCAGATGATCTGCGGTCCGATGCCGCGCCCGGTCCACGCCGCCGTGCCGATCACGTAGTCGAGCCCGACCGCGCCTGTCCATTCGTCTGTCCACTCGGGATGGTCGACTGTCGAGTCGTAGCGGATGAGCCCGATCGCCTCACCATCGGCCGTGATGGTCGAGGCGTTGTCGAGCGGTCCGGTCCGGAACTGCCGCACATACGGGCAGCCCGGCCAGGCATCCTGCTCGGTCGGCGGCCGGAAACCCAAGCGGGGCAACGGCACCTTGCTCCCGCGCTGGAACGCCTCGACCACGGCCGACGGCGCCAGCCGGGCCAGCGCTTCCTCCCGTCCCAGCCACTCGAACCGGTCATGCTCCACGTCCAGCGTGATCGGCGTGTCCGGATCGATC
The DNA here is from genome assembly GCA_036377915.1 of Candidatus Limnocylindrales bacterium. Classification (GTDB taxonomy): domain Bacteria; phylum Actinomycetota; class Actinomycetes; order Mycobacteriales; family Micromonosporaceae; genus Allorhizocola. The sequence continues at coordinate 19,472 of DASUXL010000156.1, forward strand.
CGCGCCGCGAACACCGCCCACGTGCCGCTGAGATCGACCGGCCGTACGTCGACGCCGCTCAGCCCGGCCTCCTCGGCCAGCTCCCGGCACGCGCCGTCAAGCACCGCCTCATCCGGCAGGCGGGCACCCGAGGGAGGAGTCCACGCCCAGTCGCCCTCGAAGTGTGGCCCATGATGATGCCGATGAAGGACAAGAAATTCTTCACCGGGGGTACCGTTTCGGCGCACCACGATGGCCGCGCCCCGGGGATCGTCCGGCGCAATCGGCAAGCCATCCCAGGTCGTCTCGAGCTGCGTCACGCACCGAATGTAGCCGCCGAGCAGCGCAGCCCAGCCGCCACCCCGCAGTCAGCACGACCTTGCCGCGCAGCCCAGCCCGCCTGCTATCCCGCAGCCCGCCCGCTATCCCGCCGTCAGCACAACCTTGCCGCGCAGCCCTGCCGCCTCGACCAGCCGGTGCGCCTGCGCCGCCTCCTTGAGCGGCAACGTTGTCGCGACCCGGGTGCGCAGCTTGCCCGCGGCGACCTGCCCCACCAGCTCGGCCAGCAGTTCCCTGTCGTGCCTTATCAGCTGCAGGTCCTGGCGCACGCCGCGGCGCGGATCGGTCGGTGGCGTGGGGCGTGTGGTCACGATGATGCCCCCGTCCTCCACCGCCGCGGCCGCCGCCTCGCCGAGCGGTACCGCGTCCAGCACGGCCGGCAATGGCCCAACCGACGCCAGGTCGGCCGAGCGCCTGATTACCTCGGCCGCGCCGAGACCGCCGACCCACGCCTCGTCGTCGTGGCTGGCGTGCGCGAGGACATGGTGGCCCTGCTGGGCGGCGAGTTGGGCGGCGAATCCGCCGACGCCACCGCTCGCGCCGGTGACGAGCAACGTCGAGGGGTCGTCCAGCGCAAGCAGCGTGAGGGCCTGGTGGGCCGTCATCCCGTTGAGTGGCACCGTCGCGGCGGGCACGAAGTCGAGCTCGGCCGGCAGCGCGACTAGCCACTGCTCATCGGCCGCGACGAACTCGGCGTAACCACCGGGTGCGCCCCGGGTCAGGTACCAGGGGATCATCCCGGCGACGCGATCGCCGACCCGGAACTCGGTCGCCTCGGAGCCGGCCGAGACCACCTCACCGGCGATGTCCCAGCCGGGCAGGAACGGCGGCAGCACCGGTCCCCGGGGGATCATCCCGGTGGTGGCGGCGATGTCGGCCGGCTGCACGCAGACCGCCCGTATCCGCACCACCACCTGCCCCGGCTCGGCAACCGGATCGGGCAACTCGGTCACCTTTAGGCCCTCGGGGCCGCCCAGTGCCGCAACGATCACGCCATACACGCGATCCAGTATGGATCGAAGACGGCGGTTCCGAAACCCTTCCGCAACCCTTCAGATTGATCCGTCCTCGTTACACTGTCCTAAACAGACGATCGATCCGCCGATTGTGCGCGATCTCATAGTCAGAACGGATCGCCGTAAGGCTTGCCCTTCACGCGAACGTAGTTCCCGCGCAGCCGTGCCAACGTGGAGTCGAACAACTCCCAGTCGCGACGGACGTCCTCCGGAAGCGCACCGGCGCTCGTCCCGGGTCAACGGCACCACGCCCGCCTTCCACCGCTCGCCGCTATCACCGGCGCGTACACGCCGCGGGGCCTCCGCCCCGGCCTCATCGAACCCGGCCTCATCGAACCCGGCCTCGGCGCACAGCTGCCGCGGCGGCCCGAAGGTTTCGGCGTCCAAGCAAAGCGTGGCCGTACCTCTGGTGGGCGTGGATCGGTAGCGCCACCCGCACACGCGAACACCGCAATGGTTACCCGATGAGGCAGAAGGGGTGGCCGGCCGGGTCGGTGAAGACCCGGAAGCGGTTACCGCCGGCCTGCAGGCGGGTCGCGCCGAGTTCTAGCGCGCGGGCCTGTCCGCTGTCGAGGTCTTCGACGAACAGGTCCAGGTGGGCCTGCTGCGGATGCGCCGGATCCGGCCAGCGGGGCGGGTTGTAGTCCTGGACCTGTTGGAACATAAGGCTTTTGCCGTCGCCGGTGAGCAGTGCTCCTTCTGGACCCTCGTAGGTTACCTCCATGCCGGTCAGCTGTGCGTAGAAGCGGGCCAGCGCCACCGCGTCGGGCGCGTCGATGGTCACGGCGAACAGTTTCATCACCGGCCCGACGCCTTCGGCCCGGCACAGGTCGAACGGGTGGCCGGCCGGGTCGGCGAGCGTGATCCAGGTCGGGCCTTCGGCGAGCTTGGTGGCGCCGAGGCCGACCGCCCGCTCGGCCTGTGCCTGCGGATCTTCGGTTTGCAGGTCGAGGTGGTACTGCTGCGGGCGTTCCTGACCGGGCCACTGCGGCGCGATGTGATCGGGTGCGCGCTGGAACTCGATCTCCTGACCGTCGGGGGTGCGGATGCCGAACCGGTCGGTGTCCTGGCGGACGATCTCCCAGCCGGTCAGCTCGGCATAGAACGCGCCGACCTTGTCGATGTCGGCCGCGTCGAAGATGGCCAGGTCCAGGTGTGCTGTCACGGTCATGCTCGACATGATGCCCGAAGACCCTGACACTTCGTGGGAGTAGGCTACCTTCATGATCAACAACCTTGATCCGGAGCCCGCGCACATCCGTGCCATGGGTGCCGCCGCGCTGGAGTGGATGATCTCGTACTACGAGACGATCCGGGAGCGGCCCGTGGCGCCCCGGGTCACCGCCGAGGATCTCAGGAGCAGCCTCGCCGAGCCGCTCCCGCGCACCGGCCGCGACTTCGAGGCCCTACTCCAGACGTTTGACGACGTCATCGCGGCCGGCGCCCGCCACAATGGGCATCCGCGCTTCTTCGGGTACGTCTCCGCGCCCGGCACCGCGGTCGCCTCCGTCGCCGACCTGCTGGCCTCGGCGCTGAATTCAAACCTCACGGCCTGGCGGTCGGCGCCCGCACCCACCGAGCTTGAACACGTCACCATCGACTGGATCAAGCAGGCGCTGGGGTTCCACCCGGCCGGTGCTGGGCTGCTGCTCAGCGGCGGCTCCATGGCCAACCTGTGCGGGCTTGTCGCCGCGCGGCACCGGCGCTGCGGCGCCGCGGTCGCCGAGCACGGTGCGGCCATCCACCCGAAACCGCTGACGGTCTACGCCTCGGCGGACGCACACCACTCCATCCACAAGGCTGCCTCGCTGATCGGTATCGGCCGGGCCAACGTGCGGGCTGTGGCGCTCGATGACCGGTACCGGATGGACGTTGCCGACCTGATCCGCCAGGTCGAGGCCGACCGCGCCAACGGCGCGGACCCGCTGTGCGTCGTGGCGACCGCCGGCACCGTGGTCACCGGCGCGGTCGACCCGCTCGCCGAGATCGCCGCCGTCGCCCGCGACCAAAACCTGTGGCTGCACGTCGACGCGTGCTACGGCGGGTTCGCGGCTCTCGCACCGTCCGCAAAGGCGAAGCAGTTGTTTGCCGGGATCGACGCGGCCGACTCGGTCGCGCTCGACCCGCACAAGTGGCTGTACCTGCCGGCCGGCTGCGGCTGCCTGCTCTATCGCGATCCGGCGGAGGTCCGGGGCGCGTTCGCCCTCGACGCCGACTACACCAGGATCGCGCAGAGCGAGACGTTCGCCTGGTGGGACTATGGTCCGGAGCTGTCGCGGCGCTTCCGCGCGCTCAAGGTCTGGATGACGATCGCCCACGTCGGCGCGACCGCCCTCGGCGACGCGATCGAGTCCAATCTGGACTGCGCCCGGTACCTTGCCGAGCTGATTGACCAGAGTGACGACTTTGAGATGCTCGCCCCGGTCGGACTGTCGATTTTCTGCTTCCGCTACCTGCCGCGACCCCGCCCCGCCGACGAGTCGGTCCTCGACCACCTCAACGAGCAGATCATGTTGCAGGTCCAGCACGACGGCGGTTCCTACCTGACCAACGCCACAGTCTCCGGCCGGTTCGCGCTTCGCGGTTGCGTCCTGAACTACCGCACCACTCGCCAAGACATGGAAGTCCTGCTCGACGACGTTCGGCGGGCGGCTGGCAAAACCGTCCGGTAAGGAATGGACAGGCGGTCGGTCCTGAAGGAAAAATCGTTTCATTCGAAGGTCAACTCTGGGAGGCGCCGTTGGCCGGCCGACGCTCCACAGCGGCGGGTGCGCTGCCGCTGCTGTCCGCCCCGGCGTTCGTGGGTCGCGAGCACGAGCTGGCGGTGCTCAGTGACGCGCTGACCCGGCCGCCGTTCGTCGTGCTGCTTGAGGGCGAGGCGGGCATCGGCAAGAGCAGGCTGCTGCGCGAGTTCCTGGAATCGGCGCACAGTCAGGGTTGCCGCAGCCTGATGGGGGTGTGCCCGCCGCTGCGCGAGCCTTACACCCTGGGCCCCGTCGTGGATGCCGTGCGCGGTGCCGCCGACAGGCTGTCCGGCCCGAGGCTGAGCGGGCTGGCCGGGGCGCTGCGGCCGCTTTTCCCGGAGTGGGACTCCGACCTGCCGCCCGCTCCGGAGCCGTTGCCGGACGCGACCGCCGCACGGCACCGCCTGTTCCGGGCACTGGTGGAGCTGATCGGGTGGCTCGACGTCACGGTCCTCGTGCTCGACGATGTCCACTGGGCCGACGAGGCGACGATTGAGTTCCTGCTTTTCCTGCTCTCCCGCCCGCAGCCACCGGTCAGCGTCGTGGTGACCTACCGGCCGGAGGAGGTCCCGCCCGACGGCTTGCTGCGCCGCCTCTCCTCCCGCCTTCCCACCTTCGGCCTCAGGCTCACCCTCGAACCGTTGCACGTGGACGAGACCGCCGTCTTCGTGTCGTCGATGCTTGCGGGCGAACGGATTTCCGCCCAGTTCGCCGATTTTCTCCAGCACAGCACGGAGGGTTTGCCGCTGGCTCTGGAGGAGTCGGTGCGGCTGATGCACGACCGGTCGGATCTGGTGCGCCGCCGCGGGGAGTGGTTCCGCCGCAGGCTTTCCGACATCGACGTGCCGCCGACGATCCGCGACGCCGTCCTCGAACGGGTGTCCAGATTGGACAACGACACGCGCACCGTGCTCAACGCGGCGGCGGTGCTCGGTGACGCCGCCGATCAGGCAACGATCGCGGCGGTGGCGGACCTCGCGGCGGACCGGTTCGCCGCGGGCCTGGCGGTCGCGCTCACCTCGGGGGTGCTGTCCGAGGATGCGCGGGGGCTGCTCTCGTTCCGCCACGGGCTGGTGTGCCGGGCCGTCTACGAGCAGATTCCGGGGCCGGAGCGGCGGCACCGGCACCTGCTCGCGGGCCGCTCGCTGGAGGGCGCGACCCCGCTGCCCGCGATCCAGCTGGTGCGCCACTTCCGCGAGTCGGACCAGATCGCGGACTGCACCCGCTATGTCGAGCGGGCGGTGGCGCTGTGCCGGGAGTCCGGTGACGAGAACACCTCCAACTACCTGCTGCACCGCCTGCTCACCTCGTTCGCTTTGCCGGTGGACTCGCTGGTGCACTTCGCCGGGATGCTCAGCGCCATAGCCCGCCGCGACCAGTTCAGCGACGTCATCAGGCTCCTGGAGGCGGCGCTGCGCGAGCAGTCGCTGACCGCGGGGGAGCGGGCGGCGATCCGGTTCCAGCTGGGCCGGTTGCTGATGGTGACGTCGGCGTTCGACGCGGCGCGGAGGCAGATGGAGCTGGCGATCCCGGACCTGCCGGCCGACTCGCTGCAAGCCATCCGCGGCCGTCACTTCCTCGCGGTACCCCTCGGTGATGTCCGGCCCGCGGCCGAGCACCTGCGCTGGCTGCGGGAGACCAAGGTTCCGGAGTCGCTGACGCCGCCCGAGCGGCTGATCGTCACCGCTGACCGCATCCTCGCCCTGGTGCTGCTGGGCGATGAGGAGGCGGCTTGGCAGGAGGCGCGGCGGTTGCCGGACCGCGCGGCGAGCCCGACCGAGGCGAACACGGGAGCGGTGGCGCGCAAGAACCTTGCCGAGTCGGCGATGAACTGGGGCCGGTACGCGCCGGCGCAGCAGCTGATCACGCAGGCGTTCCGGGTCATCGAGGGGCACGAGCTGCCGCGCGCCCACACCAGCGTCTCGGTGATGCAGGCGCGCCTCGACCTGCTCACCGGCGCCTGGGACGGCCTTGCCGAGCGGCTGCACGAGCTGATGGAGGACGAGATCCTGCTGCCTGACGGGCAGGGTGAGGCCGCGCTTATCGCGGGCTTGCTGGAGTCCGCGACGGGTGACGAGGAAAATGCCGAGCGGCACCTGCTCGCCGCCCGGCGCGACGGGCAGTTGCGCAACTCGACCGACCGGCTGGTCGAGTCGGCGGTGGGGCTTGCCGCGTTGCGCTTGGCCGCCGGGGATTTCGAGGAGGCGCTGCGGCTGACCGACGAGCCGGCCGAAATCACCATCCACAAAGGAATCTGGATGTGGGGCGCGCAGGTGGTGCCGGCGCGGGTGTTCGCCCTTACCGCCGCGGGCCGGGTGGGTGAGGCGGCGGAACTTGTCACCTCGTTCGAGGGGGTGCTCGGCGAGGCGACGGCGCCCGCGCCGCGCGCCGCGATCCATTGGTGCCACGCGCAGGTGGCGCACGCGCGCAAGGACGATCCGGTCCGGGTGGCGGCGCAGCTGGGCCGGGCGGCGCAGGCTTATGAGGCGTTGCCCCGCCCGTATGTCGCCACGATGGCGCGGGAGCAGCAGGCCAGGTGCCTGCTCGACGCGGGGCGCCCCGAGGCGGGGCTGTCGTTGCTTTCGCAGGTGCTTGAAGACTATAACCATTTGGGGGTACGGAATCGGGCCGGCCCGGTGCGTGAAACGCTTGCCGAGCACGGGCGGCACAACCCGCCGGCTCGCCGCCGCGGCCGTCCCGGCTACGGCGACCAGCTTTCGCCACGGGAGCAGGAGGTCGTGCGGCTCGTCGTCGACGGCCACACCAACCAGCAGATCGCCGCGGCCCTGGTGCTCTCGCGCCAGACGGTCGTCAGCCACCTCCAGTCGGCGATGCGCAAAATGCGGGTCAGCTCGCGGACCGCGCTCGCGGTGAAAGTCGTCGAGTCACAAATCATCGACGACGAAGAATCGTAATCGCGCGACGAACAAACTCCGCACCGGCCGGTAACACATTTAGATCGCTAATTGGCCGATCGAGCCGGGATCGCCGCTCGCCCAGACTCCTTGTCATGTCGCGAGCACCCATCCCATCGGACGAACCGGGTGGCGATCCGTCCGAGGAACCCTCGAGCGCCACCGAAAGCATCGATCCCTCGCTCGACGAACCCGACGACGGATACGAGCCCGTGTAGCGGATGAGTGCTCATTCTCCCACGCACCAGGAGGAGGCCCATGCACCCCCGAAATCGCTTCAGGCGCCGGCTCACCGCGCTCGTCGCCGTGAGCACTGTCCTGGGCACCGTGCTGCCGGCGGCGGCGACCCATGCCGCCCCACCGGCGCGAACCACCGCCCTCACCGCGGGCGGCCTGCCCGTCTCCGTCCCCGGCGACCTGCTGCGGATGGCCGCGGGCTCACCGGTGACGATGCCGCTGACCCTCATCACCGGCGACACTGTCCACATCGGAGTCAGCGCCGCCGGCAAGCCGGTCGTGCGGGACATCGAACCCGCCGAGCGGGCCGACGGATCCACCGTGGCGTTTCACACTTTTACCAGAAACAACAACCTGCATGTGGTACCCAATGATGCTCTCTCGTTGCTAGGCAACGGAATTCTCGATTGGGGCCTGTTCGACGTCGCCAAGCTCGCCGCGCTCGCCGCCTCGGGCAGGCTCGGCCAGGTGCCGGTCCTGGTGACCTACACCGACAGCGCCGCTTCGCAGCGGTCGGCCGCCGCCCCCGGGGCGACCGCCCGCCAGCAGCTGGCAAGCATCAACGGCCGCTCGATGACGATCGAGGGCGGCGGCCAGTGGTGGCGTGAGGTCCAGGCAAAGGAGACGATGCGGGCCGCCGGTCCGCTGACCGCAGTGCGCAAGGTTTGGCTCAACGAGCTGGTGCGCATCAACCTTGAGCAGTCGGTTCCGCAGATCGGCGCGCCCGTCGCGTGGGCCCGCGGGTTCGACGGCACCGGCGTGACCGTTGCCGTCCTCGACACCGGCGTCGACGCCACCCACCCGGACGTGGCCGCGAACATAGTGGGCCGCAACGACTTCACCGGAAGCTCGCCCGAGGCCAAGGACGGTCACGGGCACGGCACCCACGTGGCGGCGACGATCGCCGGCACCGGCGCGGCCTCCGGCGGGCGCAGCAAGGGCGTCGCCCCGGGCGCGAAACTGTTGGTGGGCAAGGTCTGCGACAACGGCGGATCCTGCCCGACCGACGCCATCATCGGCGGCATGGAATGGGCAGCCCACTCCGAGGCCAAGGTGATCAGCATGAGCCTCGGCGGCGGGGCGACCGACGGCACCGATCCGCTGAGCCAGTCGCTGAACAACCTGAGCCGGGAGACCGGCCGGCTGTTCGTGGTGGCGGCCGGAAACAGCGGACCGGGCAGCCAGACGGTCGGAGCACCGGGCGCGGCCGACGAGGCGCTGACCGTCGCGGCGGTCGACAAGAACGACGAGATGGCAAGCTTCTCCAGCCGCGGCCCGCGGGTGGGGGACGGCGCCGCCAAGCCCGACATCGCGGCACCGGGCGTCAACCTCGTCGCTGCCCGCGCGGCGGGCACGTCGATGGGGACCGTGGTCGACCAGTACTACACCACGGCAAGCGGCACCTCGATGGCCACCCCGCACGTGTCGGGGGCCGCGGCCGTCGTCGCCGCCAAGCACCCGGAGATGACCGGGGAGCAGCTCAAGAGCCACCTGATGCAGAGCTCCCTCGATCTCGGGCACGACCTT
>DASUXL010000157.1:0-10242 GCA_036377915.1 Candidatus Limnocylindrales bacterium
GGGTAGTAGCAGATCCATTCGGGCGCAATTGCTTTGGCCGTAACGAGTGTGTCGATCGCGGCACCATCATGGCCTAGCTCCGAATGGGCGTAGGCGAGCCGGAGTAGGTAACGCGCCTCCCACGTATTCGGCAGGCACCCGCCGTGGGCGGCCGGAACCACAGCGGACCTGACAAGGGCTGTCTCGTAATCGCCAGCTTCTATGGCGTTATCGACTGCATACATGGCGGCGACACGTGGCCCGAACACCGACCACTCCTCGATGCCGTCATATCCCAGTCGAGCCGCAGCAGCCGTAGCGGTTTGAACAAGGTCGTCCGCACGCGAAGGGCTACTTCCTCGCGCCGCCGCGCACGAGGCATTGATCAGAAGATGACCGAACGTTGCCCATTGCTTTCTGTTCGTGCTGGAGAACGACGGTTCGGCCCTGTGCGCGGCAACAGCGGCGACGTGCTCGGCTTCGGCGTATCGGCCTTGCTTGACCAGAATCCATGAGGTGAATCCGGCGGAGGCGATCCCGGCAAGCTCAGAGTCAGCTCGGCGGCTCGCGCCGACGGCGCGCTCCACTGCGAGATAGGCGAGATCAGGGTGACCGAAGCTGATGGTAATACCGGCGGCTGCGTTCATGCAGGTTGCCAACAATCCTTGTGCGCGGGCCTCATCGTCTCCTGTGCTGTTGTGGATCGGCGAGAAGGACCTGCGCGCGTTCAGTGACGATCCCGCGCCTACGCCGACCGTGGCGAGCGAGGGCGCGCCGCTTCCGAAGCGCGCGCCGACATGGCGGACCCGACAGGGTGACGAGGTGACCATCGGTGACCTGGTGGCGCTGAGCGTGCTTGGGACGGATGGTCGCGGTGCCAAGGGCCGGATCGTCGGGGCGGCGGGCGAGGGTGTCGTTGAGTGCGTGTTGGGCGACTTCGACGATCCCCGTGGGACGCGCCCCCGCTTGCATGTCGAGGAGGACAACCTTGTCATGTTGCTGCGGAAGGCGGGAGGCGACGAGACCTATGGCACGAAACGATTTTGACGACTTCTACCGCTGATCGGCGGGTCATCGGCGTGATTGGGGAGGCGCAGTTGAAGAACATTCTCATCGGCATGGTGGTTGCCGTCGTGCTCATTCTGCTGGCGGATCGGTGGGTGCCCATCTTCCAGCAAACCGTGTGTCGGTGAGGGGGAGGCATGATCGGCAAGGCGGCTTTGATCGTTTCGCTTCTCCTGAACTTTGCGGACGGCTGCGGCAAGGTCAATGGAGGCGGATACGTCTGTGACATCAGGGTCAACGTTCACCCTCATCACGTCCCAGGCAAAGGAAGGGGCACCATTGAGGCGGCCGTCAAGGCATGGTGTGACCAGCCTCCGACAGAACACAGGCTCTACGTCCGGCTAGAGATCGAAAGGGATGACGGCAAGCGTTGGGAGGAGGTCGCGCAGTCTGACCCCTATCCCGATGCCCGCATCCCTACCCCGAATGGGATCATCGTCAAGGTCACGGCGCAGTGCGTTGACGGCATCTTCCGCGTATATGCTCGGGCCGAGGGGCGTGGGCCTGACCCCGACGGCCCCGGCAAAGACAAGAGGTTCAATTTCCCGCTCCCGGAGAACGAGCGCTACGCGAGGAGCATCAAGTGCCCGGACATCAAGACGTAGTGACCAAGCCGCTCGCGTGCTGGTCGTTAGGACCGCTGAACTGCGAGATGCTGACCTTCCGCTATGTGAACGCGATTCCGGGTGTCGGGTACAACATCCGAGGCAAGTCGTGGGCCTGGTACTTCTGGCAGGAACGCAAAGCCGATTGGAACGGCCTGGTGAGGCGGTTCTGCCGCGAGCGGTGCCCGCACGTCTGCTGAATGATCGTCAAAGGCTCCCGGAACTCTCTGGGAGCCTTTCGCTGCGTCTGGTTGTACTCGGCCATGCCGTCGCTGGGTTGTCCGGGAATCGGCCGGACAGTGGGAGCGGCTAATACCTTTCTGGTCGTGGCAAATTTTCGAAAGCGTTGGAGATCCCTTGCGGCTGCGGGGATCGTGGCCGGGGTGGTGGCCGCGGCCGTCGGGGTCGGGACCAGCCCCGCGGCCGCGGTCAGTGGCCTGACCCTGGTCCGGTCGACGACCGTGGGCCCACCCGGCGGCCTGTACTTCAGCGAGGTTTCCTGCCCACCGGGCACCCGCCGCACCGGAGGCGGGGCGCGGGCAAGCTCCGCGTCAATCCACATCGGAGTGTCCAGACCCTCGTCCGAGCCGGGCGAGAACTGGTGGTCGGCAGGGCTCGGCAGCACCAGCCCTACGGCATCGATGACCGCGTACGGCATCTGTGCCTCCACGCTCAGCGGGTACGAGATGGTGATGACGGAGGCCCTGCCGGGGGCGGGCGCGTTCATGGCCGTGGCGACCCTGTCCTGCCCGGCCGGCAAGCGCGTGATCGGGGCCGGCGGCAGCCACGCGGGCCAGCGGGGTTACGTGCTGGACGGGATATTCATCGCCCCGGACCTCACCGGCATCGTCGTGCGCACACTGCGGACGCCGTTCGCGACGCCGGACACCTCTCCCTATGCAGTCGCGTTCGCGATCTGCGTCAATCCTGTGCCGGGCCAGCAGCGCGTCATGGCCGCCACGGAGACCTCCACCGGGTTGTCCAAGTCCGTCTCGGTGAACTGTCCATTCGGGACAAGGCTGCACGGCCTCGGCGGGATGCTCGGCGGCGGCGCGGGCCAGGTCGGCTTCCAGGCGATGAACCCGACCAGCAGCTTCAACCGCACGCTCGCGGGCGCGACCGTGACGGCACGCGTCCTGGCCGGTACCAACTACCAGGGCGCCTGGCGGGCCGAGGTCTACGGCGTCTGCGCCCTGTAGGGCTCTACAACCGGGACAGCTCGGCAAGCCGAAGATCGAGCGAGTCGGCCGAAGGATGTCCAAGGTCGACGAGGATCGCCAGCGCCTGGGCCCAGGCGGCTCGGGCGGCGGTGGTGTCACCGGCGTGCAGCTGGGCTTCGCCGAGATGGGTCAGCGTCTCCGCCTCGCGTTGGCGATCTCCCAACTCGGCGTAAAGCTCGGCCGCCCGCTGGTAACGTGCCGCCGCCCCGGTGTGATCACCCGTCTGGACATGGGCAAAGCCAAGGCTGTCCCAGGTGTCCGCCTGCGCGTGCTTGGCCCCCAGCTCCTCGAGCAGGGCCAGCGCCCGCTCGCACACGACGATGGTCTGCCGGAAGTCGCCGAGCTGGGCATGCGCCCAGCCGACACTGTTGAGGGCACGCGCCTTGAAGACCTGATCGCCGACGGTCTCGAACAGGTCCAGCGCGCGGCTCGCGTGGCGCAGGGCAGTGCGCTGGCGGCTGCGCCGCTCGGCTTCGCCCTGCGCCTGATCGGCCAGGGTGAGCGCGATCCCGCCCAGGTTGAGGTGCGCGTGAGCCCGGCCGCCGAGGTCGCCCAGCTCCCGGTGCAGCGCAAGAGCCCGCCGGCAGGAACGGCGTGCCTCGTCGTAGCGCTCGAGCCGGACGAGGGCGATCACGTTGCGGTACATCAGCGCCAGCGCGGGCCGGTCCCCGAGCCGTTCGGCCGCGGTCACGGCGATCCGCTGCGTGCGCACCCAGTCGTGCCAGTGACCGTGCCGGTTCAGGAAGTCCGTCACGGTCCAGGCAAGTCGCCAGGCGTACCCGTCGAACCCGGTCTTCGCGGCCAGCTCCACCAGCCCCAGCAACACTTGCCGCTCGGTGGCGAACCAGCGCTGCGCCGCGGCCTGGTCCGCCGGAGCGTCGAAGGTCGCGCCGGGCATGTTTGGATCGAGGGCGAGCGGTGGCCGGTGCGGCTCCAGAACCAGCGCCGCTTGGTGTCCAATGTGGAGGTAATGGCGAAGCAGCCGCTCCACCGCCGCACTGCGCTCGGCCGCGGAGTCCATGCTCTCCGACAGCTCACCCGCATAGGCGCGGAGCAGGTCGTGGAACTCGAACCGCGCCGGCCGGTGCTCCTCGATCAGATGCGCGTCGGCGAGCTCGTTCAACGCCGCGCGTGCCTTGCGTTCCGGCAGTCCCGCAAGGCTTGCCGCAGCGCCCGGGGAGACGTCCGGCCCGGGATGCAGGGCAAGCCCGCGGAACAGGCTCGCGGCGTCATCGCTCAACTGGCGGTAGGACCAGGACAGCATCGGGCGGATACCGATGGCGGGGTCGGCCGAGTCAAGGATGTCCAAGGCATCCGGGGCCGCCCGCAGCCCGCCGGCAAGCTCGGCAAGCGTGGTCGCCGGCTGTAGTGAGGCACGCGCCGCCACCACGCTCAGCGCCAGTGGCAGCCGGGCGCATCGCGCAATGATCTCGTCGATCGCGTTGGCTTCGCCCCGTACCCGCTCAATGCCCATACGCCCGGCCAAAAGCTGCCTTGCCTCATCGTCGGTGAGGGGGTGCAGCGGCATCGGGTAGGCACCGTCGCGGGCGACCAGGCTGGTGAGGCGGTCGCGGCTGGTCACCACGACCAGGCTGCCGGGCGTTCCCGGCACGAGCGGGCGGACATGCTCGGCATCGCGAGCATTGTCCAGAAGGATCAGAACCCGGCGGTCCGCCAGGAGAGTGCGATACAGGTTCATCTGGGCGGCGGTGCTCGCGGGCAGCTGCTCCGGCGGCACCGACAATGCGATCAGCAAGGCGCGCAAGGCATCCGTGGCGGTGACGAGGTGACCGCCCGGATCAAAGCCGCGCAGGTCCACGTAGAGGGAACCGTCTGGAAACCGGTTCGCGAGCAGGTGAGCCGCGTGGACCGCGAGGGCGGTCTTGCCAACACCGGCCGTGCCGTGGATCGCCAGGATGTGCACCGCGGTCTCGTCCGTGGCCGCCTCGTCGGCCAGGGACGCCAGCAGCCGCAGCTGCTCGGCACGGCCCGCGAAGCGGCGCACAGCCGCGGGCAGCAGGCGGGGAACCGGCCGGCTGTCCAAAGACGACGCGGTGGCAGCGGCGGCCGGCCTCTCGTCCGGGCGAAGCACGTCCAGATCCCGCAACAACCGCAGGTGCTTGGCGTCCCAGAGGGCGATATCCAGGGCTTCGGGCGGTGGTTGGGCCCCGGTCTTCTCCGCGTGCGACCGGCATGCCTCCACAAAGGACACTACAAAGTCCCAGCCCGGCAACGACTTCGCGTTGAGCTTGTCGCTGATCGTGGAGCGCGCCAGCGGGTGCGGCAGATCGGCCGAGTGCGCGACCAGATCGTGCAATGTCGGCGAGCCGCACGCTGCCCGCAGCCGCAGCAGCTCGTCCACGAAGGAGGCGAGCGCTTCCCTGCTCTGCGAGGCCACATCGCAACGTATGCCTTCTCGGCCAGGTTGCACAAGTTGCCCGGTCCGGTATTTTCGAAGCATGTCTTTCAGATCTTCTCCGGTGCGCTCGGATGAGCTCGACGACGTCTTTCGGGAAGCCGGGATGCACGGGTGCCTGCATGTGCTCGACATCGACAGTGGCGCGGAGATCTCATTGCGCGGCAACGACGTCTGCTTCAGCGCATCGGTCGGCAAGGTGCCCGTGCTCGTCGCGCTGATGCAAGCCGTGGCGGCGGGCACCCTGAAGCTCGAAGAGCAGATCGACATGCCGGCCGGTGATCGTACCGGCGGACCGGCCGGGCTGTCGGCGATGGCATATCCGGCCCGGCTCGCACTGGGCGACATCGCCCAGCTGATGATGTCGGTCAGCGACAACCACGCCACCGATGTCGTGCTGCAGCGGGTTCCGCCCGGCCAGGTGACGGCCGCCATGCGAGACCTGGGTCTGACCGTCACGACGCTTGAGACCACCATCAAAGAGTTTTACGCGCGTGTGGTGGCCGGTGACATCGACCCGCGGCCCGAGGTGGCTCACTGGCGGACCACCCCGGCGGAGATGTGCCGTCTGCTGCAAGCCATTTGGCGCGACGAGGCCGCCCCGGCCGCGCAGTGCGAGCGGATGCGCGCCCTGATGCGGTCCTGCGCCACCTCGAACGGACTCGACGGTGGGCTGCCGCTGGACGTCCAGATGACCAGCGGCCGCAAGACGGGGACGCTCATCGGCATCGAAGGCGAAGGCGAGAAGCGCACCGTCATGCTCATGCGCAACGAAGTGGGTGTCGTCGAGTTCCCGGACGGCCGCCGCTATGCGGTCGCGGTCTTCACCCACGCCGAAGGCGCCGACCTCAGGATCCGCGACGCTGCCGCCAGCCGTACCCTGGGCACGGCGGTCCGCATGGCGATCGATGGGCTCAGCTAGGCGGCCGGATCCACTCGGGCGCATGCTCGTTGCGGGTCGAGGTTTCGGTGATGCCCTCCCAGATGCCGGCGAGGATCGCCGAACCGAAGAAGCCGCAGACGCAGATCAGCACCAGGCCCGCGGCGACGATGGCGATGATCGCCACGGCTGGCAGTCGCTTGCGCTGTGGACCGGTCACCGCCCAAGTGTGACGCACGGGCGGCCGAACTCGCGCGCCGGCCGCCTAGCGCGGTCCCGGTCTCGGCGGCGTTGCCGGAGCCGCCGCAGCCGGCAAAGGCAAGGCCCAGGCTCAACACGGCGAAGGCGGCAAAGACCCGGCGGCCCATCACGCTTCCCGTAACCGGTGACCGGAGAAGGACAGGGTCCGGGTGGCCAGCCCGGTGTCCGTGGCCGTCGTGACCACACGGTGCTCGGGCAGCCAAACACCGTCCACTTCGTTGTAGCGGTCGCGGACCTGGTCCACCTTGAGCAGGCGGCCGTTGCCTTCGCGTTCGAAGTCGCCGGCCCACCGGTGGCCGAGAATCGACGCCACCTGCAACCTTACTGGGGCGTCAAGGTCAGTGAGCCACCAGGTTTCCTCCGGCGAGGTTGAGCTCTTGCGTCTTGGCTCCGGTCCAGTGCGACGAGAACAGCAAGGTGTTGCCCTGCCACAAGGTGATGGCGAGGGAGTCACGCGATCCCGGGTGGCCGCGGTCGGTGGCGGTGATCTGCAGCGTCAACCCACCGCCCACGCTGACCGGGTTGGTGGGATTGGTGATGTCGAACAGGTTCGCCTTCGCCCGCAGGTCGGCACGCCCGCCACCCAAGCCCAGGGACTCAAGCGCGGTGCTGTTGATCAGGTACACCCGGTCGCCGGACTCGAACCCGATCACAGCGTGACCCTTGGGAGGCTTGCTGCCACCACCGTTGGTGACGTGGAAGGCGAAGCCGACCGGGGAGCCGGCATCGGCCGGGAAGGCGCCCGCGGACCGGGTGGGCAGCAGGTAGCCGCCGCCGGTGACGAAACTGCCGTCCGGGCTGGCGACCTCGACCAGCGCCAGAGTGTCACCGGTGTAGTAGTTGCCGACCTCGACCGTGATGGCGTGCGAGCCAAGCGAAAGCACCACGGCGCAGTGGGCCGAGCCGGTGGTGACGGCGCCGCCGATCAGGCCGACGGGCGCGTTGCAAAGCGTTGTGC
This sequence comes from Candidatus Limnocylindrales bacterium, assembly GCA_036377915.1. Classification (GTDB taxonomy): domain Bacteria; phylum Actinomycetota; class Actinomycetes; order Mycobacteriales; family Micromonosporaceae; genus Allorhizocola. Next base: position 7,385 of record DASUXL010000157.1, read on the forward strand.
CGCCTTCCTTGAAGGTGACGGTGGCGTTGGTGACATTGCCCGCGGCGGTGTCGCCGGAACCGTCGAGCACCGAGCTGTCCCGCACGGTCGCTCTCAAGTGGACGGTGGTCGTCGGGCTGCCCGACGGGGTGAAGGCGAGCATGTCACCGGTGAAGGTCGCCTCGGCGTCCTCTTTGGACACCTTGATGGTGAAGGAGGTGGTGCGCGCGATGCCGGTGGGGTCGGTCACCGTCACCACGACGGGGTAGTCGCCCGGCGCGGCGTTCGCCGTCCCGGTCACCGTCCACGTCCTCGTGCCCGGCAGGGTGTCCTCATTGGAGGTTGACGCGACGGTCAGCGCCATCCCGGCCGGCAGGCCGAGCGCGGTGGCGCTCAGGCCGGCACCGGCCGTGTCGGCGTCGCTCGCCGAGACGGTCACGGTGGGGGACAGGGCATCGCTGTACTGGACGCCTGCGCCGCCGGCCGGTGCGTCGTTGCCCACCACCGGCGCGGCCCGCACGGTGAGGTCGACATCGTTGAGGGCGAAGAAGATGTTGCCGACCGCTTCCACCCTTATCCGGCCGCGGGTGGTGGCGACGTTAGGGATGACAACGGTTTCAGCTCCGTCGTTTGCCGTCTCCATTAGGGGGTACGGGAAGGTCGCGCCACCGTCGACGGAAAGTGAGATGCGCACGTTGGTGACACCGACCGGTGCGGCGGCAGTTCCGGCAACGTCCCAGGTGATCGCCTGCGCTGTGCCCCCTTCGATGGACTCCGCGGCGGCCTGCGACGTGACCAGGAACGGTCCCGCCTCGGGCGCCAGCGTGACGGCCACCTCCGCGTTGCTGACACCGCCCGCGCCGGGACTGCCGTCGCGTGCCGTGAGCCGGAAATGCATCACGCGGTCGCTGTTGAACCCGACCCAGTCCGCGGTGGGCAGGAACTCGGAGTAGCAGTCGAGGATCGCGGCGGGTATGGGCGCCGGCGAAGGCGGCGCGGTGGGGCAGGCGCCGGTCTTGGCGTTGGTGTTGCCGGCGGCCACCTGCGCCAGGTCGGGGAAGACCCGGGTCGGGTCGGTCGAGACCGCGTTCTCACCGGGCGAGTAGTACTTCAGCGTGTCCTCGGGACTGACGATCGCCGCCGTCCCGAACTGGCGGAACAGCGGGCCGCTTTGCTTGAGGTTGCTGGCGAGCGTGGTGCCGGCCGTGCTGCCGCCGGAGATGCCGCCGCGGTCGTTCTGCTCCCACATATAGGTGACGGTGTCGCCGTCGGAGTCGGTGGCCGAGCCGGTGAGCGCGAACGGCGTCCGCACCGGGATGGTGACGTTGGCGGGGACGGTCACCACCGGGGCGTGGTTGGCGGTCACCTGCACCACGTTCCCGCCGTTGTCGACCGGTCCACCCTTGGCGGTCTCGCCGACAAAGCCTGACGCGCCAACGGTTCCGGTGAGTTCGAGGGCGGCGACGTTGGTGGCGGCGAGCTCGCCGCCGTTGAAGGTGACCTGGAAACCGGCGTCGGTCAGCGTGCCGGTGCCACCGAAGGCGGCGACGGTTACCGTCGCGCCCGCCGGCCATCCGGCGATCGCCTCGATCGCGGCCTTGATATCGGTGGTCGTGTAGTTGGTCCCGCGCACTATCGGCGCCGACGCCACACCGTTGTAGGAGACGGTGAACTGGTCGCCGTCGGTGTCGAACTCGCGCAACGACACCGTCTGCACCTCGTTGATGGCCGGGCGGGTCGAGGTGACGAACGTCGTGATCTCGGTGAAGCTGCGCTGCGACCAGTACGGGTCGCTGTGCGGCTGCAGGTCGTCCTGGCGGCAGATGCCGGCGTAGGCCATGATGGACGAGCCGCTGCCCGGCTCCACCGAGTTGGCGGCGCTCCTGTTGCCGCCGGAGCAGTTCAGCTGGGTACCGTTGAAGGTGTGATTGCCGCCGAACTGGTGGCCCATTTCGTGTGCCACATAGTCCACGGCATAGAAATCACCCACCGGCGTGGGCAGCCCGGTGCAGCCGCGCGCTTTCCCGTCGCCGCCAACGACTCCGAGCCCGGCCACACCGCCGCCGTTGACGCCGAGCCCCAGGTGCCCGATGTCGTAGTTGCTCGCGCCGACAAGCTGCCCGAGCACGATCCGGTTGCGGTTGAGCGTGCCGCCCGAGCACCCGGCCAGCTGGGCCGGGGTGAAGCAGGGCGAGGCCCCGCACGGCCCGTTGGCCTCGGTCGCCAGCGCGGCGGTGTTGAGGTTGGTCTTGTCGGTGTCGGTGATGAGGACCAGGCGGATGGCGGTCTCGTCCTCGTACACCTGGTTCACGCGGTTCATCAGCGTGACCTTGGCGGCGGTCACGTTGTCGATGCCGAAGTAGGTGGCGTATGACGGGTCGGTCACCAGCGCGAGCCGGTAGGTGCGCAAGGTGACCGCCGGTCCGGCCGGGACCTCCGCGATGGCGCCGGCCAGCTCGTGCGCCGTCTCCTCGACATCTTCCCGCTCCTCGAACACACCGTGTGCATTGGACATGTCCCGGCCGTAGTAGACGGCATAGACGCTCTGGTCCTGGTGGTAGTACGGGTCGATGTACCACGAACCGCGGGGCGAGCGGACCGAGGCGTGGAAGCCCAGCGGTGTGAGGTCGGCGCGGATCGTCGCGGCCGGGTCGTCGATTCCCCTGCCGGAGTAAGTCTTTATCTCCGGGTGGCGGGCTGCCAGCCCGGCCTCCATCACCGGCGAGTCGGTCAGCGCGAAGCGCTGGAAGCCTCCTGAAGGCGTGGGCAACCCCACCACAACCCTTGCCCCGCCTAGCAACGCCTTCATGCCTGCGCGGTCCAATGTGTACGCGGCGAGGCGCCTCGCGGCGATGTCGGCGCGCTGACCGTTCCTGCTC
>DASUXL010000158.1:0-4926 GCA_036377915.1 Candidatus Limnocylindrales bacterium
CGGTGCCGACACCACCTTGCCCTCCGCGCTCGCGCCCTCGGCGCGCAACAGGTCCAGGCAGAGGCCGAGGTCGCGGTCGGAACGCTCCTGGCAGTCGCGGCGTACGGCGTCGAGGTCGACGTCGCTCATCACCATCGCCGGCGACGACATCACCTCGCCGGCGGCGAGCGAGCCCATCGCCGACTCGATCCGGGCGGCGGCATCCTCGAGGGGGAGCAGCACGGTGTAGTGGACAGGCTCGTCGATGCCCTCGTGCAAGGAGCGCACCTGGCGCGCGTCTAGATTCGTCAGTGCCCGCTCGACGAGCAGCACCACGTGGTAAATCCCGGTCCGGCCGTCGGTCGGGCTCGGGGCCTCAGGCAGGTCAGCGCTCATGACGTACCTCCGGACAACACTCTACCGAGGTCGTAGCCCACTGGCTCCTCCAACTGTGCATATCCGCACGACTCGGGATCGCGATCGGTGCGCCATCGCTTGAAGTGCGCCGTGTGGCGGAACCGGCTTCCCTCCATGTGGTCATACTTCACCTCCACCACCCGTTCGGGCCGAAGCGGCGTGAACGACAGGTCCTTGCCCTGGCTCCAGCGGCTCTGGGTGCCGGGCACCCGGCCCGGGTTGGCGATGAGGAACTCGCTCCACCGACCCCACGGGTGGTCCTCGATCGGGCACACCAGGGGTTGCAGCTCCTCGAAGAGCTCGGCCCGGCGCTTCTCGGTGAAGGAGGCGCTCACCCCGATGTGCTGCAGCCCCCCGTCGTCGTCGTAGAGGCCGAGCAGCAGGCTCCCGATCAGCGGCCGTTCACGGGTGGAGGTCTTGTGCTCGCGGTAGCCGGCGAGCACCGCGTCGGCGGTGCGCTCGTGCTTGATCTTCAGCATGGTGCGGGCGTTCTGCTCGTACGGCGCCGTCAGCGGCTTGGCGACCACGCCGTCGAGCCCGGCCCCCTCGAACTGCTGGAACCACGACTCGGCCTCGGCCGGGTCGGTGGTGGTGCGCGTGAGGTAGCAGGGCCCGTCCAGGCCGGTGAGCGCCTCCTCGAGCGCGGCCCGCCGCTCCGACAGCGGCCGCGCGGCGTACGACTCGTCGCCGAGGGCGAGCAGGTCGAACACGACGTAGCCGGCCGGTGTCTCGTGGGACAGCTTGGCGACCCGCGACTCGGCCGGGTGGATCCGCTCCTGCAGCACCTCGAACTCCAGCCGGGACCCCCGCTCGTCCTGCAGGGCCACGAACAGCTCGCCGTCGAGCACGCACCGGTCCGGCAGCTGCTCGCGCGCGGCTGCCACGATCTCCGGGAAGTAGCGGGTCAGCGGCTTGGTGTTGCGGCTGGTCAGCTCGACCTCGTCGCCGTCCTTGAAGAGCAGGCACCGGAACCCGTCCCATTTCGGCTCGAAGCTGAAGCCCGGGTCGCGGGGCACCCCCTTGACGGACTTCGCGAGCATCGGCTGCACCGGGGGCATCACGGGAAGGTCCACGTCGATGAGGTTAGCGCCGCGGCGCCACCGGGTTTACCGAGGGCGCCGCGGCGCTGCCGTGAGGGGCAGGAGGGGGGATTCCCGCCTACACGGCTCAGCTGCCGGTGAGGACCCTGCGCACGCTGTAGAACTCGGGCTTGCGTGACCAGTCCGAGCCGATCAGGCCGTAGCGGGACTCCGGGTTCGAGCTCGTGCCGGGGTCGTCGAGCAGCTCGTAGCGGAACGCCTTCAGCACCCTCGGGTGCTCGGCGATGGTCGAGATGGCCTCTGCGCCGTACTTGGCCGCCGTGTCGACCGTGGTCGCCTTCTGGCCGGATCCGCCGGTGTAGGTGGTCCAGCCGGTCTCGCTGATCCACACCGGCATGTCCTTGTAGGCGATGTCGACCATCTTCAGCCGGTCGGCGAGACCGGTGGTGACGTTGCCGCCTCGCGGGTAGGAGTGCAGGGAGGCTCTGTCGCAGAGCTTGTCGATGCCCTTGGCGGCGAGCGCGCGGTAGCCAGCGCCGCCGGTCTCGTACTCCCTGCGGTCGTGCAGCGCCGGGGACAGCACCTTGACGTGCGCGAGGTCGGGGCTGGAGTTGCGCGCGTCCCAGATCGCGCGCTGGATCGCGACGGCGCGGGAGGCCCAGTCCGAGACCCCGGTGTTGTTGGGCTCGTTGACGCCCTCGAGACCGATGCAGACATCGGCGTAGTCGGCTGCGACCTGCTTCACCCGCGCGGTGGCCTGCGCTGGGGTGAGGCGCCAGGCCGGCACGACCGGCATGAGCCACTTGATGCCGTAGCGACGGCACAGCTCTGCGGTGCGGCGGCACTGCGCCTGGTGCGGCACCACCAAAGTACGGATCTGCTTGACGCCGAGCTCGGCGAGCATCGCCATCCAGCGGTCTGTCTGGCCGTACATCGGGTCCTTGGCCCAGCTCGCATGGACGACGACGCCGTAGGCGCCGACCAGCTGTTGCCGGGTGGCGGCGGTTGCGGGGGAGTGCAGGCCCGAGATGACGCCGGTTGTACCGACGGCCGCGGTGGCGGCACCGGTAGCGGCAAGGAAGCCGCGTCGGGTGAGGGGCATGGAAGAGAACTCCTGATCGGGGGCGGGGGTCGGGCCCATAGGTCACGAATCGGTAACGACGGCGGGCCAGCGCGTGACTATGCCATCAGAACCAGCCAGAAGCAAGCAGAGACGCCGCGCTGGGTGGACGCTGCTGGTCATGGCCATGCTCCTTGAGGGGGATGAGTCGGCGGGCCGGAGGGCTGCCCGGTGGCGGGCGCTGGCCTTGTACCCACAAAGACACGCCACAAACAGGCAGAACCGCCCTATCCGTGGAAATTTCTGGGATACATTCCAGGGGTAGGTTTGATTCGGATGGTTTGTGGGTATGCGGGTGGACCGGGATCGGGACCGAGGAATAAGGGGACGTCATGCGGGGTGACGCGGCTACGTTGGGTGGGTCCGCGCGGGGGCTCGGGCTCAGGCGGCGGCGGATGGGCCTGGGCATCAAGAGCGTGCGGGAGTTCGCCGAGCGCTCCGGGGTGAGCCGGGAGGCGGTGACCGCGGCGGAGAACGGGACGGCCTCGAACCGCACTTACGGCCGCCTGGAGGCGTGGCTGAACCGCGCCGAGCACGCGGACGCGTCCGGAGCCGCCGACCAGGGGCAGGTGGAGTTCCGTGTTTCCGGCGGGCTCGGGGTGGATGTCGTGGTCCGTGGTCCGGTCTCGGACCTGGCCCAGCTCGAAGCGTCCGTCACCCGGCTGATCCGTGAGGTGCGGCCACGCGCCTCCGCGGACGGTGGGTCCTGACCGTCGAACCCGCACGTGCCGCCGGCTCCTGGTCCCTGTCCTGTGATTGGTGTCGCTGGTCCCCGCCGGGCGCGGCGCTCCTGCATAGCCGCGGGAGTATCCACCGCGCGCGACGGACGCGGTGGCGGATGGGCTCAAGCGCTGGGCCTTAACATTCCGACATTGTGCGCCGCGTCGTGCTGATCAGCGACCGTGGAGGACCCTCCGCACCGCGCGGAACTCGGGCTTGCGCGACCAGTCCGTGCGGATCAGGCCGTAGTGAGCACCCGGGCTTCCACTGCCGTGGCTGGGGTTGTCGATCAGCTCGTAGCGGAACGCCTTCTGCACCCTCGGGTGGTCGGCGATCTTCGGGATCCCTCGAGCGGCCAGCTCGGCGGCCCTGGCCTCCGAGGTCCGGCGCTGGCCTGATCCGCCGGAGTAGTTGGTCCACCCGAACTCGGTGACCCACACCGGCTTGCCCCGGTAGGCGATGTCGACCAGCTTCAGCCGGTCGGCGAGACCGAAGGTGATCCGCCTCCCCTTGGGGTAGGAGTGCAGCCCGACGACGTCGCACAGGTCGGCGATGCCCTGGCGCTTGAGCGCGCGGTAGCCCGCTCCGTCGCTCCTGTCCTCGTCGACGTCATGCAGGGACGGGGAGACCACCTTGACTCCCTTGAGCGCACGGCTGTTGTTGGTCGCTTCCCAGATCGCGCGCTGGATCGCGACCGTGCGCTTCGCCCAGCCGTCCTTGCGCGTGTCGGGCTCGTTGATGCCCTCGATGCCGAGCACGACGTCCGCGTAGTCGTCGGCGATCTGGCGCACCCGTTGCCTGGTCTCGCGCGGGGTGAGGCGCCCGTCGGTGGTGACCGTCATCAACCACTTGATGCCGTACCGGCGGCACAGCCGAGCGGTGCGCCGGCACTCGTCCTGGTGCGGTACGACGAGACCGCGGATCTGCTTCACGCCCAGATCTGCGAGGTGTCCCATCCAGCGGTCGGTCTTGCCCCAGCGGGGATCCTCGGCCCAGCTCGGGTGGACGACGACACCGTAGGAACGGCGCAGCTGGCGCAGGGTGGCGGCGCTTGCGGGGGAGTTCAGGCCCGAGATGAGTCCGGTCGTACCGACGGCTGCCGTGGCGGCGCCGGTGGCGGCAAGGAAGCCGCGTCGGGTGGTGGGCATGAAGACAACTCCTGGCGGGGGGCGGGGGGCGGGCCACGCAGGTCACGATTCGGTAACTGCGGGCAGCGCGTGAGTATGCCAGCCGACCCAGCCGCGACGCAATCAGCCCGGTTGGCCTGCTGGGCCTGGGTGCTGCCTCGCCGGGCGGGCCCTAGCCTTGGGGGCCTATCCCCGGTTGGTCTGCCGGTAGGGCCCGCCTGACTTTGAATCAGGACTAGCGACGTAGGTTCGACTCCTACCCGGGGAGCTAGGCTCGTCGCCCGTTCAGCGCTTGACGCAGACGTACTCGTAGGCGTCCGGGGCGACGACCGGGATGACCAGCCGGTTGAGGAAGTGGATGCGCCGGAAGAAGGCGTCCCGCACCCCGGTGCTGAGGTGGGAGAGCAGCACGAACAGGAGCCGCTCGACGCTCGCGTGCGGCCGGTCCCGCCGCCGGGCGACGAGGTCGAAGCCCGCCTCGTCGAGGAGTCGGCGCAGGGTGGGGTCGTGGTGGATCTGGCTC
>DASUXL010000159.1:0-29053 GCA_036377915.1 Candidatus Limnocylindrales bacterium
ATCGCCACGCCGCAAAACTTAGCGCTATGCCCGGAAGTGTTCCCAACCGGGAGCGCCGATCCAGCGCTTGCCGTCCACGGTGACGCCTTCGCCCTGGGCGACCTGCCCGATGGGACGCCAGCCCTGGGGCATCGGCGCACCGGCCGGGAAAGTGGCGGCGAGAGCGTGGTCGTCCCCGCCGGCGAGTATCCACTGATAAGCATCGACACCCAGCGCTCTTGCCGCGTCGCGCATCTGCTCCGGTACCCCAAAATGGCCTTTTGAAATGTCAATGTTGACGCCGCTTGCCGCTGCGATGTGGCCAAGGTCGGCCAGCAGCCCGTCGGACACGTCGATCATCGAGGTGGCGCCGGCCCGGGCCGCCGCAGGACCGAGCGCGTAGGGCACCTCAGGGCGCCGGTAGGCGTCCACGAGCAGCTTCGGCGTACGGAACCCGCGGGACAGCACGGTGTACCCAGCAGCCGCATATCCCACCCGGCCGGCGAGCGCGACCACATCGCCCGGACTCGCGCCGCCGCGCAGCACGGGCGCCAGGCCGTCCAGGTCGCCCAGGGCCGTGACCGAAATCATGATGAGCGGGCCGGAGGTGGTGTCGCCGCCGACGACGCTCGCCCCGACCAGCGCCGCCTCCTCGGCGAGGCCCGCGGCAAGCTCCTCGGCCCAGGCCGAGTCCAGCTCGGGCGGTGCCGCGAGACCGACCAGCAGGGCCGTGGCGGTGCCGCCCATCGCGGCGATGTCGGCGAGGTTCGCCGCGGCGGCGCGGCGGCCGATGTCGAACGGCTCGGCCCAGTCCCGGCGGAAATGGCGCCCCTCGACGAGCAGGTCCACCGATCCGATAACCCGCCCGTCCGGCGCCGCCACCAGGGCGGCGTCATCCCCCGGGCCGATCAGAACGGCCGGCCCCGGCGAGCCGAGCCGCGCCACAACTCGGGAGATCAGGCCGAACTCGCCCGCCTGCGCGACGCTCACTGTGTCCTCCGGATCAGCTGTCGGATCGGCTGAGGTATTTTCATGGGCGTGGTTCACGCCTACATCTTGATTCAAACGGCCGTCGGCCAGTCGGTTGGCGTGGCCGACGCCATCCGTGGCGTCGAGGGTGTGACGCGGGTCGACGCGGTCACCGGGCCTTACGACGTGGTTGCCATGGTTGAGGCGCGCAGCGTCGACGACCTGGGCAAGCTGGTGCTCTCCCAGATCCAGATGATCCCTAACATCACCCGCACCCTGACATGCCCCATCATCCACCTGTGAACGTCGAAGAGCGGCGCTCGGCGACCCGTGTCGCGACACTGGTCGCTGTCCCGCTGGCCGTGCTCGCCGGCCTCGTCGCGTTCCAGGTGCTCAAGCCGGATTTCCAGGACACCGGCCCGGTCACCATGCTGGCCATCCAGCTCGACGAGCGGCAGACCGTCGTCTGCCGCGCCCTGCTGGCGCACCTGCCGGGCCAGGTAAGGGACAGGCAGCGCCGCCCGGTCACAGCCGGGCCCGAGCAGAACGCCGCCTTCGGCGACCCGGCGATCACCGTCGCGTGCGGCGGGAAGAAACCCGCCTTTGCCCCGACGGACGTCGTCTATCCGCTCAGTGGGGTGTGCTGGATTCCCGACGCGTCCGGCACCACGTGGACCACAGTCGACCGGGAGGTACCCGTGGTCGTCACGGTGCCGCAGGAGTACGACTCGCCGGGCCAGTGGGTCGCCGCCTTCTCAGCCCCGGTCTTCAAGGCCATCCTCAGCGCCGACGTCCCCTCCGGGTGCAAACCCCAGTCTCAGTCTCAGTAGTGAGGGCAGGCCTCAGTGAAGGCCGGTCCCGCGGCGCAGCGCGGTGCGGATCAGGCGTGACACCAGCTTCGAGTAGTCGAGGCCACTCGCCGCCCACATCCGCGGGAACATGGACGTCGCGGTGAAGGTACGGGTTGCCAGCTCGCGGACCCGTGCGGTCACCTGGTCGGGAAGGCTGGCGGGGATGTCGTACTCGCAGTCGTCGCCGATGTACTTGGCTTCGAAGTCATAGAACTCGTGCCCGCCGCCGACCACGCGCACCTCGGCCAGCAGTGAGGCTTCGGGCGCGCCGCCCGCCTCGCCCTCCAGCACCCCGCATTCGATCTCGCGGCCGACGATCGCCGCCTCGACGAGCACCTTCGGGTCGACCCGGCGCGCCTGCGCGATCGCCGCGTCCAGCTCGTCCCAGTCGTGCACCTTCGAGATCCCGAACGACGACCCGGCGCGCGACGGCTTGACGAAGACCGGCAGGCCCAGGCGCTCCTTGTCCTGCTCGCTGAGTTCCTGCCCGGCGCGCAGCACGGCATACGGTCCCATCGGGATGCCTTCGGCGGCGGCGAGTTTCTTGGTGAACTCCTTGTCCATCGCGGCGGCCGAGGCGAACACGTTGGCGCCGACGTACGGGATGCCCGCCATCTCAAGCAGCCCTTGGATGGTGCCGTCCTCGCCGTAGACGCCGTGCAGGAGGGGGAAGACCACGTCCACGCCGGCCAGGGCCGAGCCGCCTTCCGCCGGGTCGAGCACGACCAGCTCGCGGTGGGTCGGGTCGGCGGGCAGCGCCACCGCGGCACCCGACGCTGTCGTAATCTCGGGAAGCTTGCTGCCCTCGATCGCCAGCTGGGCCGGGTCACCGGAGGTCAGCACCCACCGGCCCGCGCGCGTGATGCCCACCGGGATGACATCGAACTCCGCCGGGTCAAGCGCCCCCAGGACGCTGCCCGCGCTGACCGCGGAGACTGAGTGCTCGGTGCTGCGGCCACCGAAGACCACGGCGACCCTGATCTTGCGGCCGGGCTCAGCTGTCATGTGCCCGACATTACTGGAGGGTGCGTTAACCTGCGGCCGTGGACCCCTTAAAACAGCTGCGCCGGATCCGGATCTGGCTGATCATCTTCGTGATCGGTCTGGTGCTCAGCGGCGTTACCGCCTTCCCGCTCCTCACCGAGATCCGCCTGATCAGCGAGCTGCCCGTGCCGGGCTTCGCCGTCCCATGGCTCGACCGCGTCCGTGCCGGGCTTGAAGCGACCGGCCGCGACTACCCGTTCCTGTTCTACGGCACCGACTGGCTCGCCTTCGCCCACATCGTCATCGGGCTCGCCTTCATCGGCCCCTACCGCGATCCGGTGCGCAACATCTGGGTGGTGCAGTGGGCGATGCTGTGCTGTGTCGCCGTGGTCCCGCTGGCACTGATCGCGGGACCGATCCGCGGCATACCGTGGTGGTGGCAGCTGGCCGACATCTCCTTCGGGGTGTTCGGAATCATCCCCCTCTGGATCGTCTACCGCCACATAAAGGCCCTATCGTCTGGCGGCGAGCTTGCGAGCCGCGGTTAGGAGCCGGCGTCGCCGTTATTCGCGGGGAGGCACGACCCGCGGCAGGCTAGCGGCCTATCCGCAACTCTTGCCGTTCAACAGGAAGACCTCAGGGTCGGGGTTGGGTCCTGAGCCCGGCCCCCCGAGGAACCCGAACGTAACCGACCTGCCGGGCCTGATCCGCTCGGTCCAGTGCGACGCGGTCGCGGTGACCATCGCGCCGGACTGGTTGAGCGATGCGCCCCAGGACGTGCCACCGGTCTGTCCACTTAGGAACGACCACTGAAGCCGCCATCCGTCGATCTCCTCCTTACCCTCGTTGGTGATGGTCACCTGCGAGATGAACCCGCTGTGCCACTGGCCAAGCCGGTTGTAGGTCACCCGGCAGTCACCCTTGACCGCCGGCTTGGCAAGGAACGACGTCACCCACGAAAGCGGCGAGTTCCAGTTGATCGTCAGCTCGTTTGTCGACCACGACTCGATGTCGTCGATGTAGCAGAACTGGCCCACGCAACCGGCAAGCTTCCGCTGCGCCAGCGGATCCTGGATCGAAGAGTTGGGTCCGCCGGCGAGCGCCCCTGGTGGAGGATGCGGAAGGTCCGGGTTGAGCTGGTGGGCGTACCACCTGCTGTGCTGGTTCTGCGAGGACACCGTGCCGTAGCCGGTGACGTAGGAGATGTTCAAAGCGTTGCGGCCCAGGATGTAGTCCATGCCGCGGGCCACACCCTGGGTGAAGCGCTCGTCGCCGGTCAGGTCGGCGGCGGTCGCCACGACCACAAGGTTGTTGAGTACCAGGTTGTTCGAACCCCAGTCGAAGACGCCGTTGTTCGGCGTGTAAGTGAGGCCATACGCGTGGTTGCCTTGCGCGGCAAGGTAACGGTCGGCAGCCTCAACGACTGACTTTCGCACCTGCGAACGCTGCGGCAGATTATTGGGTACCGTCGCGAGTTGCAGCCGCCCAAGAGGCGCGACCCATTGCCAGTCAAACCCTCGCGGCGTGAAGATATCGCCACTGTGGTGCGGGCTGTTCAGGACGAAGTCGCGGAACTCCCGGTCGCCGGTCGTGATGAACAGTTCCGCCGCCGCCCAGTAGAACTCGTCGGTCGCGTTGACGTCGTCATAGGCGCCGCCACCGTTGCCGTCGGCCGGGCTCGCATACCGCTCCGGGTTGGCCTTTGCCGCCACCCACGCGGCCTTCGCCGCGGCCAGGCTTCGCGCCGCATACGCCCTGTCATACGGCGCGAACAGCCGGGCACCTTGCGCCGCAACGGCCGCGAGGTTCAGCGTCGCCGCCGTCGACGGCGGGTGCAGCTCGCGCAGCATCGGGTCCAGGTGCGGCATCATCGGCAGCCCGGTCCAGTTGTTGTCGTGAATCTTGTGGTGGGCCATGCCCGCCAGCGGTTTCCCGGCCGGCACCTGCATGCTCAGGATGAAGTCGAGCTCCCACTTGGCCTCGTCGAGAATGTCCGGCACACCGTTGCCGCTCTCCGGGATCTGCAGTTGCCCGTCGGAGAAGGCGGACCGCTTGCGCTCAAAGGCGGACATGAGCTGGTGCACCGAGATTCCGCCGTTGACGACGTACTTCCCGTGGTCGCCCGCGTCGTACCATCCCCCGCGCACATCCAGCGTGTAGTCGCAAACCCCCGCCTGGCAAGGAACATTGGTGTCGCCGGTATTCGGCGCCACTCCCACGTGCCCTGCCGGCCGCTCATAGCCGGGCCGCGTGATCGCGATCCCCGACCGTTGCGGGAAGTAGAACTTCAGCGCGTCGTCCCGAAGCTGCGTGTAAAGGTCATCCCCGATGCTGAAGGGATGGCTCGTCTCCCCGTCCGCCACAAGGACATACCGTCCTGGCGTGCGGTAGTTGAACTTGATGCCGTGCGTCGCCTGCGCCGAGGACGGGTCGACACCCTGCGGCATGGTCTGTCCACTCGCGACAGTCTGGCCCGCGACGGTCTTCAGCTCCCACGGCAGCGCCGCTTCCGCCGTCGTCACGAGGGTGGCTTCCTTGGGGCCGCGCGTCAGGTAGCCGTGCTGGTTGACCCGCACCCTGGGCCCGGTGTCCGGAACATACACGGGCGGGGCCGCACCTCCTTGCAGCGAAATGTTGTCGACGCAGAAGCGCCACGGATCCGGGCGCCCGCCGATCTGGAAGACCACCTGCGCGTTGGGCAGGTCGATCGGCATCGTGAACGAGCCGGACTTGCCCTCGGCGAGGTTGACCGAAAGATACTGCGTCCACGGATCCATCGGCAGCTGCACCAGAGCCTTGCCGAAGGTGGCCGCGCTGTCGAACTTCATCTCATAGGACTCGCCCGCCACGAGCGGGACGTTGTCCTGGCCGAAGATGACGTCCCACGGGTTTGCCGTCCCGCCCGGTACGTCGAGGCACAGCTGCTGGCTGCTCGTGTCCACCGGGTGGGTGCTCCACCACGGCGCGCTCCCGTTGTCAAAGGTGCCATTGATGATCAACTCGTTCGCGGCGGCCGCGGGCACGGGCGCCACCAGGAGTCCGGACAGGACAAGCAACGTGGAGATCTTGGCTAACATGGCCACCCACCCTTGGGAGCGCTTCCATCGGCTAGCGCATTATTGCGGGAGCGTTTCCATGATGTCAATCTGTCGATCTTGCCGACATCACCCCCGCGCAAAGCTTGCATTGCCGCCGCCGGCGTTCGGGATCCGATCATTTGGCAAACACGCTCCTCCGTTTGCCGAATGATCAGGCACGATCGCCGGCTCCAGAGGCGGCAATGCCCGCGCGTTGCTTTAGCACGCGCAAAGTTAAAGAGCGGCGGCGGCGAGGGCGGTTTCGATGTCGGTCAGCAGGTCGCTGGTGTCCTCGATACCGCACGACAGCCGCACGAAACCGGCCGAAACCGGGTCGCCCCACTGAAGGCGGCGGTCGGCCGTAGTGTGGACGCCGCCGAAACTGGTCGCGGCGGCGACAAGCGTCGAGGCGTTGAAGAAGGCGGCAACGTGCGTGGCGGAGGGAAGCTCGAAGGAGACAAGGCCCGGCGTAATGCGCAGCTGCGAGGCGAAAGGCGAGTCGCCGGGCCAGCGGACGCCGGACACGAGCGGATGCGAGCGCAGCAGCGGCACGAGCGCGGCCGCGTTCGCCGACTGCTGCCGCAGGCGCAGGGCGAGCGTCGACAGCGAGCGGCGGGCAAGCCAGCACTCGAAGGCGCCTGGGATACCGCCGGCGAGCTTGCGCCACCCCTCCACACTGTCCAATAGCGACTGTTCGCGGGCGGCGAGGTACCCGAGCAGCAGATCCGAGTGCCCGGAGATCGCCTTGGTGCCTGAGGCGACGACGATGTCCGCCCCGAGCGAGAGCGGCGTCTGCCCCAGCGGGGTCGCGGTCGTGTTGTCAACGGCGACAAGGGCTCCCTCGGCGTGGGCGGCGGTCGCCACGGCGGAGATGTCCACCAGGTCCAGTCCCGGGTTGGACGGGGACTCCAGCAGTACCAGGCGGACCCCGGCGAAGGAGGGATAGGGCCCCGAGGTCGGCGCCTCAAGCACGTTGATGTCCAATTCGGACAGCACGGTGGCGCCGAAGACACGTGCGTTGTAGTAGCCGTCGGAGGGGATGACGACGGTGTCACCGGGGCGCAGCACCGACATGAACAGCGCCGTCACCGCGGCCTGCCCGCTGGCGAAGGCAAGGCAGGTGCCACCCTCCAGCTGGCCGAGGGCGCTCTCCAGGATCTCGCGGGTCGGGTTCTCCGGGCGGCCGTACCCGTAATCGCCTTGCTGATACCCCTCCGGCCGCAGGTGATAGATGGACGTCAGGGCGGGACCGGGCGACAGCGGCTCACCGACAGCGGGAGCCGGCATTCCACTGTGGACACAACGTGTGCTGTCGGCGAAGGTCATTCAGCCTTTGTAGCACGGGACATGAGAGTTTTCACAGCTAGACGGGGATCCATGCCCTCGTGACAGACCCGCTCGACCTGTTCGGTGATGGGCATGTCGACCCCGTGGGCCCGCGCCAGATCCCGGATCGCCAGGCAGCTCTTGACCCCTTCGGCGGTGAACCGGGTGACCCGCTGCGCCTCCTCCAGCGTGCAGCCGCGGCCCAGCGCCTCACCGAAGATGCGGTTGCGCGAGCCCGGCGACATGCACGTGCCCACCAGGTCGCCCAGGCCCGCCAGCCCGGCGAAGGTCATCGGGTCGGCGCCTAGCGCCATGCCCAGCCGGGCGGTCTCGGCGAGGCCGCGCGTGATGAGCATCGCCTTGGTGTTGTCGCCAAGGCCCATCGCGTGGGCGATGCCGAACGCCAGGGCGATCACGTTCTTGACCGCCCCGCCAAGCTCACAGCCGACAACATCGACGTTGGTATAAGGCCGGAAATACGGTGTGGTGACGGCGTGCTGCACGCGGGTGGCTCGCTGGATGTCGGTGCACGCCACGACGGTCGCGGCGGGCTGCTCGACGGCGATCTCGAAAGCAAGGTTGGGCCCGCTGACCACGGCGACCCGCTCCTGATCGATCCCGGTGGTCTGCACCACAACCTGGCTCATGCGCAGCGTCGTGCCCAGCTCTATCCCCTTCATCAGGGAGACAAGTGTCGAGTCGGGCTCCAGGTACGGCTTCCAGTCGGCGAGGTTTGCCCGCAATGTCTGCGACGGCACCGCCAGCACGACCACGTCGGCTCCGGCCAGGGCCTCGGCGGGATCGGCCGTCGCGACCACGTGCGGACTCAGCTCCGTACCCGTCAAATATTCCGGATTTTTTCGCTTCTGATTGATCGCGTCGGCGATCTCACGCCGCCGCGCCCAGAGCCGGACGTCGTTTCCGGCGTCACCGAGGATTTTGGCGAAGGCCGTCCCCCAAGACCCCGCACCCAGAACAGCCGTTTTCATAGACTGGACTCCTTCCGGGCGGCAGCCGGCGTCCACAGCGGCGGCGGGCTCTCGCCCCGGATCTCGCCGACCAGATCACGGATGCGCAGCATGATTGTCTCGGTCATCTCGTTGAGCACGGGCGTTGTCGGCTCGGCACCGGACCATTTTGCCAGGTCGACCGGGGGACCCGCCCAGACGGACACCGGGGTGCGCAGCCGCAGCCGCAGCTTCTTGGTACGCGGGTCGAAGATCTTTTCCGGGCCCCACATCGCGACGGGCACCACGGGCGCGCCGGTCAGCAGCGCGAGGCGGGCGGCGCCGGTCTTGCCCCTCATCGGCCACAGGCCGGGCTCCTTGGTGGTGGTGCCCTCGGGGTAGATGACGACGGTGCCGCCCTTTCGTGCCGCCTCGACCGCGGCGTCAAGCGCCTTGCTGGCGTCGATGGTGCCGCGCCGCACCGGGATCTGCCGGACCCAGTAAAGAAGCTTGCCGGCGACGGGCAGCTTGAACAGGCTCTCTTTCGCCAGGAACTGCGGCCAGCGACCGGCATCGTAGACATAGCGGGCCACGACGAACGGGTCGGCGTGCGACATGTGGTTGACGGCCACGATCACCGGGCCGTCCTTGGGAATGTGCTCCCAGCCACGCCAGTCGACCTTGGTAAAGACGTATGTGGTCGGTTTGACCACACAAACGGCAAACCGTCGCCAAAACCCGAGCCTCCGGCGAGCCACGTGACCTCCACTTGTGTCAGCGAGCATCATGCCACAGGTCCATCATGGGAGCATGCGGCACAATTCCGGGGTGGTCTGGACCATCCTCGTGCCCTTCAAGCCTCCTTCGGTCGCCAAAAGCCGCCTTCGGGGCGTTTCTTCCTTCCACGAGGAACTCGTCCTCGCCATCGCCCGCTCCACCCTGGAAGCCGCCGCCGCGAGCCCGGCCGTGGGGCGGATCATCGTCGTCGGCTTCCCGCTCGCCGGATTCGAGTCGCTGCCCGATCCGTTCCAGCAGCTCAACCCGGCCCTGGCGAACGCGGCCGCGAGCATCGACGGCCCGGTCGCGGCGATGCCGGCCGACCTGCCCGCCCTGCGGGCAGACGAGCTGACCGAAGCCCTTGCGCTCGCCGGCACTCGTTGTTTCGTTCCAGATTTCGAGGGTACCGGGACAGTCCTGCTCGCCGCCCCCGAAGGCGAGCTCAATCCGCTGTTCGGCCCGGACTCCGCGGCCGGCCACGAGCGTTCCGGCGCGCGCCGCCTGACCGGCGCGTGGCCGACGCTTCGCCGCGACGTCGACACCGGCGTCGATCTGAAGGAGGCGATCCGGCTCGGCTGGCGCTATCTTGAGCCTATGCAGGGCACGGTATCCGCGTTCGACCCGGACACGCGCAGCGGCGAGCTGCTGCTCGACGACGGCACCCCGATCAAGTTCGGCACCGAGGCGTTCGACCTGTCCGGGCTGCGGCTGCTCCGCCTGGGCCAGCGGCTTCGGGTGGAGCAGGGCCTCGACGGCAGCGTGGAGAAGATATCCCTCGTGACCTTGTAGGAGTTCTTCTTCCGTTCACCATCGTGAGGTCAAAATAAGCAGGTGAGCATCGCCGGGGCGCAGCAAGTCACTGACCGTTACTTCAACCGAGAGCTGTCCTGGCTCGACTTCAACGCCCGGGTGCTTGCCCTGGCCGAGGATGGGCGCATACCGCTGCTGGAGCGGATGAAGTTCCTTGCCATCTTCGCCGGCAACCTCGACGAGTTCTTCATGGTCCGGGTGGCCGGGCTGCACCGCCGGCTCCAGACCGGCCTGCCGGCGCGCGGCGCCGACCAGCTGCCGCCGCGGGCTCAGCTTGAGCTTGTCGCCGGGCGGACCGCCGAGCTGATGGGCCGGCACGCCGAGCTGTTCACCGAGGTGATCCGGCCAATGATGGACGCGACCGGCATCAAGATCCTGTCTTGGTCCGATCTGGACAGGTCGGAGCACGAGCGGATGCGCACCTACTTCCGCGACCGCATCTTCCCGGTGCTCACGCCGCTGGCCGTGGGCGATCCGGCGCACCCTTTCCCGTACATCTCCGGCCTGTCGCTCAACCTCGCGGCCGTGGTGCGCGACCCTGAGACGGGCCAGGAGCTCTTCGCCCGGGTCAAGGTCCCCAACAACGTGCCCCGCTTCGTCACCATCTCGCAGGACAACAAGACGGTGCGGTTCCTGCCCATCGAGGAGCTGATGGCCAACCAGCTCGGCCAGCTCTTCTCCGGCATGCTCGTGGTGGAGCACCACCTGTTCCGGGTGACCCGCACCGCCGACCTGGAGATCGAGGAGGACCGCGACGAGGATCTGATCGAGGCGATGGAGCGGGAGCTTGCCCGGCGCCGCTTCGGGCCGCCGGTGCGGCTGGAGGTCGCCTCTACCATCTCAGACTTCGTACTCCAGACACTGGTGGAGGAGCTTGAGGTCGACCAGCACGACGTGAAGCGGGTACCGGGACTGCTTGACCTGTCCGGGCTTTGGCAGATCTACGAGGTGGACCGGCCGGAGCTGAAGGACCCCGGCTTCGTGCCGGCCACCCACCCGCGGCTGCTGGACGGCGAGAAGACGCGCAGTGTCTTCAACATCCTGCGCGACGGCGACATCCTGGTCCACCACCCGTACCATTCCTTCTCCACGAGCGTGCAACGCTTCATCGAGCAGGCCGCCGCCGACCCCTATGTACTGGCGATAAAGCAAACCCTCTACCGGACATCGGGTGACTCCCCCATCGTCGACGCCCTTGTCGCCGCGGCCGAGGCGGGCAAGCAGGTGGTGGTGCTGGTCGAGGTCAAGGCGCGCTTCGACGAGGAGGCGAACATCGGGTGGGCGCGCAAACTCGAGCGCTCCGGATGCCACGTCGTCTACGGCATGATCGGCCTCAAGACCCACTGCAAGACCGCGCTCGTGGTGCGCGAGGAGTCCGGGCACATCCGGCGGTACTGCCACATCGGCACCGGCAACTACCATCCCAAGACCGCCCGGCTCTACGAGGATTTCGGCATGCTCACCGCCGACCCGGAGGTGGGCGCGGACCTGACCGATCTGTTCAACACCTTGACCGGTTACAGCCGCCAGACCGCCTACCGCCGCCTTCTCGTTGCCCCGCACGGCATCCGCAGCGGCATCCTGGAACGCATCGAGCGCGAGGTGGAGCACGCCCGATCCGGCGCGCCCGCGCTGATCCAGCTCAAGGCCAACTCGCTCGTCGACGAGGAGGTCGTCGAGGCGCTGTACCTGGCGTCGCAAGCGGGCGTGCGCATCGACCTCATCATCCGCGGCATGTGCACGCTCAAGCCGGGCGTGCCCGGCCTGTCGGAGAACATCCGGGTCCGCTCGATCCTCGGGCGATTCCTTGAGCACTCGCGCGTCTTCCGGTTCGGCAACAACGGCGACAGCGAATTCTGGATCGGCTCCGCCGACCTGATGCACCGCAACCTCGACGCCCGCGTCGAAGCGATGATCCAGGTGATCGACCCGGCGGCGCGCCAGGAACTCGACCGGGTCATCAGCGAGGCGATGTCCGACGAGCGCGAAGCGTTCGACCTCGGCGCCGACGGTGCCTGGGTGCGCCGGGTCTCCACCGACGAGCACCCGCTCACCGATCTGCAGCAGACGCTTCTGCGAAGAGTGGGTGCAAGTTAGGCAGCGCCGCGCCGGCGTGTGGGATCTGATCGTTTGGCAAACACGCTCTTCGTTTGCGAAACGATCAGGCACACTCGTCGGCTCCGGGCGGCGCTGCCCGCGCGTTGCTTTGCACGCGCAAGCATAATAGTCAGATGCTGGAGGAAGAGCTGAAGTTCGATGTCGATGAGGACTTTGTCCTCCCGGACGTCGACGGGTTGACCGCCAAGGGGCACAAGAAGCTCACCGCCACCTACTACGACACCGCGGACCTGCGGCTGGCCCGATCCGGTGCCACGCTGCGGCACCGGGTCGGTGACGAGCTTCCTTGGACGGTCAAACTTCCTTCGGGGGTACCGGGTGTGCGTCACGAGATCTCGTCGGCGGGCCTGAAGACGCGGCCGCCGGCCGACTTCGTCTGGCTCGTGGCGTCGCTGACCCGGGGCGCGCCGCTGCGGCGGGTGGCGGTGTTGCGCAGCGACCGGCGGGTTTTCCTGGCGGGCGGGGTGGAGGTGGCCGACGATCGGGTGCTCTCGGGCCGGATGGCCTTTCGCGAGATCGAGCTGGAACTTGTCGGCGAGGGCGCCGCCGCTCGCCGGAGCCTGTCCACTTTGGAAAAGGCGATGCGGCGGGCGGGTGCCGAGCCGAGCCCGTGGCCGTCGAAACTGGCCCGGGTGCTCGGTGATCGGGCGTTGCGGCCGCCGGATCTGGTCGCCCCGGCCGAGGGCAAGCAGCGCGGCACCGGGCAGGAGGTGGTGCGGCAGGCGATCCGCCGCGGCGCGCAGCGCATCCTGTGGCACGACCCGCTTGTGCGCCTGGGCGACCCGCTGCCCGACGGGGACACACCGGTGCACCAGATGCGGGTCGGCTGCCGCCGCCTGCGCTCGGATCTGCGGACGTTCTCGGAGATGCTCGATCCGGAGTGGACCGGTTCGCTGCGCGAAGAACTGAAGTGGATCGCCGGGTTGCTGGGCGCGGCGCGTGACGCCGAGGTGTTGCGGGCGCGGCTTCAGGCGACGGCGGCCGCGGATTCCCTGGCTCCGGTGGACCCGGCCGCGGTCGCCGCGATCGACGGCCGGCTCGCCGAGCGGCACGCCTTGGCGCTGAAGGCGTTGGACGACGGCATGCGCACCGAGCGTTACGTCGCGCTGGTGGAGGCGCTTACGGCGGCCACACGGGAGCAGCCTTTTGCGGGCGAGGCTTTCGGGGTACCCCCGGATAAAAAGCTGGAAGCGAAAGCCTCAGCCCTCACCGCGGATGGCCCCGACGAGGCTTGGCACCGGGTTCGCATCCTGGCCAAGCGGGCAAGGTATGCCGCCGATGCCCTTGGCCACAAGGGCCGGGCCAAGCGGCTGGCGGCCGTACAGGAACTGCTGGGCGAGCATCAGGATGCCGCCGTGGCGGCACAGACGTGGCTGGAGTTCGGCGGCGACCCGGCTGTCGCGGTGACTGCGGGGCGGCTTTTCGAGCGTGAGCGGGCCCGTATCCGCGAGATACGGGCCGCGTTCCCGTCCGTCTGGGCCAAGCTGGAACCGTCCTAGGGGCGAGAGCCCAAGCTAGAACCGTCCCAGGGCAACGAAGAGCGCGAGGCCGCCCAGCACGATGTTGATCGGCAGGGCCTGGGGCTCCTTGCGGCGCAAGTGGACGACGATGGCGGCGGCCATCACGATCACCAGACCGGTTGCGGCAACCGGGGTGAGGATCTCGGCGATGCCGAGCGCCCACGGCAGGATGACACCGATCGCGCCGGCCAGCTCGGCGGCGCCGATGAGCTTGATGGTGCCGGCCGAGAAGTCCTCGACGTAGGCCATCCTCGGCTGGAGCTTCTCCTTGGGCTGTGTGAGCTTCATGACGCCGGCGCCGGCGAACGCGACTGCCAGCATGATTTGAGCGATCCAAAGGGCGGTGTTCATGGGGTCTCCGGGGGTGTAAGCGGAAGGCGATCTCCGCTTACGCTAGCAGTAACCGGAGGCGGTCGTCCACTTATGCTACCCTCGGATCATGATGAGGGCCGATGCCGCACGCAACCGGGGACTCATCGTCGACGCCGCCTACAAGGTTTTCGGCGAGCGCGGACCGGCCGTCCCCCTGGAGGAGATCGCGGCCGAAGCCGGTGTCGGGATTGCGACTCTTTACCGCCGCTTCGCCACCCGCGACGAGTTGCTAGCCGCCGTCGCCCTCAAACACATCGAGTCGTACGAGCGGGCCCTGCGCCGCGCGCTCGAAAACCCCGACCCGTGGCAAGGGTTCAGCTCCTTCGTCCGCGCCGTCACCGAGATACAGGCCCGCCACCTCGGCATGGCCGACGTCCTCATCTCCCCATGCCCCGGCACACCCGACGGCGACGACAGGAGTATGGCCGTCTTCGATGGGTACCTGGAGTTGGTACGGCGCGCCAAGGAATCCGGCGCGCTGCGAGACGACTACGCGCCCGAGGACCTCCCGATCCTGCTGATGGCCAACGCCGGCGTGCTGCGCGGCACCGGCGAAGTAGCACCGCGCGCGTGGAAACGGCTGGTGGAGTACCTGCTTCAGGCGTTCAGCTGCCCCAAACGGCGGTCCCTGCCCGCCGCGCCGAGCCCCGCCCAGATAGCAAGGGCACTAAAAAGTCCCGCCGACTAGCCGTCGGCGGGACTGTGGTAACCGTTTGCGAGGTCAGCGCTTGGCAGCCTTCTTCGCGGGGGCCTTGCGGGCCGGAGCCTTCTTGGCCACGGCCTTGGTCGCGGTCTTGCGAGCCGCCGTCGCCTTGGTGGCGGCGGTGGTCTTCTTCGCGGCCTTCTTAGCCGGCGCCTTCGCCGCGGTCTTCTTCGCGGTGGCGGCGGTCTTTGTCGCTGCCTTCTTGGCCGGAGCCGCCTTCTTGGCGGTGGCCTTGGCGGTCGCCGTCTTCTTGGCGGTCGTCTTCTTCGCCGCCGACGTCGGAGCCTTGCCGGTGGCGACGGTCTCCTTGAAACCGGCGCCCGGACGGAAGGCCGGGACCGTCGTCTTCTTCACCTTGACGGCTTCGCCCGTGCGGGGGTTACGGGCCATCCGGGCAGCGCGTGCGCGCCGCTCGAAGACGCCGAAGCCGGTCAGCGAGACCTTCTCTCCCTTGGTGACCGCGCCCTGAATCTCGGACAGCGTGGCCTCGAGAACCGCCGTCGCCGTCTTCTTGTCCGTCACGCCTGGGTGCGACGCGATTGCATCGATGAGTTCGCTCTTGTTCATTTTTTCCTCCGGTTATGTCCCTCAGGACCCTTACCAGCCACTCTGTTTCCGCACAGTAGGCTCTAAAACCTCAACATGCCAATAGGATGCGCCAAACGCATCGTTGTGTCGCAGAAATAACGACGGTCGCGCCTCAAAGAGACGCGACCGAAGGAGGTTATCCGATCCTTTAGGACACAACCACACCATACGAAGGTCGTTGCGCCTCAAAGGCTGCGACGGCATCCTCGTGGCGCAGGGTCAGTCCTATGTCATCAAGCCCTTCCAACAGGCGCCACCTGCTGAAATCGTCCAGCGCGAACGGCCAGGAGCGGCCCGCCGCACGGACTTGGAGGGCCTCCAGGTCCACTTCGACCGTCGTGGTCGGACTCTGCTCGACCGTGTCCCACAACGCGTCGACCGCCTCCTGGGGCAGCTCGACGGTCAGCAAACCTTGTTTGAGCGAGTTTCCCCGGAAGATGTCGCCGTAGCGCGGCGAGATGACCACGCGGAAGCCGTAGTCCATCAACGCCCACACGGCGTGCTCCCGCGACGAGCCGGTGCCGAACTCCGGGCCGGCGATGAGAACGCTGGCCCCGGCGTAGGCCGGGTTGTTGAGCACAAACCCGGGATCCTCGCGCCAGGCGGAGAAAAGGCCGTCCTCGAACCCGGTCTTGGTCACACGCTTGAGGTACACCGCCGGAATTATCTGGTCGGTGTCCACGTTGGAGCGCCGCAATGGCACAGCTGTTCCAATGTGAGTAATGAATTTTTCCATCAGTGGGTACCCCTCACAGGTCGGCCGGAGCGGCAAGGCGACCGACGACGGCTGTTGCCGCGGCTACGGCGGGCGAGACGAGATGCGTGCGCCCGCCCTTGCCCTGCCGCCCTTCGAAGTTGCGGTTGGACGTCGAGGCGCACCGCTCGCCCGGCTTGAGCGTGTCGGGGTTCATGCCAAGGCACATCGAACACCCGGCGAACCGCCACTCCGCCCCGGCCGCGGTGAAGATCTCGTGCAGCCCTTCGGCTTCGGCCTGCGCACGGACGGCCGCCGAACCCGGCACAATCATCATCCGCACGCCGTCCGCGACCTTGCGGCCCCGGATGACGTTCGCGGCCAGGCGCAGATCCTCCAGCCGCCCATTGGTGCAGGAGCCGACGAAGACGACGTCCACGGCGACCTCGCGTAGCGGTGTCCCCGGTTTGAGGGCCATGTACTCCACTGCGCGGCGGGCCGCGGCCCGCTCCGCCTCGGTGGCGAACGACTCCGGGTCGGGAACGCTGGCGCTCAACGGCACGCCCTGACCCGGGTTGGTGCCCCACGTGACAAACGGAGCCAACGTGCTCGCGTCGAGTTCCACCTCGGTGTCGAAAACCGCGCCGGGGTCCGTTGGCAGGCTTCGCCAGGCGTCCAGCGCAGCTTCCCACGCCTTGCCCGCGGGCGCGAACGTGCGACCCTCAAGCCAGGCATAGGTGGTGTCGTCCGGTGCGATGAGACCGGCCTTGGCGCCCCATTCGATGGACATGTTGGAGACGGTCATCCGCCCCTCCATGCTCAGTTTCTCGATCGCCGGTCCGCGGTACTCCACGACGTGGCCGCGGCCGCCGCCGGTCCCCACCTTGGAAATGAGCGCCAGAATCAGGTCCTTGGCGGTGACCCCGGGCGGCAGCTCGCCGGTGACGTTGACCGCAAGCTGTTTCGGCGTGGTCTGCTGCAGCGTCTGGGTCGCCAGGACGTGCTCGACCTCCGAGGTGCCGATGCCGAAAGCCAACGCGCCAAAGGCACCGTGGGTGGAGGTGTGCGAGTCGCCGCAAACGATGGTCATGCCCGGCTGGGTCAGCCCCTGCTGCGGTCCCATGACGTGGACGACACCCTGCTCCGGGTCGCCCAGCGGGTGCAACCTGATGCCAAACTCGGCACAGTTCTTGCGGAGCGTCTCGATCTGGGTCCGCGATGTGGGATCGCTGATGGTCAAAAGGTTGTCGGTCGGCGTGTTGTGGTCCTCGGTCGCGATGGTCAGATCGGGCCGTCTCACCTTGCGCCCGGCCATTCTGAGCCCGTCGAAAGCCTGAGGGCTGGTCACTTCATGCAACAGGTGAAGGTCGATATAGAGGAGGTCCGGCTCCCCGCTGGCCCTGTGTACGACGTGTTGTTCCCAGACCTTCTGGGCAAGAGTCCTGCTCACTGGAGTCTCCCTGGTGTCTCCCACCATCTGGACATCCCACTTTTTGGGAGGTATGTTTCGGTGCGTGGGACACAGTATGTCTGGCGTTGGCGTGCTTGACAAGGCGGTCTTGATCCTTGGCGCGTGTGTCGACGGCGCAAGCCTGGCCGAACTCGTCGAGCGCACAAAGCTGCCCCGGGCAACGGCGCACCGGCTGGCGCAAGCCCTGGAAATACACCGGATCCTGGTGCGGGACACGCAAGGACGCTGGCGTCCCGGCCCCAGGCTTGGAGAATTGGCCAACGCTGCGCCCGATGTCCTGTTGACAGCGGCCGAACCGCTGCTCTCGGCCCTGCGCGACGCCACCGGCGAGAGCGCCCAGCTCTACTTGAGGCGGGCCGACGAACGCGTGTGTGTCGCGGCGGCAGAAAGGGCAAGTGGTCTTCGCGACACCGTCCCAGTAGGTGCGATACTCCCGATGACGGCGGGCTCAGCAGCGCAGATCCTGCTGGCGTGGGAGCCGCCCGAAGCCGTGATGCCTCTACTGCCGCGCTGCCGGTTCACCGGTCGCACTCTTGCCGAAGTCCGGCGCCGCGGCTGGGCCCAGTCGGTGGCCGAGCGCGAACCGGGCGTCGCCTCCGTCAGCGCCCCCATCCGCGACCGCACCGGGCGGGTCATCGCCGCCATAAGCGTTTCCGGCCCGATAGAGCGCCTGGGCCGCCGCCCCGGAGACCGTCACGCCATGGCCGTCGTCCGTGCCGGCCAACGCCTTTCCGGCCTTTAACCCGGCTCCGGTCTGGCACAGCGGTGGTCTGACGCTACAGCGCGACGGAGCGGATCAGCGGATACCGTGTTCTCAGCGAACTCGTGCGGTTGCAGTATCTGGATCCCGGTCCGTGCCAGGGCATCGTGCCCTCGACAGCAAGGGAAACAAGGAAGTCGCGCTCAAGATTCGGCCACAGGACACAGGTGTCCAGAAGGGCGTTGAACACCCGAGCGTCCTTTCAGGAAGGACGCCGCTTCCGCCGTCCCTCGGCAACCGTTCGCCGTGCCTTTTTTAGCGGCGGCTTCCAGCGCCGCATATTGCTCGGCGCGGCGCTGCTCCCGGTACGCGAGAAGGTCGCGAAGCATGATGCGGCGGTGGCTGCCCGCCCGCTCGTAGGGGATCTTCTTCCCGGCCAACAGTTTGATCACCGTCGGCCGGCTCACCCCGAGCAGGTCCGCCGCCTGCTGCGTGGTCAGTGTCTGGCCTGTCGGCGCGACGGTCACCGCCAAGCCTTGCCGCAGGGCATCGACCACCAACCGGAGGGCACGGTAGATTTCTGGCGGAAGCTCCACCCGATCGCGCCGTGACTGGTCCTCCAGGAAGTAGCGCGGGGCGTTATGGCTGACCAGGAAATCGCGGACCCGCGTCACCGGCCCGGCCGCACCCGGCAGATAGGTCTCTTGCGAAAAGGCGGTCTGGCTCATGGCTCCCCTCCCGTGGGGGGAACGCGGCTTTCGAAGGCTCTCAACCAGCACAAACAGCCCTGTCTGACGCAGCCTCGATAAACAACCAGTGTCCTTCTCCATCAGCGATGGTTGGCGGTCCCGCCGACGATCTGCTGACTGCCAGACAGGCGGCGGGACGGACGCGACCATGCGTCGAAGGGGCGTTTCGTAAGTAGCAGCCACGAGCTGACATCATCAGTTCATGGCCGAGACCGACCCAGATGATAAGCGCAATGAATCGAGCAAGGACGAGAAGGAAGCCTTCTGCCGCGTTTGCGCCCGCAGTTGCTGCCTACATCCAGAAAACATCCGTCGATGAATACGGTCGAAACACAGTCGTCCATCATGCCAGGCCGTCCCAGTTCAGCCGCCCCAACGCGGTTCGCGCGATAACGATTGCCGGATCGCTTCTCGTGTGGCACCTCCTCCATGGAGCGCCAGATGCGCAGACACGTGCAACGTGATCTCCGGCTGAAGGACGTTCGGCAAGAGGTAGCGCGTCTGGTGCAGCTAGCGGTGCCACTACCCCCGCGGCTATCTCCGAAACGGCATCTGGTCAGGCAGAACGACGAGAGGTAGCGGGTAGCGGCCTTCGCGCAGCTGTGCGGAAAAGGCCCCAGACGAACGGTCTTGGGAGTCATCGCGCGCTGCCCGCCACCAGCGGGAAGATCTAAATGGCCTGCTTCGCAGGCTCACCCCGCCTTGGCGCGCCTTCGGCACGCCGGAGGTCCCCTGGGCACTGAGGACGAATGAACATGAACATGAACAGACCCATACAAAGACACCAGGATAGCCGAGATCTGGGCTCAGCGTGACGCTCAGACGGTTTCATGCGTTCGTGCTGGCTTGCGAACGGTCTCGCCATAAGAGTATGAGCGACGTAGCCTGGTCAGTATGAGCATGAAGCGCGTGACGATCACGGTCCCGGACGACGTCGCCCAACGCCTCGAAGGCGTCGAGAACGTCTCGGCGTTCTTCACCGAAGCCGTGCGAGCGCAGGACAAGATGCTGCGCACGGAGGCGCTCCTGCACGCCGCTGAAGGCGATGACGTGCCGCAGGAACGGCGCGAGCAGGTGCGCGCACACCTACGCGGCCAGCTCGCACGAGCCGAGGCGCGCAAGGCCGCCCGTCGCCTCGATGACGCCCAGGCCACCATGCGGGCCGCTGACCACCGGCAGGCGGCGTGAGCATCCGTCTCGTACTCGATGTCAGCGCACTACACGGCTACGCCAACGTCGACACCGCGCTGGCAGTAGGCGAACTCATCAGGGAAATCCGCGAAGGCGGCAACCACGACCAGGTAGGCATCCCCGCCTCCGGCTTCCTCGCCGCCTACACCACCACCAATGACGCGGGCCGGGCGCTGCTGGCCAACCTCGTTGCAGACGTGGAACTGGCCCGTCTCCGGCAGGACCCACACCAATCGATGTTCGCCATCTTGCCCCTGACCAGTGCGGACGTGACCGACACCGGTGACCTTGAGCTGTCCTGGCCCGGTCGCGGACAAGCGATTATCGAAGCGCTGCGCCACGATGCGGTCCTGGCCACCTTCGAACCACGCGAGGAAGCCTCACCGCGGCTCGACATCGTCGACCTGGGCGGCGGATCAGCCGAGGACACAGGATGGAACGTCACCGATCCTGCGTAACGCCTCTGCCCCAATCCCGCCGACGCGTCGCTTGACGAGGTGCCGCAACGACCGGCACAAGCCTTGAGCCGCACCGAGCGCGAAGCGGTGGGACACGTTGCGGCGCATGCTCCCGGAGGTCTGCGGTTCCACGATCTACGGCACTCCTACGCGACGTGGCTCGTCTCCGACGGGGGTGCCCGTCCACATCGTCCAGAGGGTCATGGGACACGACAGCGCATCAACCACGCTCATCCTCTACACCCACGCGCCGAGCGAGTTCGAGAAGCGAATCAAGGGGTGTTCGATGATCCTGATAATGATTCGCTGACTTCGTAGGCCACAACAGCGATAGATACGAATGCAGGTCACCTCCGAATTCGGCGGTGACCTGCTCGTTTACCTCTTGTAGCCCCGAAGGGATTCGAACCCTCGCTACCGCCTTGAGAGGGCGGCGTCCTAGGCCGCTAGACGACGGGGCCGAGAACATATCCATCATTTGCTTTGGCGAAGCTGCTGAAGCCTAACAGTTCCAGCGACACTACGGCCGCTGGGGTACCAGGACTCGAACCTAGACTAACTGAACCAGAATCAGTTGGGCTGCCAATTACCCCATACCCCAAAGGCACGGTGGTGGCCGTGCCGGGAGCAAACTCTACCCGACGCGCCCCAACGCTCCAAATCCTTACCCGGTCAGAGTGTCAGCACCGGGTTGCGCAGCTCACCGATGCCCTCGATCCGCACGGTTACGGTGTCGCCGCTGTTCAGCGGGGAAACCCCGGCCGGGGTGCCGGTCAGGATCACGTCACCGGGCAGCAGCGTCATGATGTGCGACACATACGAGATCAGGGTGGGTACGTCGAAGACCATGTCCTTGGTCCGGCCAAGCTGCCTGACCTCCTCGTTGACCTCGCACCTCAGCTCGACGTCGCTGACGTCCGCCTCGGTGTCGATCCACGGCCCCAGCGGGCAGAACGAGTCGAAACCCTTGGCCCGGGTCCACTGCCCGTCCGAGCGTTGCAGATCGCGGGCTGTGACGTCGTTGGCGCAGGTGTACCCGAAAATGGTCGCCCGCGCCGCGGCACGGTCGACGCGGCGGGCGCCGCTGGCGCCGATCACCACGGCCAGCTCGGCCTCATGCTCGACCTGCTTCGACTGCGTAGGCAGCCTGATGGCGTCGTGAGGGCCGATAACCGACGTCGAGGGCTTCAGGAACAGGAGCGGCTCCTTCGGTACCTCAGAGCCGTGCTCAGCGGCGTGCTCGGCGTAGTTCCGCCCGACGCACACCACCTTGCTGGGAAGGATCGGGGAGAGCAGCCGGACGTCGGCCACCGCCCACCGCTCAGCGGTGGGTTTGATCTCCCCGAAGGGGTGGCCTTCTATGGCCACCACGGTCTCCCCTTCGACCACACCGAAGGACATGCCACCTGGATGTACAAAACGAGCTATCCGCACCGGAACAATTTATTCGGCTTGCTTGGTGCAGATCTCGTCGACCCTGTTCGAGAGGTCCTCGATCTTCTTGCTGCTGTAACTCAGCAGCGACGCCAGCCCGTTGCCGTGCAGGTTGCCGCCCTGGATCTCCATCTCCTTGGCAACATCCTCGACCGCCTTCTTCAGCTCGGCGTTCTGGGCGTCTTTGACGTCATTGCGAAGGTCGCCGGACAGCTGGATCAGCAGAGTCCCGGACTGTTTCACTGACTTGTCCGCGTTGGCGAGATCGCCAGACGTCGCTGCCGCGCCCGCCTTGTCCAGCTCGTCGGTGAAGGCCGTAAGCCCCTTGACCACCGTTGCCCCGGATTTGTCGCACACTGCCCCGGTCTGTGTGACCGGTGTCGGTGTCGGTTGCGCGGCCTGAGCCGCGACGCCCTGCCCGGCCAGCAACGCTGCCGAGCAGACCGAGACGACGATGAGTCGCTTCATAACTCTCTCCCCCCGAAAAGAGACGACTTCAAAGGGTACCCCCAAAAATGTTTAGGTCTAACCTTGAGCGATGTTTTTGAGCCGTCCCGAATGGGAGGCGCGGCGAAACTCGCACGAGGCGAGGGTCGACGCGCTGCTCGGCGACCACCTTGAGCGGCGGCGCAGGGGACTCAAGCATCCCGTCCGGGACTTCCTGTTCACCTACTACTCGTACCGTCCGGCTCAGCTGCGCCGCTGGCACGCCGGACTCGGTGTGGAGCTTGAGGATGTGCCGCCGATCGAGGCGGCCGAGATCAGGCGCCGCGCCGACTCCATCCGCTGGATCCGGGACCTGCTGGTCGCCACGGCCGGCCGCCCGGGCAGCTTCGGCTGCTTCGGCATGCACGAGTGGGCGATGGTGTACCGGCAATCACAGCAGGAGTTGCGACACAACGCCTGGCCGCTGCGGCTGGCGCCGGAGCGCACCGCCGAGGTCGTCGAGGAGCGCGGAGTGCGGTGCGGGCACTACGACGCGTTCCGGTTCTTCACCCCGCCTGCCCGGCCGCTCAATCTCCTCCAGCCGACCCGGGAAAGCCAGATCCGGCTTGAGCAGCCCGGCTGCCTGCACGCCAACATGGACCTATATAAATGGTCATACAAGCTTGCCCCGCTGGCCCCAAGCGAGCTGATCGCCGACTGTTTCGAGCTTGCCGGCGCCATCCGCGGACTCGACATGCGGGCCAGCCCATACGATCTGGCGGATCTCGGCTATGAGCCGGTCCGGGTCGAGACACCCGAGGGGCGAGCCGAGTACGCCGCCGCCCAGCGCGACTTCGCCGAACGCGCGAAACCCTTGCGGGACAAGCTTATCGAGGTGTGTGCTACAGCGCTCCGAGGTATCTGATCCGCTCGTACGGTGTCACCTCGCGCCTGTACTCCTCCCACTCCGCGCGCTTGTTGCGCAGGAAGAAGTCGAACACGTGCTCGCCGAGGACCTCGGCCACCAGTTCGGAGCCGGACATCACGTCGATCGCCTCGGACAGGCTTTCCGGCAGGGTGGCGTAACCCATCGCCCGCCGCTCCGCATTGGACAGTGACCACACGTCGTCCTCGGCGCCGGGCGGCAGATCGTAACCCTCCTCGATGCCCTTGAGGCCCGCGCCGAGCAGCACGGCAAAGGCAAGATACGGGTTGCATGCCGAGTCCAGCGATCTGACCTCGACCCTTGCCGAGTTCGGCTTTCCATATGCGGGTACCCGCACCAGCGCCGACCGGTTCAGATGCCCCCAGCAGACATATGCCGGGGCCTCCGTGATCCGGTCCGGGATGGCTTGCGGGAACAGCCGTTTGTAGGAATTGACCCACTGGTTGGTGACGGCGGCGAACTCCCGGGCGTGGGCAAGCACCCCGGCGATGAAAGCCTTGGCCGTCTTGGACAGCTTGTGCGGGTCGGACGGGTCGTGGAAGGCGTTGCGCTCGCCCTCGAACAGCGACAGGTGGGTGTGCATGCCGTTGCCGGGCTGGTCGGTGAAGGGCTTGGGCATGAACGTTGCCCGCACCCCGTGGGTCAGCGCCACCTCGCGCATCACGTGCCGGAACGTCATTATGTTGTCGGCGGTCGTCAGCGCGTCGGCGTAGCGCAGGTCGATCTCCTGCTGGCCGGGGGCGACCTCGTGGTGGCTGAACTCCACCGAGATGCCGATGCGCTCCAAGGCGAGCACTGCCTGCCGCCGGAAATCCCGCGCCACGGCGTGCGTCGTGTGGTCGAAATATCCTCCGGCGTCGACCGGCACCGGCACCGAGCCGTCGATCGGGCCGTCCTCCAGCAGGAAGAACTCGATCTCGGGGTGGGTGTAGAAGGTGAAGCCCTTGTCCGCCGCCCTTGACAGCGCCCGCCGCAGCACGTGCCGCGGGTCGGCCCAGCTTGCCGTGCCATCGGGCATCAGGATGTCGCAGAACATGCGGGCGCTCTCGCCCGACGCCCCGCCCTCGAACGGGAACACCTGGAACGTCGTGGGATCCGGCATCGCGATCATGTCGGACTCATAGACGCGGGCGAAGCCCTCGATCGCCGAGCCGTCGAAGCCGATGCCCTCGTCGAAGGCGGCCTCCAACTCGGCCGGGGCCACGCTTACCGACTTGAGCGTGCCTAACACGTCGGTGAACCACAGGCGCACGAAACGGATGTCACGCTCTTCGAGCGTCCGGAGTACGAATTCCTGTTGCCGGTCCACAGCCTCACCCTTTCACGAGCCTATTACGCGCACGTTACGCCGGGAGTGAGTGCGCGATTCCCGCAACCCTCCCCGCGTTCCGCACGTTGGTTAGGGCATGTCACGGCATCGTAAGCGTCCCATCATGCGGCGCCGGACCGTGGTGGGCGGCGCTGGCCTGGGCGTATTGATGCTAGTCGGGGTCACGCTCGCCGGTTCGCTCAGTGCCCTGACCTCCCGCCCGGCCCCGCCCCCCGCGCAGCCCGCCGCCAAGCCCATCGAACCGGGCACCCTCACCGCCTCGCAGCCAAAGCTGGAACAGGCCGTGCTGCGCCCGGCGGATCTGCCCGGCGGGACCACCGCTTACGCCGCCGCGAGCCCGAAGGCGACCGTGCGGCGGCTGCACGAGCCGGAGTCCTGCACGGCGCTGCTCGACCCGAACAGCCTCATCCGCAACGCCCACGTCGCCGAGGCGACCGACCAGGCGTCGGCGACGCTGACCGGGCCGACGCAGGTGAGCCAGGTACTGACCACGTTCGCCGGCATCGACGGCGCCGAGGCGACGATGCGGGAGCTGCAGCGGGTCGTCCAGCGCTGCAACGATTTCCAGGCGGTGCTCGACGACGGGACCCCGGTGCGGGTACAGGTTCTGGCCGACCCGGCCAACGCCAACGCCGGCGGCGACACCTACGCGTTGCGCCTGACGCTGACCGGCGGGGGGCGCACCACCACCGGAATCCTGACCCTGCGGCGGGCCGGCCAGGTGCTGGCGGTGCTACGCCAGTTGGGTACCGAGGCGGTGTCCGATCCGCTGAAAGACTCGATCAGACTTGTCGATTTGACTCTGAATAGGTTGACCGAGCCGCGCTGAGATCCTTACCGTCAGGCGTGACCAACTGGAGCCGGCGGCTGTCTTTCTTCCTTGGCGCGTCCCTGCTGTTGCCGTTGACAAGCGAGTTCGTCGTCTCCCGGATCAAAGGCGAGAACTACGACTTCGGCCTCGCGGCGGCCCTGATCCTCATCGTCGGCCCGATCGCGTTGCTGCTCTACTACGCCAGACCCGTTCGCCTGACGGCACGTCTGATCATGTCGTTGGGGCTGATGCTGTGCGGCCTGGCCACGGCGGCGCTGGGCATCATGCTCACCTACTGGGAGGACCTGCCCGGCGGGCGGACAAGACTGTGGCTGTCAATCCCGGCGATCGCGATCGGCCTGCTGGTCGCCTCGATCGGGGCGCTCTACTTTGGACGCGAGCGCAACACCATGCCGGCCGAGCTGCCTGCGCCGCCGGCACCGATCGACCCGACGCAGGTGAAGATCGAGCGGTATCCGTCGTTCCGGTCCGGGGCCCACGCGCCGCTGATCGATACCATCATCGCCCACCTTGACATCAAGGATCTTCAGTACCTTGCGTACTTTGTGGACCGTGCCTGCGTGATGACCCTCGATCTGCTCGACCATCCGCAGCTGGGCCGGTTCCACGAGGTGACCGAGCCGTGGCAGCGCCGCGAGGAGTATCTCAAGCAGGGCAAGGCACTGCACGACCTGCTGCAGCGGCTCAACGACGACCTCCGGCCGCTCAACACCGGCGAGCTGATCCGGCTGGTACTCGACGTCGAACGCGGAGCGATCTACTACTACCTGGTCACGAACGACAGCGGTCGTTATGTGGTGGGAGTCACGCTCGACCAGCACAAGGTGCACGTGGCCGACCAGAAGATGGCCCTCCTCGTCGACGACATCCGGGTTCACCTGGGCCAGCCCAGGATGACCCACCTCGAGGACGCCTCCTGGTGATGCCCCCTCGGTGTCGGATGGGCGTGCGAGACTTGGGGCATGCCTAGGTTGCGGTTGGCTTTAGCGCAGGTGAATCCGACGGTGGGCGATGTGGCCGGCAATGCCATGCTGGTCCGCGAGTGGACGGCCCGCGCCGCGGCCCAAGCGGCGCAACTTGTTGTCTTCCCGGAGTTGATGCTCGTCGGGTACCCCCCGGAAGATCTGGTTTTTAGAGAGTCCTTTGTCAAAGCTTCACGCGATGCCGTCGAGCGGCTCGCCACCGAGCTGGCCGCGGATGGCTTCGGCGAGCTGGCGGTGGCGGTCGGCTACCTCGATGCCGACGGCCCGGCGCGGCTCGGGCAGGACACGACGGTGCGGATCGGGCCGCGCAACGCGATGGCGATCCTGCACCGGGGCCGGGTCCACGCCCACTACTTCAAGCACCACCTGCAAAATTACGGCGTCTTTGACGAAGATCGATATTTTGTACCGGGAGAGTCCCTGACGGTCGTCAGATTCGGCTACCCCGATGGTGTCAAGACCGATGTGGCGCTGACGATCTGTGAGGACATCTGGCAGCAGGGCGGGCCGTTCGCGGCGGCCGGTGCCGCCGGTGTCGGCCTGGTGCTGAACATCAACGGCTCGCCCTACGAGCTCAACAAGGACGACGTCCGCCTGCCGCTTGCGCAGCGGCGGGCCGCCGAGGCCGGGGCAACGGTGGCCTATGTCAACATGATCGGCGGCCAGGACGAGCTGACCTACGACGGCGACTCGATGATCGTGACGGCAGGCGGCGAGCTGCTCGCCCGCGGCCCGCAGTTCACCGAGGCGCTGCTGGTCCACGACCTCGACCTGCCCGCGGCGACGCAGCCGATCGACGCGCAGCCACTGTCGCCGATGCCGATTTTCAGGGTGCCGCTGGAGACGTCGTGGAGCGAGCTTGAGGGTGACCGGCTTGAGGCCGGCGTCATCGAGCGGCTCGCCGACGAGGCCGAGGTGTGGTCGGCGCTCGTGCTCGGGCTGCGCGACTACGTGCGCAAAAACGGTGCCAAGTCGGTGGTGGTCGCGGTTTCCGGCGGCATCGACTCCGCCGTCGTCGCCACGATCGCCGCCGACGCCCTCGGCGCCGAAAATGTGGTCGGCATCTCCATGCCCAGCGGCCACTCCTCGCAGCACTCCCGCGACGACGCCGAGCAGCTGGCCCGCAACCTGGGCCTGGACTTCAGGACAGAGCCGATCCAGCACATGGTCGACGCCTTCCTCGCCAACCTCAACCTCTCCGGGCTTGCCGTGGAGAATCTCCAGGCCAGAGTGCGAGCCGTGATCCTGATGGCCGTCTCCAACCAGGAGGGCCACCTCGTCCTGACCACGGGCAACAAGAGCGAGCTGGCCGTTGGCTACTCGACCCTCTATGGCGACTCGGTGGGCGCGTTCAACCCGCTCAAGGACGTCTTCAAGACCAAGGTGTGGCGGCTGGCACGCTGGCGCAACACCGTCTCCACCGCCATTCCAGAAAACTCGATCACCAAGCCGCCCAGTGCCGAACTGCGCCCGGGCCAGCTCGACACCGACAGCCTGCCCGACTACGACATCCTCGACCCGATACTCATCGATTACATCGACGGCGACAAGGGCCGCGAGGCGCTGATCGCCGCAGGCCACGACCCTGAGACCGTCGACCATGTGCTCCGGCTCGTCGACGCGGCGGAGTACAAGCGCCGCCAGTCCGCCCCCGGCACCAAAATCTCCTTCAAAGCCTTCGGGCGCGACCGCCGCCTGCCGATAACAAATAGGTTCCGCGAAACGCTGACGTGAAATTTCGCACTGAACGCTGACGCTCGGCGTTCATCAGGTGGAAACATCGAGTCCAGGAACCCGGGGACCGCCAGACCGGCGGCCTCGAGGTGAAAGGAGGGACATCGATGTCCGACAGCATTGCCTCCCTTTACGGAGGCCCGGCCGGCAAGCGCGTACGCACCCGCGACCTGCAGCTGGCCAAAGAGCGTGGCGAGAAATGGGCCATGCTCACCTCATACGACCAGTACACCGCCCAGATCTTCGACGAGGCGGGGATACCGGTGCTACTCGTCGGCGACTCCGCCGCGAACAACGTCTACGGCTACCCGACCACCCTGCCCGTCACCACCGACGACCTCCTCCCCCTCGTCCGCGCCGTCGTCCACGGCACCCAACGCGCCCTCGTCGTGGGTGACCTGCCGTTCGGCTCGTACGAGGAAGGCCCGGCGCAAGCCCTGCGCACCTCCGTCCGCTTCATGAAAGAAGCCCTCTGCCACGCCGTCAAACTCGAAGGCCCACGCCCCAAACTGATCGAGGCGATGACGTCAGCGGGCATCCCCGTCATGGCGCACCTCGGGTTCACACCCCAATCGGAACACATTTTTGGGGGGTACAGGGTGCAGGGCCGCGGCGAGGCCGGCAAACTCCTTGTGGAGCAAGCACACTCATGCGTGGAGGCGGGAGCCTTCGCGGTCGTGCTGGAGATGGTGCCCGGCGAGGTCGCCAAGCAGATCACCGAAGAGATCCCGGTACCGACGATCGGGATCGGGGCCGGACCCGACTGCGACGCGCAAGTGCTTGTGTGGCAAGACATGGCAGGCATGCGCGTGGGCTCAGGCCCGGTGCCCCGCTTCGTCAAGCGCTACGCCAACCTCGCCGACGAGTTGACCAAGGCCGCCAAGGCATTCGCCACAGACGTCCGCGACGGCCAATTCCCCGCCGAAGAACACACCTTCTAGAAGCAACGCCGTTCAGTTAAGGGCTTGGTCTTTCTGTCAAGGTGTGTCGATGTCGGTGAAAGCAGCGGAACTCCGGTAGAGAGGACTGTCACTCCAAGACACCCCTCAAGCCAGGAGTTCCGCTGTCCGGACAGATTGCCATA
>DASUXL010000160.1:0-20461 GCA_036377915.1 Candidatus Limnocylindrales bacterium
TCGGTGACGCCCTTGTCCGGGTCGTGGCTGCGGATCATCCGGCCGCGGATGTCGTACTCGTAGCGCCAGACGTTGCCCACCGGGTCGGTGACCGTGGACAGCTGCCCGCGCTTGGTGTAGCTGTAGGTGGTCTTGTCGTAGGCGCCGGTGGGCGTGGTTCCCTTGTACTGGCGCAACTCCACCAACCGGCCCTCGGCGTCGATGATGCGGCTCTCCGGCGTCTCGCCGGTGGGCGGGGTGACGTCCTGGCGGATGACCCCCGGCGGCTCCACGCCGTTGCCGTTGGTGCGGTAGCTATAGGTGGTGCGCCACTTCTCGACACCCTCCACTTTGAACACTTCCGCGGTGGGCTGGTCGTCACCGTCGTACTCGGTGACGGTCTGCGTCGGCAGCAGGTTCTCGTCTGGGATGAACATGTCGGGTCCGACCGGGCCGTCGTTGTAGTACGGCCCGTTCATCTTGATCTTCAGACCGCGCGAGTTGTAGACGCTGTCGACGATGGTGCGCCCGCCGCCCGGCGCCGGGTCCTGGCTCTGGCGCAACCGGGCCAGGCCGTCGTAGATGTCGACCTCGGTCTGGTAGGTCCCGTCGTGCTGCAGGGTCTTCGTGGTGATGGCGTTCGGGCCGTCGACCCTGACCAGGTACTGGTACTCCACGTCGGGCGTCTGCGTGTCCAGGCGTCCCGGGTGCCACACCTTGGTGATCCGGCCAAGCGGGTCGCGCTGGGCCTTGGTGCGCCGCCCGTTGGCGTCGACCATCATGGTCTCCTCGCCCGTTGCCGGATCGAGGTCGCTGATGGCGGTGTGGCCGAGCACATTGGTGACGACCATCCGGGTCACCGGGCTGTCAAGGGCCGGGGTGAAGGCGGTCGTGGTCTTCGTCCCGTCCGGGGCGTACGCCTCTATCTGCCGCCCATTCGCGTCGTAGGCCGCCCTCGAAACCGTGCTGTAGGTGGATACGCCGCTGACCCAGCCCGAGATCTCCTCCTTGCGGGTGATCTCACCCTTGGTCGGCATGGCCCCGAACGTGTCGTTGCCGTCGTAGAACGTCCGCTCCTCGGAGACAATGTCATCCGGGCCGGCCGGTGCCGTGGCGCAGTTCGTCGCGGTGGTCTGCCGCCGCACCGGAAGCTGGATCAGGTGGGTGCCGACGTTGTCCGCCGCGTACCAGTAGCGCGTGCACGTGTCGTCGCCGGGGTCGGCCAGGTCGTTGAGGTCGTGCACCGCCTCCAGCTTGCCGTCGGCGGTGTAGAGGTGGTCGGTGCCGGTCTCGCGCCAGCTGCCGCCGACGGCGACCTCACCCTGACGCACCTTGGCGTCCTCGACCTGGAAAGCCTTCGCCGTCCCCCACGGCCGCACGCGCGTGGCGGTGGCGGTGCTCTGCCACGGGTCGGTGATCGACCGCGTGACGATGGGGCCTCCCGCGGACGTGTAGGTGATCTGCTCACGCTGCATGCCGGAAAGGTGGTTGTCGTCGTTCCACGCCCGGCCGGTGGAGTCCACCACCTGAACGTTCTTGGTCCCGCCGGCGCTGATCCGGTCGCCGTGCATGCCGCGGAAGTAGCGCGTCTCGGCCTGCGACTGCACCGAGCCGGTGCGCCCCTCCTTGGTGACCACCTTGCCGTAGCCGCGCCACTGGCCCCAGGTCTTCTGGTCCAGCGGGATCATCCCGTCTTCCTCGTCGAAGCGCCACGCCGGCGGCTCCGGGTACTCGAGGATCGTCTCCTCGGTCTCCACCCGGGTGGTGACGTCGCCCTCGGTGATCTTCCCGACGACGTACTTGTTGAACCAGTCCTGGCGCTCCTTGGCCATGGGGTCGTTAAGGAAGTCGGGTGTCCACTTGCGAGGGTGGCAGCGCTTGCGGTTGTTGTCCGCCGGGTCGAGGTTGCCCGGCCCGCTGGCGCTCGGTGCGACACACTCCTTGGTCATGTAGTTCACGGTCAGGACGCCGCCGGTCTCCAACCGGACCCGGTTGATACGGAACCAGTTCATCGGCGGGATGTCGTCGGTGCCGTCGACCCGGTTGGGCATCTGCACACCGTCAAAGTTGATCTCCGGCATGCTCAGCGTGCCGCCCAGGTGACCGGTGTGCTGAAGCTTCGACAGCCACATGCCGGCGCGCGTGCCGTCGCCGGGTGCGGGGAAGGAGTGGGTCAGCGTCCACGAGTTGACGTTCTCGTGAAGCCCGGTCGCGAGCCGGTAGATCTGGGTGGTCACCTTGGCCAGCCGCTTGGACGTCCAGAACGTCGGCGTGAAGTGCTTGTTGGAGCACGAGGTGGCCGAGGTGCAGGACTGGTCCCACGGGACGTCCGGATAGGACGATGGGGTGGTCGGGGCACACGTCGTGCCGGGAATGCAGCGGTCCGCCGGAGTGAAGATTACCTTGGCCACGGCCGGAGTGCTGTAGACCTTGCCGGCGCGCTGGCCGTACTCGATGCGGGCCAGGTGCGCCGCCCGCTGGTAGGTCGACACCTTGGTCGTGGTCATGTTGCGGGCGTAGTTGTTGTTCTCCGGCGTGTAGAACAGGCTCATCGTGTTGCCGTGCACGTCCACGACGTAGTCCAGGTTCCACCGCCATCCCTGCGTGCACCAGCCCGCGTCGAAGGAGGTCTGGTAGCACGGCTCGCCCGGGTGGTTGCCGAAGACCGGGACGGTCAGCGTCGAGCGGGTCTGCTGGTTGGGGTCGACCCAGCCCGGAAGCTTGTTGCGGCCGAAGAAGTACTGCGTCCCGTCACGAGACGTGATCTTCCAGTACTCGCCGTTGCGGGCGCCGTTGCCGGTCGTGGTGTCGTTGATCCGCTCCACTTTGGACCCGTCGTCGGAGCGGGGCCGCCACACACCGGTGGCGTCATCGCGGATAAGCTCGCCACCCTTGCCGTTGAGCGAGAACGTCGCGTTGTCGGTCCCCCAGCACTGGTCGCCGGTCTTGCGTGAGGCGTTGTTGGGTGTCTTGCCGTCGACGACCTTCATGTCCATGCCGCACGAGACGTAGCGGCGTTCGATGAACCCGCCGGGCGAGAAGTCGAAACCCTCACCGACCCACGACGGCTGGTTGTTCGACGCCGAGGTGGAACCGTCGACGCTGCCCGAGGTGTAGGCGATGTTGAGCTGCGGAGCCGGGCCCGCCAGCGACGGCGGGACCTCCATCGGGTACCCCCAGCTGAAGTCACCGGACGCCCCACCCACCTGCCACGTGGCCGCGGGACCCAGCGAGGACGCGCCGAAGTCACCGCCCGACGACGAGGCGAACGCGACAAGGCCGTAGAGGGCGGACTCGCCGGCGGCCGGCACGTGCACGTCGGCCGAGAGCGTTCCGGTGCCCTGGTTGCGCGTCGGCACCATCGTGCCCTGGCACTCCTGCGACTCCGGTGTGCTCAGCGCGCACTCGGGCAGCGCGACGACGCGAAGGCGCAGCGCCCAGTCGCCGCCGTAGGCGTGGCGGAAGCCGGAGTAGTCGACCTCGACCGGTACCTTGCCGGCCTTGGCCTCGGCCGCGCCAGCGCTGGCGCCATTGGTTCCGTTGTTGCGCGCCAAGCGGAACACCGGACCGTCGACGCGCTTGTCGAGTACCTCGACCCGGACCTTGTCCGCGGCTGCGCCCTGCGCGACGCGGACCGGCATGCCCGCCACGTCCACGCGCGCTCCGGCCGCGACATCCGCGGCACCCTGCTTGGGCCAGTTCACCACCGGCGCCTCGCGCACCTCCGCCAGCTCGGCCGGGTCAGGTGACAGGGTCTCCAGTGCCGCGTTGCTTCCCATCACGGACTTCTCGTTGCGCGCCGCGAACGCCGGGCCGGAACCTGCTCGCGCCGGAAACGCCGGAGCGACGATGAGGCTGCCGGCCATTACGGCGCCCGTGAACCCGCCGATCCATCGACGGGACAAATTGGACCTGCGCTCAACACTGACCGTCATCAGACCTCCCCAAGACTGCGTCACCCGATGCGACGGTGATGGCGCGAGCATCCTCTGCCAGGGCGGTAGATCTTCGGTTAACCGAAGCAAAGTTGCGGTAAATACGTGTAAAGATGTTAATCTTTTGCATGGGTATCGCTGGGGAGGGCGGTAGCTGTGCGCTACGGGGTTCTGGGCACCTTCGAGGTTTGGGACGGCGAACGCCGGATACCGCTTGCTGACAAATGGCGTGCCCTACTGGCCACGCTGCTCGTCAATGCAAATAGGACGGTCTCGGTCGACCGCCTGCTCTATGAGTTGTACGGCGAGCAGCCGCCCGGATCGGCGGCCAAGCTGATCCAGGTCTACGTGAGCAAGCTGCGCCGTGCCCTCGACGACGCCACCGGAACTGTCCTCACGACCCGGCCCACCGGATACTGCCTTCTGCTCACCCCCGAGGAGATGGACGCCGGCCGGTTCGAACGGCTGGCGACCGAAGGGAGGCAAGCACTTCACGCCGACTCGCCCGAGTCAGCCGTCGACCTGCTGGGCACCGCCCTGGCACTGTGGCGCGGGCCGGCCTTCGCCGACGTCGCGCACTCGGCGGCGGTACAGGCGGCGGCGGTCAGGCTGGAGGAGTTGCGGCTCACCGCCTGGGAGGCGTGGGCCGATGCCCAGCTGGCGCTGGGGCGCTACGCCGAGATGATCGGCGAGCTGCGCACCGCGGTCTTCGAGCACCCGCTGCGGGAGCGGCTGCGCGCTCAGCTCATGCTGGCGCTGGCGGGGGCCGGCCGGCGCGCCGACGCGCTGGCCGAATACGTTGCCGGCCGCCAGGTGCTCATCGACGAGCTGGGCGTCGAGCCGGGCGCCCCGATGCAGGCGGTACACACCGCGATCCTTTCCGGAATCCCGTTGAAGGGCGCCGGTGGCACGCCGCGACCACACAACGGTGAGCGCCCGAAGGGCACGGTTGCCGCCGGGCCCTTCCCCATCGGCAGCGCCCCCGCCGGGACGTTTGCCGGGCACTCGCCCACTGGCGGCGCCCACGCCGGGCCGTTTGCCGGGCACTCGCCCGGTGGCGGCGGCACGGTCGGGGCTTTTGCCGGGCACTCGCCCAACGGGTACGGCCCGGCGGGACGCGCGCCATGCCAGCTCCCGCGAAGCATGCCGGACTTCGTCGGCCGCGCCGCGGAGAAGCGCCAGACGCGCGAACTCCTTGTGGGCAACGGCAAGTCACCACACGGCCCCCGCGTCGTCGTCATCACCGGCCAGCCGGGCGTGGGCAAGAGCACCCTGGCCGTCCATGTCGCGCACTGCCTGTGGCCGGACTTCCGTGACGGGCAGTTGTACGCCGACCTTCGCACCGCCGACAACCGGCCGGCCGACCCGGGCGAACTGCTCGCCGGGCTGCTCGGCTCGCTGGGCTACCCCGCCTCGCTGCTGCCGCGGGAGACGAGCCAGCGTGCCGCGCTCTGGCGCGACGCGCTGGCCAACCGGAAGGTCCTGGTGCTGCTGGACAACGCCGCCGACGAGCGGCAAGTACGTGCGATGATCCCCGGCACGCCGGGCAGCGCCGTGCTGGTCACCAGCCGGTCCAGGCTGACCGGGCTCGAAGCCGCCCAACGGCTGCAGCTTCCGGAACTCGCCGTGGAAGCAGCGGTCGAGTTGCTGTCGCGCATCATCGGCGACGACAGGGTCCGCGCCGAGCAAGCGGCCGCCGCCGAACTTATCCTCCTATGTGGACGGGTTCCGCTCGCTGTCCGCATCGCGGGCGCCCGGCTGGCCAGCCATCCGGAGTGGACAGTGGAACGCTATGCCGCCATGCTTCGCCCGGCCGAACAGCGGCTCGATCACCTTGTCGCCGGGGACCTGAGCATGCGCGAAGCGATCGGGTTGAGCGAGGCGGGCCTTGACGCCACGGCGGCGCGCGCCTTCTACCACCTGGCCCTGCACAACCTTGTGGATCTGCCGGACTGGGCCTGCGGCCCGCTGGTGGACATCGACGAGGGGCAGTCGCAGATGGTGACCGACCACCTGGTCGAGCGCAACCTGCTGGTGCCGCATTCGACCCATGCCTGCCAACCGGTGCGCTACCGGCTGCATGAACTCATCGCGCTCTATGGGCGGGAGCGCGGCGAACAGGTTTGCCCGGAAGATCACCGGGACGCGCTGCGGCGCTTGTGCGCCAACTATCTCGCCATGACGCGCCTCATCGAACGGCGGCTGTCCGTCGGCTTCGGCTGGCCGGCCTGTGACCCTGTTCCCCCGCCGCACCTGTCCGCGCAGACCGTCAACGCGCTGCTCACCAACCCCTATGCGTGGCTGGAGGCCGAACGTGGCACCCTTTTGGGCCTCATCGAGCGCGCCACCGAGGCGGGCCTTGCCGCGGAGGCGGGAGCGCTGGCGGCCTCGCTCGGCCCAAGCCTGGAGGTCCCGTTACCCAAGCCATCAGTGTTCATAAGTGAATGGGGATAGTTGGGGCACTTCGGCCTTGCGGCCGAAGGCTGCCCGTCTGATCCAGCTGTGGGCTGGTGCGGGCTTCACGTTTCATCGACCTGTGCCCATCCCGCTGATGCGGGGCGGGTCTTACCTGGTCTCCACGTGCGTGCGGCCCGGTGCGGGGCCTGGTTTCCGGGGCACTCCCGGTACCATGCCCAGCGGCGAGCTGGGCGAGGTTACGCGCGGCGTTGACATCCCGGTCGAGGGTCAGGCCGCAGTTG
Organism: Candidatus Limnocylindrales bacterium; assembly: GCA_036377915.1. Taxonomy (GTDB): domain Bacteria; phylum Actinomycetota; class Actinomycetes; order Mycobacteriales; family Micromonosporaceae; genus Allorhizocola. Next base: position 6,614 of record DASUXL010000160.1, read on the forward strand.
TCGCAGGTGAAAAGTCGTGGCGATAGCGGCAGTTTGGGTTTCACGGCCGCGCATGCCGAGCAGGTTTTCGATGATGGATAGAACCGCCCGGCCGCATGCAGCGCTGATCCGTACCAGCCGGTCTTGTAGGACAGCTGGCGGCGCAGTTCAGCTGGCGCGGCGTCGGACAGCGATCGGGCCAGGCCACGTTTGGCCGCGCGGCCGTTGGGCAGGTATCGGCCGTGGCGATCAGGTTTCGGCGTGGGCGCGGTCAGCATCCCGGCCACATTGAGGTCTTCGACCACGATGGTGTCGAAGCGCTGCGCCAAGGCGCTGGTCAGCTTGTGCCAGCCGTCGGCGCGGGCGTCACGGACACGCCCGTGCAGCCTGCCGATGCGCCGTTGTGTTGCCTGCCAGCGTTTCGACGGCTCCCGCCGAGTCCGGGTGGCCGGATCGTATGGGCCGTGGCGGCATGCGGCACGGCGCTGTAGCCGCCGCAGCCTGCTTGTTATGGCGGACAACCGTCGCGGGTTGGCTATCTTACCGTCGTCATCGGACAGACCCGGTACCGGCCGGGACAGCACAGCCAGACTGGTGACACCGGCGTCCACGCCGATCACCTCACCAAGGCGGCCAGCCTGCCCCGGCCGACCGGCGTGGCGGATAACCTCGCAGGTGAACGCCGCATGCCAGCGGCCACGCGAGTCCCGTGACACGGTGGCCGACAGAATCCTGGCCGTCCCGGCTTCGACGCGGCGGGCCAGTTTACGGGCCGACTCATGCAGTTTGATCGTGCCCAGCCGGGGTAGCGTCACATGTTTGCGGTCTGGTTCGATGCGGATCACGCCGGTGGTGAACCGGCACGCCGTGCGTGACCTGCGTCGCGACTTGAACCGGGGAAACCCGACACGTTTACCAGCCCGTTTCCCGCTACGGGAATCGGTGAAGCCGCGTAACGCTCGAGCCAAAGCGTCCAAACCGGAGTTGTACGCCTCTTTCGAGCACTCCCGCCACCATGGCGCCGCTTGATGTTTTGCCTGGTTCCAGCGTTTACGTAGCTCGTAGAGGTTCCACGGCACAGGTGTCAGCAGCTCATCGCCGACGTCGTAGGTCTTGTCCGCCTCACGCTGGGCCAAGCAGGCCTTAACCAGCGCCAGGCCCCAGTTGAAGGCGAAGCGCGCCGCGCCGGCATGCCGGGCAAGGCCGCGCTCCTGCCCCGGTGTCGGGTCCAGCGCATACCGATACGCCTGATTGACAGTGACAGGCTTGTTCACGCCTGCCCCGCTGAGGTAGCCACCGCGACCGCCTTCGCGGCCCGGCCAGACGCCGACCGGCGCCCATACAAACGGGCGCACAGACTGGTCAGCACCTCGGTCACGTCCCGCACCAAATCATCGGTGGTCTCCGCCTCGTCGAGCACCACGATCTGCCGGCCACACGCGCCCAACGATGCCTGAAGGTGCTCAAACCCGAAGCAGGTCAACCGATCACGATGCTCCACAACGATGACCGTAGCCGCAGGATCCGACAGCAACCGCGTGAGCTTGCGCCGATGACCGTTCATCCCAGAACCGACCTCGGTCACCACCTGTGACACCGCAAGACCGCGCCCAGTCGCGCCTGTGACCACACGGCCAGCCTGTCGCTCCAGATCACCCTTCTGATCCGCTGACGACACCCGGCAGTAGGCCACCGTCTTACCCGGCAGCGTTGGCACCAGCGCCACATCCACCAGCACAGTCCCATTGGCCAACTGCCGCGCCGGGACCGGCAGCACACCGCTCTTCCACCAACGCCACGCCGTCTGATAGTGCACACCCTCCCGGCGAGCCCATTCAGACAACTTCATTCGTCGATGCTAGCCTATGAACGCTGACATTTGCTGAGACAACCAGCAACAGTTTTCAACCCTTTCAATCAACCATCGCGGTGGGCGTGTCACCGGCGTCCTGAACGAGTACAGCCAGCGGGCGGCGGCAGCGACTTGAATCCGGGGCTTGAGGTCAGGTGGGCTCGGCGGGCGGTGGCAGGCCGAGCTGGGCGTGGATGGCGCGGGCCTGGCGCAGATGGGTCCGGACCTCGCCGGTGCGGCCCAGCGCGTGCAGGGCGGCGGCCGCGTGGTGCAGGGCTTCGGCCTCGTCCTGGCGCTGCCCGAGGGTGCGGAAGATGGCGATGCTCTGCTGATGGCAGTCGAGCGCCTCGGCATACCGGCGCCGGCCGTGCAGGATGGTCCCCAGGACATCCAAATTGGACGCTCGCCCGGCCGGGCTGCCCAGGTCCTCACAGATCGCCAGGCTCTGCCGGACACAGGACATGGCATCGTCGTGCCGCCCCAACCGGACATAGATGATGGCGGTCCAGTTCAGCGTCTTCGCCTCGTCCCAGCGGCTGCCCAGCTTCTGGTGGATGGCCAGACTCTGGGCATAACAATGCAGCGCCTCATCGTCGCGGCGCAGCCGGCCATAGACCGCGCCGAGGGTGTCGAGGTTGAGCGCCTCGCCGTTGCGGTTGCCCAGCCGCCGATGCAGGCTCAGGCCCTGCCGCACGAAGGCGAGCGCCTCGACGTGCCGCCCCTGCCGCGAGTGCACCACCCCGAGGTTGTTGAGCAGGGCGGCCTGGCCGCTGACGTTGTCCAGCTCCCGGTGGATGTCGAGGCTTCGGCAGATGCAGGCAAGCGCGTCATCGGAGCGGCCCTGAAACTCGAAGGCACCGCCCAGATCGCACAGTGCCTGCGCCTGCGCCAGCCGGTCGCCGCACCTTTCGGCCACCGCGAGCGCGGTCCGGTTCAGGCGTACGCAATCCAGCCAATAGCCGCGCTGCAGGAAGAAGACGAACGTGGCCGGGGCCAGCTGCAGCACGGCGGTGTGCAGGTCGGCGGAGGCAGCCCGGAGCACCGCCGCGAGCAGGTTTGCCCGCTCGGTCTCCAGCCACGCCAGGGCCGCCGAGGCGTCGGGGAACTCCAGCCCGCCCGCCGACCATCCCGGTGCCACCAGATCCAGCCGCGGATCGCCCGGCCGAGTCAAAGCCAAGGTGTGCCAAAGGGTTGCCACGTAACAGTGGAGCACCCGGTCGAGCGCCGCGGTGCGGGCGGTGCCGGTCAGGACTGACGCGGCGAGTTCGCGGGCATACAGGCGCAGCAGATCGTGCAGGCGAAACCGGCCCGGCCGTGCCGGTTCAAGCAATCCGGCGCTCACGAGATGGTCCAGGACCCGCTCGGCGCGATCCTCCCCCACGTCCAGCAGCCGGGCGGCCATCGGCACGCCGAGTTCGGGCCCGTCCCAGGTCCCAAGCATGACGAACGCCTGGGCCGCCTCCCGATCGGTCGCCGAGGCGCTGTACCGCAACTGGTTGTGGGAGACGGTAAAACTGGTCCGCACCCCCAGGTCCGCCACCTCAAGCTCGTCGAGGCGGCGCTGCTCGCGGGCCAGCCGGTCGGCGAGGACGGCAAGCGGCCAGCCGGGCCGCGCGGCAAGGCGGGCACCGGCGATGCGCAATGCCAGCGGCAGGTACCCGCACCGGCGCGCCGCCGCCTCCGCCGCCTCCGGTTCGGCCGCCACCCGCTCCGGCCCCACCAGCGCGGCGAGCAGCCGCACGGCCTCGTGCGGGGAGAGGACATCAAGCCGCACACGGCAACCGGCGTCAAGTCCGGCGAGGGTACGGCGGCTTGTCACCAGCACCCCGCAGCCCGGCGCGCCCGGCAGCAGCGGCCGCACCTGCGCCTCGTCGGTGGCGTTGTCGAGCACGACCAGCAGCCGCCGCCCGGCGACCTGGGTGCGGAACCGCGCGGACGCCTCGTCGGGATCGCTCGGGATGTCGTTGCCGCCCACGCCGAGCGCCCGCAGGAAGCGGCCGAGAACCTCGATCGGCTCGAGCGGAGCGAGCCCGTCGGTGGCGCCGCGAAGGTCGACATACAGCTGCCCGTCCGGGAAGGCGCCGGCGACCTGATGGGCGGCGTGGATCGCCAGGCCCGACTTGCCGACCCCGCCGGCGCCGTCGATCGCCGAGATCACGACCGGTCCGGTCGGGCCGATCGGCCGCACGGCCGGCCGGTCGGGTACCAGCAGCATGTCGCGCAGCACCGCCAGTTCCTCGGCGCGCCCGGTGAACCAGGCGATGTCGGCGGGAAGCTGCCGGGGAACGGGCCGCCCCGGTGCCGCGCCCCGCGGCGCCGTGGTGTCGAAGTCGCCCCGCACGATCGCCTCGTGCAACTCGCGAAGCTCCGCACCCGGTTCGGCGGCAAGCTGGTCTCGCAACCGGTCCCGCGTGGCCGAGAACCGGGCCAGCGCCTCGGCCACGTGGCCGGCCTCGCACAGCACCCGCACGAGCATCGCCACGAGCAATTCATTCAGGGGGTACACGGCTACCAGATCGCTGAGCCTGTCGATCGCCGACTCCGGGCTCCCGGAACGCAGGTGGATCGCGGCCCACGCCAGTGCGGACTCGGTGAGCTGTTGCTCCACGCCGTGCCGCACGCGCGCCGCCCACTGACCGTGCACATCGGACAGTGGCACGCCGCGCCAGAGCCGCAGCGCCTCGCCCAGTGCCGCTGCCTGAGCCGCTTCCCGAGCCGGGCCGCCGCCCGGCGGGGCGCCGCGGGCCGCGGCTATCAACCGCCGGAACCGGTGCAGGTCAACACAATCCCGGTCGGCGTCGAGCAGGTAGCCACCGGCGAGGCGGCGCAGGCAGATCGGCGCCGGTAACCGCCTGATCCTGGCGATGTGGGCATAGATCGCGGCGCTGGCGGCCTGCGGCGCGGCGCCGTCCCAAACCCGTTCCACCAGCGTTTCCAACGGAACCGGCAGGCCGACATCCACCGCCAGCGCGGCAAGCACCGCCCGCCGCTGCGGCGGCCCGATGTCGATCACGCGCCCGTCAACGTGCAGCTCCATCGGGCCCAACAGCCGAAAATCCACATGTTCATATGTATCAGGGCATGGATGGAATGCTCCAGCCGTCGGATAAAGGCGGGAGAGAGACGGGGCGGGACGGGTTCAGTCCTGACCGGATCTGCGGCCCAGATCCGAGCGCAGGAACCGGTCCCGGTGGGCCCGGCGCAGCTTGGGCGCCAGCTCACCGGTCGCGTCGGGATGGGCGGCGAGCCGGCGGAGGCCGTCAAGCTGCCGCTCGACAAAGGCGCACTGGTCGGCGGCGGGGCGCAGGGCGCCGGCCGGGGCCGGTTCGCCGTCGAGCACCGCCCGCCAGATGTCCGCGTCGAACGACTCGCCCTCGCCCGTCGCGCGCAGGTAGACAACCTCCTGGCCTCGGTCGGACTGGAGGGTCACCTCCAGCGCGCCGTCGCTGTACCTCTCGTACCCGTCGCCGAAGCCGGCGCCCTGTTTGGATTGCCCGGCCACCAGGCCGGCGGCGCGCAGCCGCTCCGCCAGCCTGGTCATCGCGTCACTCACCATCGGATTCCTCACGTGAAGCCATATCCCGGCCACATCATGAACCTTCCGTCGGGCGACGGCCGGTAGCCATGGTCCCACAAGTACTGCAGCTCTTTTGCGAACGGGCTGCCGGGGCGGGCGTAGGAAAACGGGGTGGACAGAATGATCATGTCGCCGCGTTTGATCGTCCGCTCAAGGAACCTCTCATTGGCCGCCCACTGCTCGTCCGGGGTCATGGCGTTCCAGATCGGCGACGGGATGCTGAAGTAGCGGGCGCCGATGGCCTCGGCCATTTCGACGTAACCACGTCCGGGCGCGCCTGGCGGATTCTTGTAGTGGCCAAGCACGGTCGGACCGGGCCGCTTTGCCGGTGCCACCGCTGGTCCGGCTCCGGTGGTGCCGGACCCGCCGCCACCTGTCCCACCGCCGACGGACGGGCCACGGCCCACGGTGCTCGACGGCGTGGTCGGGCTGACCGCCTTGGTACCGCCGGACCCCTTCACCTTGGCGGTGACCCGCTTTACCTTGGTGACGGTGCCGGTCTTGACCTTGCCGATGGCGGTCTTGACGGCTTTGATCGCGTCGCTGATCTCCTTGATCTTCGAGAGCACGAACCGTGCCGAGGCCAGACCGAGGTCGATCAGCATGAACACGGCGTTCAGCGCCTGGTCGAGCTTGCCCAGCGTCAGCTTGAGCGCGGTGAGCGTCTTGGCGCCGCGGCTCATCTTGGTGCCGTAGGTGATGGCCTTGGTCACGGTGTGGGCATCGTCGAGGAGGCTGACGAAGCTCAGCCCGGTCCAGATGCATCCGGATAGCCGCCCTTGTTGGCAAGCCATGAATTCATTTATGGGTATCGGGCTGAGGTCGGCCCAGAGATCGACACTGCCCTTGGTGATCTCGACGAGTGCCCCGCACCCGATTCCGGTGCAGTGTGCGGCGACTGCACTGCCCGCCATGTCACCGGCGCTGACGACGCCGTCCTCATCCAGGTCCCGGGGTCCTCCACAGCCGAAGAAGCACTGCAACTTGCACAGGAAGGTGTTGTTGCCGGCCACGCAGAACTCGCCGCCGCTCGGGTCGCTGACGCTTACCGGGTTGTTGTTGGCGTAAGCGAACCCGTTGAGCTGCTGGGCGTTGCCCTGATCGGCGATGGGATCCACCGAGACGAACCGCCCGGTGTCGGGGTCGTACTCGCGCATCCCGAGGTGGGTCAGGCCGGTCGGATCCTTTGCCCCGCCGAGGAAACCGCGCTCATCCAGCCAGCTCGCCGACGGGCCACGCGCCTCGCCGTAGGGGGTGTGCCGCCGCTGCGTCACCGTCTGAGTACCCGCGTCGATCGCGATCTCGTTGGTGCCCTGGTCATCCGAGATCAGCCAGGTGAGCGCGGTCGCGGTGCGCATCGCGATCGTCCCGGTGATATGCGAGTAGTACCGTCGGGCGCTCACGCCGCCGGTGCCGCGGTCGAGGCGTATCTCGGTCGAGCCGAGGTACAGCACGCTCTCCCTGGCGTCGCGGCGCATGAGCCGGTCGCCCTCCGCCCCGTAGAGGAACGTGCTCTGCTGCCCGGCCTCGGTGACCGACGCGAGCCGCCCCTGCGGATCCCACGCGAGCGTCTGTGCGCCGGTTGCCCCCGGCCGGGACGTCGTGTTGCCGGCCGAGTCATACCCGTAAGTCGCGGTACGGGTTCCGGTGCTGTCCACTGTGGACGTACCGCGCAAGCTGTGCGGCTGAGCCGAACCGGCCGCCGGGTAGGTGTAGGTGGTGGTCTGGTCGCCGGTGGCCGTGGCGTGCTTGGTCTGCGTCTTGCGGTTGCCCACCTTGTCGAACGTCCACGACTGCCAGTACGGCGCCGGCCCGCCGAGCGAGGCGGCCGTCGGCGCGGCGGTGCAGTCGCCACCGCCCGGAGTCCACGCCTCGGTCATCCGGTTCAGGTAGTCGTACGCGAAGCACTGCGTGTCGGCCGCGACCCCGGGAGGGCGGTCCACAATGGACGTGATGTTGCCGGCCGCGTTGTGCGTGTAGTTGACATCGGCCACGGTGGCCGGGCCGGTCTCCCGGACCGCGAGCACGCGCTCCATGAACCGGGTGGCGGCGTTGTAGTAATGGCCGGTCTGCACGATCTTCCCGCCGATCGAGCGGGTGACGACAGCGGGCTCGCTGAACCGGGTGTAGGTGACGCCGGTGACGTAACTGGTGAGCCCGCTCAACGACATCGGCAATCCGAGCGAGTCCTCGTAGCCGAACGTCACCGTCTCGGCGGGCAGGCCCCCGGCGGCCGGCAGGGTCGTGGTGTTGGGGCTCCCGTCCGCGCGGAACGTGTACCGCGTGGTGTAGGTGCCGGCCAGCGCCCCCTCCGGTGCCGGGATGGTGGTGCTGGTGGAGGTCGGCTGGTAGAGGCTGTTGTAGCCGCCGACCGAGTCGGTGTAGGCGACGCCGTCGACCCATCGGGTGGCGGTGGCCACCAGGCCCTTGGCCGAGGCCCCGTTCGCCAGCGTGTCATAGGTCCAGGACGCCCGCTTCCGGCCGGAGGTGGACCCCTCGTAGACGCCGGTGCGGCGGCCCAGAGTGTCATAGGTGAACAACAGCTTCGTGCCCCGGGAGTCGGTCGAGGTCTCGACCTGGTCGGTGGCCGTGTAGGTGTAGGTGGTGGTGCCGTTGTCCGGGTCGTGTGCCTTGACGGTCCGGCCCATCAGGTCGTACTCGTAGCGCCAGCTGTTGCCGGCCGGATCGGTGAGCTGCGTCAGGTTGCCCCGCCGGTCGTAGCGGTAGCTGGTCTCGTCGGGGACTCCCGTCGTCGTCCCCACCTGGTACTGGCGAAGCTTGACGATCTCACCCCGGGCGTTCTCCACCCGGCTCACCGCACCGGTACCCCGGGTCGCCCCGTCGATCCGGTCGCCGCCGTAGACCACGGTGCTGTCCCAGCGGTCGGTGCCGTAACTGCGATGCACCGACGAGCGCGGCCGGCCGTTGCCGTCGAACAGGATCACCTGCTGGGACGGGATCACCTGGTCGCCCTGGGGAGTGAAGACCGTGGTACCCGCGGCGCCGTCCGCGACGTACTGGTTGTTGGTCTTCCACACCCGGCCGACGCTGTCGTAGCCGGCCTCCGTGATGATCCGGCCTCCCCCGTAGGCCGGCGTCTGGGTCTGCCGTTCCCGCATGAGCGAGTCGTAGAGCTGGTACGAGACGCGGTACCCGCCGACGGCGTTGAGCGATTCGGTGGTCACCGCGACCGCGCCGTCCGTGCGGACCAGATAGCTGTACTTCAGGCTCGGCGAGTCGGTGCCCTTGGCCCGATTCGGCAGCCACACCGAGGTCAGCCGGCCGAGGGCGTCGTAGGCCTGGTCGGTGCGCCGCCCGTTCGCGTCCACGGTGGACAGGGTCAGGCCCCAAGCCGGTTCCAGTGAGGTGGTCTCGGCATGGCCGAGCGCGTTGGTGCTGACCACCGCCGTGACCGGCCCGCCGGTCGCCGGGGTGTAGGCCGTCGTGGCGCTCACTCCCTCGGCGTCCCACACCTCGACCGCCCGGCCGTGCGCGTCGTAACGGGTACGCGCGTTCGTCACGTACACGGGCGACGGCGTCCACCGGCTCAGTTCCTCGACCCGGGTCACGTCGCCGGCCGTGGGGACGGCGCCGTAGGCCAGGCCGTCAAAGGAGTAGCGCACATCCGAGCCGATGTCGTCCTCCGTGGACGGTGTTGCCGCGCACGGAATGGCGAGTGCCTCCACCCGCTGGACCGGGGTGAGCAGGTTGCGGGACAGGTTGCGCCCGTAGGTGGTCCGCACACACTGGTCGTCGGCGCTCGTCGACAGATCGCCCACATTGTCCACCTGGGACGGCATGCCGTAGGCGTCGAACATGGTCGTCGTGCGGGTCCGCAGGTAGCCCCGGCCCCCGTCGAGCAGCGTCCGCTTCGAGGTCACCGCCGTGTCCACGTAGTGTGCGCTCGCCGCCGGGGCGGTCGTGCGGCTGGCCGTCGGCGCCGACTTCCACGGCTGGTATGCCGTGGCCGACTGCACGATCGTGCCGGCCTCGTCCGCGTACGAGATGGTCTCGCGGGTCATGCCACCGAACGACTCCTCGTCGGCGATGCCGTTGCCCTCGGAGTCGGGGATGCTGACCGACCTGCTGCCACCCGAGGCGAGACGGTCGCCGTGCATGCCGCGGAAGTAACGCGCCTCGGTGAGGTTGGAAATCCCGTTGTCGCCCTTGCGGGTCCGCACCCGCTCGTACCCTCGCCACTGGCCCCAGGTCTTGTAGGGGTTGACCACGATCCCGTCGTCATCGTCGTAGTGCCACAGCGGAGCGCTCGGGTTGAGCTGCCCGTACTCGTAGCGGGTGAGTTTGCGGGGCGCCCCGCCGGTGCGGTCGACCTCGGCCACCGCGGTCACCACGTACTTGTGGAAGTAGTCGTTGACCGGTCCGGTCCCACCGTCCGGGGTCCAGCGGACCGGGTAGCAGCGCAACGTGTTCGCGTCGGGCGCGGACGGCACGCGGGAGTTGGCCACGCAGTCGCGCGGGGAGTACTCGACGCTGATCTCGCCGCCGGCCTCGGTGCGGATCGACGCCAGCCGGAACCAGTTCATCGGCGGCGAGTGGTCCACCGCGTCGACCCGGTTGTGCATCGCGATACCGGTCAGCGTCACCTCTGGCAGGGTCACGGCGCCGCCCACGCGACCGGCCTGGGTGATACCGGCCAGCCACAGCCCGGGGCGGGTCGTGTCGCCCGGCTGGAGGAACGCGTGCCGCAGCGTCCAGGAGTCGACGTCGCGGTACCCCGAACCGCCCCAGACCTGAGTCGTCACCGAGGCAAGGCGGCGGGTGGTCCAGAACGTCGGCGTGCTCCACGAGCACGACGTGCCGGTGCACTCCTGGTCCCACGGGGTGTCGGGCCAGTGGGCTCCATCGTGGACACCGCAGTCCGACAGGCACCGGTCGCCGGTGCCGAACAGCACCCGGGCCGGGGGCTGTCCACTGTGGACGGTGTCGACGCCGCCGGTGAGGCGGGTGTTGTAGTCGACCCGCACGAGGTAGCCGCCGCGGTCATATCCGACGGCCGCCGTGGTCGCCAGGTTCTTGGCGTACTTGTTGGTCTCCTTGCCGTACCACAGCGACATCGTGTTGTTGTGCACGTCCACGACGTAGTCGAGGTTCCAGGTGTGGGCCTGAGTGCACCAGGAAGCGGCGAACGTGCTCTGGTGGCACGGTTCGCCCGCGTGGTTGCCGAAGACCGGGGCGAGCAGGGTCGAGTTCGTCTCCGCCCCGCCCTGCACCCAGCCGGGCAGGCGGTTCAGGCCGAAGTGGTACTGCGTGCCGTCGGAGGTGACGACCTTCCAGTACTCACCGTCGTTGTCGCCGTTGCCTCCGCCCTTCACGACGGTGATCTGGGAACCGTCGTCGGATCGCGGCCGCCAGGCGCCGGTCGCGGTGTCGCGGATCAGCTCCACCGCCGAACCGTTCAGCGACAGGAACGCGTTGTCGGTGGCCCAGCACTGGTCGCCGGTCTTGACCGTGTTGTTGGCCCCTGAGCCCATGTCTTCAGAGCACGGCCGGTACCGCCGCTGCACGTAACCGGGCCAGAAGTCGAACCCCTCACCGATCCAGGACGGCTGGTTGTTCGACGCGGCGGTGCGGCCGTCGACGGTACCCGATGCGTAGGCAAGGCCGATCGTTGGCGCGGGGCCGTTCGTCGACGGCGGTACCCGCATCGGGTAGGACCAGCGGAAGTCGCCGCTGGACCCGCCGGCCTGCCAGGTGGACGCGGCGGAAAGCGTTGTGGCGGCAAAGCTTCCGGTGGAGCCGGACGGCGCGGCCGTGAGGGCGAGCAGCGTCGAGGCCGCCTCGGCGACCGGTACCGTCGCGCTGACCGTGCCCGCGGTGGCGCTGTTGGCCGACGCCAGCGAGACCGGCTGGCACTCCGGTCCCGGCTGCCCGTGCAGCGCGCACTCCGGCAGCCGCACCAGGCGCAGCCGGTTGGCCCAGTCGCCCCCGTAGGCGTTGCGGAAGGCCGAGTAGTCGACGCTCAATCCGACCGCACCCGCCGCGGCCACGCCGTCGGCCCGGGCCACCCGCAGCAGCAGGCCATCCCGGATCGGGCCGGTCGCGGCCCGCCGGTCGAGCAACTCCACCCGCACCCGCCCCGGCACAGCGTCAGCGTTCGTCGTCCTGGCACCGGAAGTCGCCGCCCGTACCGAGACCGGCAGCGAACCGGCCCGCACCCCGGCGGTCGCGGCACCCGCGGCCGGTGAGACGTCCACCGTGGACACTCCGGCGGGCGGCCAGACCGGCGCCGCCAACGTGGTCACCACAGCCTTGGCCGACGGGTCGGGCTGGTACGGCACGACCGGTTGGGCGCCACCCGGTACCACCCGCTCGATCTGCGGTTTGAGATCCGGCCGGATTTCCGCGGTGGCCCGCGCGGGTGGGCTGCCGGCCAGCGTCGCGACGAGGCTCACGGCCACGGCGACCGCGATGCTTCGGAAGGGGGAGGATGACACGCGCATGGAGGGCTCCTCAAACGTCAGGAAACGGCCAGCTTGGCGATCTCGGTGGCGGGCAGGGCGCCCTGATAGAGGCGAACGTCGTCGATCGCACCGGGCCAGCGGTCGGTCAACAAGCCGCCCCAACGGGTTTCGCCGACAGTGGTGCGCGCCGTGCCCGTGGGTGGGCCGTTGCTGACCTTGGGTCCGGTGGCGGTGAGCACCCCGTTGACGTACAGGCGCATCAGGCCCGCCTGCGCGTCGAACACCCCGGCCAGGTGGACCCAGTCACCGGCATCCGTCGACGGGGTAAGCGGGGCAAAGATGTGCAGCGAGTGGCCCGCGCCGTCGTGGGTCACGAAGTTCCAGCACGGGTTGCCGGCATTGAGCCGGAAGCCGAGGAAGAAGGAGTGGTTCACGCCGTCGTCCATGGAGACCGCGGCCTTCGGACCGGTCGGCACCGCACGCAGGTTGACCCAGGCGGTCGCGGTGAAGGACTGCTCCGTGCGCACCGGCCCGGCCACGACAGTGAGCGCCTGGTCGATACCGTTGAGCGAGACCGCGGCGGCGTCAACGCCACGGCGATCCCTTGTCCAGGTGAGCGTCCCCGGATCGGTCAGGTCGTGTGGCACCGCAGCGGAGTCGAACCCGTCGCCGTCCAAACCCCAGTTGGCCGTGAGCGTTGCGGCCATGGCGGCGACCTCACCGGCCGAGAGCACCCGGTCCCACAACCGCACTTCGGCGATGCCGCCGTGCCAGGTGGGGTCGAACACGCCGGTCCAGATTCCCCGGCCGATCTCGGTGGCACCCGTGGAGCGGAACGGTGCCCAGACCTGCTGTTCGCTTGCCTCCAGCCGACCGTCCACATAGATCTGTACCTGCCGTGCCCCGGCGTCGTAGACCCCGACGACGTGGCTCCACACCCCGGGCCGGCTGAACGTCGCGGCCACGGCTGCGCCCGCGACCGGGACGTCGTCGTCGGTTTTGTTCAGCCAGAAAATCCACCTGTCGCCGGTGCGGCTGAGGGTGAACGGGGAGGTGCGGGTACCGCCGACGCCCACTATCGTCCGGAAACCGTCATCGGCGGTCTCCGGCCGGACCCACGCCGACACCGTGAAGCTGGTCGAGGTGTCGACGGTCGGACCCGGTACCCCCGCAAAGTCATCAATGCCGTCGAGGGTCAATGCGGTCGGCAACCCGGCGAGTGCCTGGAACCGGCTCGGCTGCCCGGTGGCGCCGCCCAACAGGGTGGCCGCGCGCCCCGCGCCGGACGAGTCCGCGAGATTGGTGGCCCCGGCAGGCTCCGCCAGATCCCAGCGGCCGGCCGGGTTCGTCGCCGAGCCGAGCAGGAACGTGTAGCGCCGCTCCGGGCTGGGCCGCCCGGTCCGGTCATAGCTCGTCACGTAGAGGGTGGCCAGCCCGCCCAGGGTCGGGGTCGCAGGGTTGGGCGGCGGCGGGGTCAGGGGCAGCGTGACGCTCGCGCCGAGCGACGCCGCGGCGACCTGGGTGATGGGCGGCGAAACCCAACCCCACTTGTACCCGGCCACGTCGCCGATTCCGTTGGCGCCCAACGTGAAGTTCGCCGTCTTGCCCACCGCGCCGTAGAAGTTCACCAGGTCGTCGCGGTAGACCGGCGAGGTGACCGTGGGCGCGACGGTCGGCCCGGCAGTGTCCACATCGAACTCGCACCAGTCCGACCACGGCGAGTTGTCGAACACCCCGTCATGGGCGTAGGTATGCCACCGGTACCGGCCGCCGTTGGCAAGGTAACCGGCCGGGATCATCAGCTGCGCCACCGAGTCGTGCGGGATGTTGCCCACCTCGATCCAGCCCTGGCCGGTCCATGTCCCCGTCCCCGCATCCCAGCGGTCCCATGTGAAGATCACGCCGAGCTGGCCGCCCGCGGCGCCGTCGGGGTCGGTGGCGCGGGCGCGCATCGTCGGGGTCGGGATGCCGACCACCGCACGGCCGTCGCCGGTGGCACACACCTGGTTGTCGATCGT
>DASUXL010000161.1:0-50753 GCA_036377915.1 Candidatus Limnocylindrales bacterium
ACAGCACGTCCTGACCGCCATGGCCATCAACCTGGTCAGTATCGACGCCTGGCTGGCCGGAATACCGACGCGCGGAGCCTGGAGATCACACCTGGCCAGACTCCAACCCACACCCACAGGTTAATTCGCCAGCAAGGTCCAGGTATGGGTGGGGTGTGTCGTTCCTCCGCCGCCGCGTCGCATGGCCAGGAGGCTCCGGACGGCTGTGGGGACTCCCAATCCCGGTCACGGAAGGGTCAGCGGTTGCCAGATGAGCTTTCCGTCGATCTCCTTCACGACGCCGTGTGCGGCGAATTGGTCCTGGAACCGCAGCGGCATGCCGTCGGGGTAGACCCCGGTGACCTCGGCCGTGCCGGACCCCCTGATTTGCAAGGCCATCGTCAGGTCGGAGCGCACGAGCACATCGATCGGTGGGTACGACACGATCCTCCACCGGATGTTCCGCACCGGGCTCGCTGACCCCGCCTTGATCGGGCAGCACTTCAGGCTCAGGCTCGCGATCGCCGCGCAACCGTCCAGATAGGATTTTACCTCTTCTTCTGTCCCCACAAGGCGTCGGTGACCGGGCCAAGCTCCACTTGCGACGGTGGCGTGTAACCGTCGCCTTTGATTGGCTCATTCGGGTCGGGTGCGGGCGCTTTCCTGTTTCATTGAGCAGTGGCGGCCAACCCGTCACGTGCCGCGAGCGCGTCGAAGTAGGCGCGCACCACCGCTTGCGGGCCGCTGCCCGCGGTGAGCATCCGGTAGCCGGCGACTACGCCGCCGATGAGCAGCAGCACGGCCGCGCCGAGGAGCAGAGAAGTCCGGCGATGCACGGCGCGCGAACATACCGTAAGCACAAACCGGGTTCACGCCAGCCGCAAGCGCTCCAGGCCAGCCTCGTGCGGAATGCGGGGTCGCCGCGGCGGAACGCTTCGAAGACCGAGAGTACTTCGTCGAGGCTCGAGGTTTCGAAACGGAAGTGCGCCTCGGGCGACCCGTCACGGTACTCGACGGCGTATTCGGCATCGCTGACTCCCACATCCGGGCCGCCGCCGGCCTGGACGTAGTAGCCGGATTCGGCTTCAAGGATGGCGAACGATCGTTGCTCGAGTGCCCGCCCGCCTTCGAAAAGCGCATGCACATGTGGACGTGGCGGTCGAGGGCCAGCAAGTCCTGGCGAAACCGCCGTACCGCCTCGTGCGGGATGCGCCTGTTCGCCGGTGATCGGCGAGGGCTCGTACCACACTGCAAGGTCGAAACTCATGACTTCAGCTCCAAAATCGTTGGACAGCGGACGGGGTACCCGATAAATCTTGGCGGCATGCAGCAGGACGAGATCTGGGATAAAGCAGCCGCCCAGCACTACGACACTCCGGGCGTGGGCATGTTCGCGCCGGAGGTCTTGGATCCCACCGTCGACCGTCTTGCCGAGCTTGCCGGCGATGGCGCGGCGCTCGAGTTCGCGATCGGCACCGGGCGGGTGGCGGTGCCGCTGGCCGGGCGGGGCGTGCCGGTCACCGGGATCGAGCTGTCCCAGCCGATGATCGAGCAGCTGCGCACGAAGGCCGGCGAGGAGACGATCCCGGTGGTGGTGGGGGACATGGCGACCGCCACGGCACCGGGCAAGTTTACGCTTGTGTATCTCGTCTTCAACACGATCAGCAACCTGCTGACCCAGCAGGAGCAGGTGGCGTGCTTCCGCAACGCCGCCCGGCATCTCAGTCCGGGCGGCCGGTTCGTCATCGAGCTGTGGGTGCCGGAGCTGCGCCAGCTCCCGCCGGGGCGGCAGGCGACGGTCTTTCACAGCGAACCCGGCTACATCGGGCTCGACACCTACGACGTGGTGAAGCAACACGTTGTGTCGCACCATTTCCGGTTCGGCGAGGGGCGGGAGGCGAGCCTGTTCCGCAGCCCGCACCGCTACATCTGGCCGGCCGAGCTGGACCTGATGGCGCAGCTGGCCGGGTTCGAGCTGGAGAGCAGGCACGCGGACTGGGTGGGCGCCGAGTTCACCGCGGACACGCGCTCGCACGTCTCCGTCTACCGCCTTTAGCTGAGCAGTTCCTTTTCCACCGCCGACCGGCCGCGGGTGCGGGGCGCGAGGCGGGTGTCGCCGAGCCACCGGCCGAGTCGTGCCGCCGCTTTGTCTACATTGGATTTTTCGGGGGTACCAAGCTTTTCGAGCAGACGGTAGGCGACTTCACCGTTCGGGCGTTGCGTCCACCCTCCGACGACCCGGCCGTCGCACCAGACGGTCGGCCCGGCGTTGCCGTTGTTGTCGAAGAGCGCGGCGGAGTGCGGGCCGAGATACCAGTCCCGGCGCGCCCAGCCCATCGGGGTCGGGTCGAGCGCGGGCAGCAGGGCGACCCACGGCGGCTGCTCCGGCACCGGGTCGAGGTCGTCGGGGAGCACCAGCCCGGTCTCGCCGTCGAGGTCGACCTCGACCGCGCCGACCGCGGCGATCGCCTCCTTTGCCTGCGTGACCGTCCATCCTGTCCACCACTTGAGGTCGGCGACGGGGGCCGGGCCGAACGAGGCGAGCCACGCCCGCGCGAGTTCGGCGCGGGCCTGCGCAGCGGTCAGGTGCGGTACCCCGCCGGGCAGCCACTTGCCCATCGGCGACCATGTCCACTGGCTGCTCGTCCAGGAACCGCTGGGGCGGCCGCGGGCGATGCGCCCCTCCGCCGCGAGCAGGAACAGTACCCACGCGGTGATGGTGGTGGTCGACTCGTACGACTTGCCTTGCGCTATCCGAACTTGAGTGCGCAGCAGCGGCACGTCGGTGGAGAGCTGCCCGGCGGTGGCGGTGCCCCGCGCGGCGAGCGCCGCCTCGGTGGCCGCCTCCACCTCGGCGAGCCAGGCTTGGTCGCCGACGCCCTGCTGGGTCAGCGCGCCGACATAGATTTTGCGGGACTGCGCCAGGAACGTGTGCACGCACGAGTGCAGGATCGCCGGTGCCAGCTCGACCGGCGCCACGAAGATGGTGCGGCGCATCCCGTGCAGCCGCAGCAAAGTCCGCTCCTGGTAAAGCTCGTTCTCGATCTCCGCCACGGTCGCACCGGCCTGGCGCGCATTGATCGACAGGAAGACGGTGGCCGGATCGGTGGCGTGCAGGGCGACAAGGCTCCTGGCCACCTCCAGCGGGTTGGGCGCGGGCAGCGCCAGCCGATGCCTGAGACCGAGCCGGGCGCGCCGCTCGGCCACCGTAATCCGTTTCACCCTGATGTTTCTACCACCAAGACTCAACCGCGGTGGGCCTCGCTGATCGCCCACGCGGCGTTGACCAGACCGATGTGGCTGAACGCCTGCGGGAAGTTGCCAAGCAGCTCACCCGTTGCGGGATCGACCTGTTCGGCGAGCAGCCCCACGTCGTTGACATACCGGATGGCCCGCTCGAAAACCTCGGTGGCCCGATCCAGCTTGCCCGCCAGCGCGAGGGCGTGGGCAAGCCAGAAGGTGCACAGCAGGAACGTGCCCTCCGCTCCGGCAAGCCCGTCCACTCCCGCCTCGGCCCGGTACCGGTAAACCAGCCCCTGCTCGTCGGTGAGCCGCTCGGCGACCGCCTCGATGGTGGCAAGCATCCGCGGGTCGTTCGCGGGCAGGAACCCCACGATCGGCATCATCAGGTTGGCCGCGTCGAGCTCGTCGGAGCCGAAGTACTGGGTGAACGCGCCGGCCCGCTCGCTGTACCCCTCGGTGGTGACGGTGTGCCAGATCTCGTCGCGCGCCGCGCTCCAGCCCTCGACGCGGTCGTCCGCCCCGAGCCTGCCCGCCAGCTTGATCGCCCGGTCGAGCGCGACCCAGCACATCACCTTGGAGTGCACGAAATGCCGGGGCTCGCCGCGCACCTCCCAGATCCCGCGGTCCTTCTCCGGCCACCGCCGGGCCGCGCTGTCGGCAAGCGACACAAGGAAAGCGCGCATATCCTCGTCCATACCGGAGATGTTGTCGGCGAGGCGGTACGCGGCGTCGAGCAGCTCGCCGTAGACGTCGATCTGCCGCTGGTTCCAGGCGGCGTTGCCGGCGCGGACCGGGCGGCTGTCCCGCCAGCCGCGCAGGTGCGGCAGCGTCCGCTCGCTCAGGTCGTGCTCGCCGCCGACCCCGAACATGATCTGAAGCGGGCCGTCGCCCATGGTCGCGGCCGCCGTGGTCATGAACGCGAAGAACTCGCCGGCCTCGTCCGGGCAGGCGGCCACCCACAGCGCCTCCATGGTGAGGCTGGCGTCGCGGACCCATGCATACCTGTAGTCCCAGTTGCGCTCGCCTCCGACACCCTCCGGAAGCGACGTCGTCGCCGCGGCCACGATCGCGCCGCTCGGCTGGAACGTCAGCCCCTGCAGCACCCGGCCACTGTGGTGCACCAGGTCCCGCCACGGGCCGTCGTAGTTCTGGTGCAGGTCCGACCACGACCGCCACGCCGTCACCGTGTTCTCAAGCCGCGCGGCCAGCTCGTCCTGTCCCCACACGTGCGCGGGCTGTTCCTCCAAGGTGGACCGGTGCAGCGCGAACCGCAGCGTCTGCCCGGCCGCGAGCCGGAACCGCGCTGTCGCGGTGGAATCGGTGAGCCGCAGGGGGACAGGTGTGGTCAGCACCAGCCACTCGGCGCCGCCACGGGCGGTCACGCCACCGTCGACCGCCGCAAGTATCGGCCGCAGCAGACCGTACTCGGGCCGCGGCGCGTAGGACATCTCGACCTCGACGCTGCCCTCGGTGCACGCCACCGACCGGATCAGCAGGCGCGGCGCGCCCTTGCCCAGCGTGTGCCCGCGGTTGTCCGGCCCGGTGCACATCGCGTCGGTCACCGCCAGCGTGCCGCCGGGTGTGCGGAACGTGGTCTCCAGCACCAGGGTCTGGTCGAGGTACCGGCGTCTGGCTTCGGCGTCACCACCGGCGGGGGCGATCGCCCAGTGTCCCGCGCCGTCGTCGAGCAGCCGCCCGAACACCGATGGGCTGTCGAAGCGCGGCAGGCACAGCCAGTCCACCGAACCGGCCGTGGTGACCAGCGCGGCACCGTGGCAGTCGGACAGTAACGCGTGTTCGGCGATCGGTACCCGGCTCATACCGTTGAGTCTCTACCATTGGATGAGGTTGTGACCTGCCATCGCTTCGAGCGCGGCGATGTGCCTGCCGTAGGCGGCGCGGGGACCGCGATGCGGCGCGCGAACACGGCGACGACGGTGGCCATACCCACCAACAACAGGATGATCTGGGCGCTGTGCATGCCGGCTCCCTGACGTGAGTGGTAACCATACCCGTCAAGACCGCGTCAAGAATCCGTGGCTCCGCGTAGAGATCGCGTCAAGAACCCTGCCGGATCGGGCCCGGCCGCGTTTTCCTTTCCCTGAACTGATATTTCGACCTAAGGAGGCAAGCCGTGGGCGACGCCGTCTACGCGCTGCTGACCATCGGCCTATTCCTGGCGCTGGCCCTGACCATTCGAGGAGCGGAGCGACTGTGACCGCGACCAATGTGATCGGCCTTGCCATCGCCGCGGCGCTGGCGGTCTTCCTCGTGGTGGCTCTGCTCTTCCCGGAAAGGTTCTGATGAACACGGCAACCGCGGGAGCGATCTTCATCCTCTCGCTCGTCGCCGCCCTGGCGGTGGCGTACCGCTTCCTCGGCGACTACCTGTACCGGGTCGTGTCCGGTACCAAGCACAGCGCCGTAGAGCGCGGGATCTACCGCACGATCGGCGTCAACCCGGCGGCCGAGCAGTCCTGGGGCACCTACGCCCGCAGCCTGCTGGCCTTCTCGGCGATCTCGCTGCTCGGCCTCTACCTGATGCTGCGCCTGCAGGTGCACGCGATCGGTGGGCGCATGTTCGACCACCTCGCCTGGAACACGGCGGTCAGCTTCGTGACCAACACCAACTGGCAGGCCTACTCGGGTGAGTCGGCGATGACGCACCTCGTCCAGGCGGC
The DNA here is from genome assembly GCA_036377915.1 of Candidatus Limnocylindrales bacterium. Lineage (GTDB taxonomy): Bacteria > Actinomycetota > Actinomycetes > Mycobacteriales > Micromonosporaceae > Allorhizocola. Next base: position 5,903 of record DASUXL010000161.1, read on the forward strand.
GGGCCTTGCCGTGCAGAACTTCGTCTCCGCCGCGGTCGGCATCGCCGTCGCCGTCGCCCTGGTGCGCGGCTTCGCCCGGTCCCGCACCGGCGAGCTTGGCAACTTCTGGGTCGACCTGGTCCGGATCACCATCCGGATCCTGCTGCCGATCAGCGCGGCCGGGGCCGTGCTGCTCATCGCGGGCGGCGTGGTGCAGAACTCCTCCGACGGGCTGGTCGCTTCCCAAGAGGCCATCAAGAATTTGGGTACCAACGGCGGCGGCTTCTTCAACGTGAACTCCGCCCATCCGTTCGAGAACCCGACCGCCTTGACCAACTGGCTGGAGATCTTCCTGCTGACCTGCATCCCGTTCGCGATGCCGCGGGTGTTCGGCCGCATGGTCAAGGACAACCGCCAGGGCTATGCCATCGTGGCGGTGATGGGCGTCCTCGCCATCGCGAGCGTGTCCCTGACCAACGTGTTCGAGCTGAACCAGGCGGGCACCGTCCCGACCGCGATCGGCGCGGCGATGGAGGGCAAGGACATCCGCTTCGGCATCGCCAACTCGGCGACATTCGCCGCGGCGACCACGCTCACCTCCACCGGCTCGGTGAACTCCTTCCACGACTCGTACACCGCGCTGGGCGGCATGATGCCGCTGCTGAACATGATGCTCGGCGAGGTGGCCCCGGGCGGTGTGGGCGCGGGGCTCTACGGGATGCTCATCGTCGCCGTGATCACCGTTTTCGTCGCGGGTCTCATGGTTGGCCGTACCCCCGAATATCTTGGAAAGAAAATCGGCGCGCGTGAAATCAAGTTCGCGTCCCTCTATTTCCTCGTGACCCCGGCCCTGGTGCTGATCGGCACCGCCGCCGCGCTGGCGACGGGCAATTGGCAGACGCAGCTCAACGTTGGGCCGCATGGCTTCTCGGAGGTGCTCTACGCGTTCACGTCGGCGTCGAACAACAACGGTTCCGCTTTCGCCGGCATCACGGTCAACACCCCTTGGTGGGACACGGCTTTGGGCCTGTGCATGCTGCTGGGCCGGTTCCTGCCAATCATTCTGGTGCTCGGGCTGGCCGGATCGCTTGCGGCGCAAAGGCCGGTCCCAGCGTCTGCGGGCACCCTGCCGACGCACAAACCCTTGTTCATCGGGATGGTCGTCGGTGTGGTGCTGATCCTGGTGGCCCTGACGTTCCTCCCCGCCCTCGCACTGGGCCCGCTGGCTGAAGGTCTCCGATGACGACGATGATAAAACTCGCCCTGTACAAGCTGAATCCCGCCACGCTTTGGCGCAACCCGGTCATGTTCGTGGTCTGGGTGGGTGCCGTGTTCACCACGGTCCTGGCGATCGTCGACCCTTCGGTGTTCGCCTGGGTGATCACGGTGTGGCTGTGGCTGACCGTGGTCTTCGCCAACCTGGCCGAGGCGGTCGCCGAGGGCCGGGGCAAGGCACAGGCCGCAACCCTGCGCCAGGCGAAGAAGGACGCTGTCGCCCGCAAGTTGGCCGGCTGGCCCAAGCTTGACGAGACCCCGACCGAGGCGGTCGCGCTCAAGCTCGGTGACATCGTGGTCTGCGAGGCCGGTGACGTCATCCCCGGCGACGGGGATGTGATCGAGGGGATCGCCAGCGTTGACGAGTCCGCGATCACGGGCGAGTCGGCGCCGGTGATCCGCGAGTCCGGCGGCGACCGCTCGGCGGTGACCGGTGGCACCAAAGTGCTCTCAGACCGCATCCTCATCAGGATCACGCAGAGGCCGGGCGAGTCGTTCATCGACCGGATGATCGCACTCGTCGAGGGCGCCAACCGGCAGAAGACCCCCAACGAGATCGCGCTGAACATCCTGCTGGCTAGCCTTACGATCATCTTCCTGCTGACCGTGGTCACGCTGCAGCCGATGGCGGTCTACGCCAAGAACTGGCAGGCGGCCGCCCCGGACACGATGGCGCTCAACCAGAACGGGCTCTCCGGCATCGTGCTGGCGGCCCTCCTGGTCGCCCTGATCCCGACCACCATCGGGGCGCTGCTGTCGGCGATCGGCATCGCCGGCATGGACCGGCTGGTGCGGCGCAACGTGCTGGCCATGTCCGGCCGGGCCGTCGAGGCCGCGGGTGACGTCAACACCCTGCTGCTGGACAAGACCGGAACCATCACCCTGGGCAACCGCCAGGCGTGGGAGTTCCTGCCCGTCGAGGGCGTCTCCGAGCGGGAGCTCGCCGACGCAGCACAGCTGTCAAGCCTCGCCGACGAGACACCCGAAGGGCGCTCGATCGTGGTACACGCCAAGCAGAAATACAACCTGCGCGAGCGGCCCACCGCCGGGCTGGAGTTCGTGGCGTTCACGGCGCAGACCCGGATGTCCGGAGTGGACCTGCCCGGGCGGCGGATCCGCAAGGGCGCCGCGACCGCGGTGATGAACTGGGTCCGCGAACAGGACGGGACCATCCCAGAGCAGCTGGACCGGATGGTGGACGGCATCGCCTCCGGCGGCGGGACACCGCTCGTCGTCGCCGAGCAGACCCGGGTCCTGGGCGTCATCCACCTCAAGGATGTGGTCAAGCACGGCATGCGGGAGCGGTTCGACGAGATGCGCCGCATGGGCATCCGCACCGTGATGATTACGGGCGACAACCCGTTGACCGCCAAGGCGATCGCCGACGAGGCCGGGGTCGACGACTTCCTTGCCGAGGCGACGCCCGAGGACAAGCTCGCGCTGATCCGCAAGGAACAGGAGGGCGGCCGCATGGTCGCCATGACCGGTGACGGCACCAACGACGCGCCCGCGCTCGCGCAGGCCGACGTCGGCGTGGCCATGAACACCGGTACGTCGGCGGCGAAAGAGGCGGGCAACATGGTGGACCTCGACTCCGACCCGACCAAGCTGATCGAGATCGTGGAGATCGGCAAGCAGTTGCTGATCACCCGGGGTGCGCTGACCACGTTCAGCATCGCCAACGACATCGCGAAGTACTTCGCGATCATCCCGGCGCTGTTCGCCGGCGTCTACCCGGCGCTTGACGCTCTGAACATCATGCGGCTGTCCTCGCCCGAGTCGGCGATCGTCTCGGCGATCGTCTTCAACGCGCTGATCATCGTCGCGCTCATCCCGCTGGCGCTGCGCGGTGTCCGGTACACCCCAAGCAGCGCAAGCAAACTGTTGACCCGCAACCTGTGGATCTACGGTCTGGGCGGGATCGTCGCACCGTTCATAGGAATCAAGTTAATCGATCTCATGATAGGTGGTGTCCTATGACCGTGCGCATCGCGGTCCGCGCGGTACTGGTCCTCACGGCCGTCACCGGGTTGCTGTATCCGTTGGCCATCCTGGGCATCGCCCAGCTACCCGGGCTGCGCGACAAGGCGAACGGCTCGATCGTCGAGGTCGGTGGCGAGCCCGCCGGCAGCAGTCTGATCGCCCAGCCTTTCGACGGGTCCAACTACTTCCATCCGCGCCCGTCCGCCGCCGATTTCAACCCTGACGCGACAGCGGCCAGCAACCTCGGCCCCGAGTCCATCGAGCTGCTCAACCTGGTGTGTGAGCGCAGCAAGGCCGTCGGTGAGCTGGAGGGCGTCGACGGGAGCCGGCCGTTCTGCACCGGCGACGGGGTCGGTGCCGTCCTGCGCGTCTTCTACAGCGACGGCTTGACGGGCACGGTGACTCGAGCCGTGTCGGTCAACCAGCGGTGCCCGGCAGTGCCTTTCCTTGCCGCTTATTCGGGGGTACCGGTGGAGTGCGCCACCCCCGGCGAGGACGGCAGCGGCGGGGTGCTTGTCCCCATCCGGGGCGGTGCCCCGGACGTGCCGGCGGTCCCGGCCGACGCCGTCGCCGCGAGCGCCAGCGGGCTTGACCCCCACATCAGCGTCGCCTACGCGAGGTTGCAGGCGCCGCGGGTGGCTCGCGAACGGGGCCTGCCGCTGGAGCGGGTCAACCGGCTGATCGACGAGAACACCGCCGGGCGGGCGCTCGGGTTCATGGGTGAGCCGGGAGTCAACGTGCTCCTCCTGAACATCGCACTCGACAAACTGCCAGGATAGACCCGTGGTGCGTGGTCAGTTGCGGATCTATCTCGGGGCCGCCCCCGGCGTGGGCAAGACCTACGCCATGCTCGAGGAGGCGCACCGGCGCAAGAGCCGGGGCACCGACGTGGTCGTGGGTCTGGTGGAGACCCACGGCCGCGGCCACACCGAGGAACTGATCGGTGACCTGGAGGTGTTGCCGCGCAAGGAGATGCGGTACCGCGACACCACCTTCACCGAGATGGACACCGGGGCGATCCTGGCTCGCCGGCCACAGGTCGTGCTCGTCGACGAGCTTGCGCACACCAACGTGCCGGGATCCAAGAACGCCAAGCGGTGGCAGGACATCGAGGAGCTGCTGGCCGCCGGGATCACGGTCCTGTCCACGCTCAACATCCAGCACCTGGAGTCGCTCAACGACGTGGTGCAGACCATCACCGGGGTGCCGCAGCGCGAGACCGTCCCGGACGAGATCGTGCGCCGGGCCGAACAGGTCGAACTTGTCGACATGACCCCGGAGGCGTTGCGGCGGCGCATGGTGCACGGCAACGTGTACAAGCCGGAGAGGGTCGATGCCGCGCTGGGCAACTACTTCCGGATCGGCAACCTGACCGCGCTGCGCGAGCTGGCCCTGCTGTGGCTGGCCGACAAGGTCGACGAGCAGCTCGACCGGTACCGCAGCGAGCACAACATCGACACCACCTGGGAAGCCCGGGAGCGGGTCGTGGTCGCCCTGACCGGCGGTCCGGAAGGGGAGACGCTCATCCGCCGCGCCGCCCGCATCGCCGACCGGGCGCGCGGCGCCGACCTGATGGCCGTGCACGTGACCCGCAACGACGGGCTGGCCGGAGCCAACCCGGCGCTGCTGGCCAAGCAGCGGGTGCTGCTGGAGAGCCTGGGCGGCACCTACCACGAGGTGGTCGGCTCGGACATCCCCAAGTCGCTGCTGGGGTTCGCCCGCAGCGTCAACGCGACCCAGCTGGTGCTCGGCGCCTCGCGGCGGGGCCGGTTCGCGCAGATCCTCTCCCGCGGCGTGGGCGTCACGACCACGGCCGAGTCGGGGTCGATCGACGTCCACCTTGTCACCCACGAGGAGGTGAAGCGGGGCCGCCGGAGGCTGTCGTCCGGCACCAGCGCGCTGTCGTGGCGGCGCCGCCTTGCCGGCTTCGCCCTCGCGGTCACCAGCCTGCCGCTGCTGGCGGCAGTCCTGCACACGCTCGGCCTGAACCTCACCAGCGACGTGCTGCTGTTCCTGCTGGCCGTCATGATCATCGCGGTGGTCGGCGGGCTGTGGCCGGCCGTCGTCGCCGCGGTCGGCGGATTCCTGCTGCTGAACTACTTCTTCACCCCGCCGCTGTACGAGTGGACCATCGCCGAACGGGAAAACCTGTTGGCACTGCTGGTGTTCGTGGCGGTCGGCATCACGGTGTCGGCGGTGGTCGACCTTGCCGCCCGGCGGACCCGCGAGGCCGTGCGGGCCAGCGCCGAGGCGCAAACCCTTGCCACGATCGCCTCCGGGGTGCTGCGCGGGGAGCGGCCGCTGACCGCGTTGCTGGAACGGTTGCGCGAAACGTTCGGGCTTCAGGCTGTCACGCTGCTGGAACGGGTACCCGATGCGGCAATGAACGTCGAGATGCGCCGTGACCCAACCTGTTGGTATGTAGCCGAGTCGGTCGGCGATGAGCCTGTCCCGGCGCCGGGCATGGCCGACGTGGAGGTACCCATCGGCGAGCGCCTGTCGCTGGCGTTGCGCGGGCGGCCGCTCGCCGCCGGCGATCAGCGGCTGCTGGAAGCCTTTGCCGCCCAAGCGGCGACGGCTTTGCGGCAGGAGCGCCTGGCCGAGGAGGCCGCGGCCGCCCGCCCGCTCGCCGCCGCGGACAAGATGCGCACCGCCCTGCTCGCCGCGGTCAGCCACGACCTGCGCTCGCCGCTGGCCTCGGCCAAGGCCGCGGTCGGGAGCCTGCGCAGTACCGAGGTCAGCTTCGACGAGCACGACCGGGCCGAGCTGCTGGCCACCGCCGAGGAGTCGCTGGACAGGCTCAGCCGGCTGGTGACGAACCTGCTGGACATGAGCCGCCTGCAGGCGGGCGTGCTGGGCGTGTCGCTGCAGCCGGTGGGGCTGGAGGAGGCGGTACCGCACACGCTCGACGACCTCGGTGAGGCGGCCCGCGGTGTGCGCATGCGGATCCCGCCCGACCTGCCGGCCGTCAGCGCCGACCCCGGGCTGCTCGAACGGGTGCTTGAAAATGTGATCGGCAACGCCGTGCGGCACAGCCCGCCCGGCCGGCCCGCACTGCTGACCGCCAGCGAGCACGAGTCACGGGTGGAGCTGCGCGTCATCGACCACGGACCCGGTGTCCCCGAGGAGGAGTGGGACAACATGTTCCTGCCGTTCCAGCGGTTGGGGGACAGGGACAACACCAGCGGCGTCGGGCTCGGGCTGGCCTTGTCGCGCGGGCTGACCGAGGCGATGGGCGGCACCCTCAACCCGGAGTCGACCCCCGGCGGCGGGCTGACAATGGTGCTCTCACTGGAGGTAGCGTGACCAAGGTTCTGATCGTCGACGACGAGCCGCAGATCTTGCGGGCCTTGCGCATCAACCTGCGCGCCCGCGACTACGACGTCGAGGTGGCCGCAGACGGGGCGTCGGCGCTCAGGACAGCGTCGGCGTACCACCCGGATCTGATCGTCCTCGATCTGGGCCTGCCCGACATGGACGGCGTCGACGTGATCCGCGGGGTGCGCGGCTGGAGCGACGCGCCCATCATCGTGCTGTCCGGCCGGGCAGGCAGCGGCGACAAGGTGGTGGCGCTCGACGCCGGAGCCGACGACTACGTGACCAAGCCGTTCGGCGTCGACGAGCTGCTGGCGCGGATGCGCGCGGCGACCCGCCGGCACGGCGCGCACAGCACCCGCCCGACCGTGGTCCGGATCGGCGCGCACACCGTGGACATCGCCAACCACCGGGTCAGCGGCGGCCACCCTGGCGACCAGGACGTGCGGCTGACCCCGACCGAGTGGCACCTGCTGTCGACGCTGGTGCGCAACCCCGGCCGGCTGGTCAGCCAAAGGCAGCTGCTGCAAGAGGTTTGGGGCCCGCAGTACGAGTCGGAGACCAACTACCTGCGCCAGTACATGGCGCAGCTGCGGCGCAAACTCGAACCGGACCCGGCGCACCCCAGGCAGCTGATCACGGAGCCCGGCATGGGGTACCGTTTCCTCGCCCCGGATTAGCAACCGCGGCCGGCCCGGCGGTGACGGTCGGGCTCGGGCACGGCCCGGGCGCTTCCGCTTGCGGCCGCAGCCACAGCACGAGCGCCAGGACCGCGAGCGCCACCGCCGCGGCCGTGCCCGCGATCGAAACCCCTGCACGGGAACCCCGCCGAGGTTGTGCCGCGGCTCGCGGCGCGCGGATCACCGCCGAGCGCAACGCGAACGGCTGTCCCGCCATCACCATGGGAGAGTCCTCGTTGTCCAGGAACCGCCGGTACGCGTCCAGCGCGACGGCAAGCGCCGCCGCGAGATCAACCGGATCGGGCTCGACGATGCGTTCGCCGCATACGAAGCCGTAAAGCAGCCGCATGGGCCGCCCGTGCTCGTCGTGGGTCGCGGGCGCGTCGGCGGGGGTGAGTGTGTGGGTCGCGGATACGACGGTCAGTTGCCGCCCGGCTCGGGTACGCGCATCCACCACGCTTGGCCGGCCGTTGCCCGGCTTCACCGTGCCGTCGAGGAAGCCGTAATCCAGATCCTCCACCAGGAAGTCCGGTGCGAGCAGGATGCTGTAGTCGCGGTGGCGTCCGGCGGCGATGAGGAACGGCCACCCGGCCGGTTGCGGGGTCATCTCAGTCCTCCCCCGACAGCCGGGAACTTGGCAGCCGGCCTTCGAGCACGTCGATGCGGCTCTGGAAGTCCCGCAGGACCTTGCGGCGAGCAAGGTGGAACTCCTCGATCGTCCGGTCGACCTCGCCGAGGCGGCGGTCCAGCTTTGACAGCGGGTCGCCGTCCCGGCCGCGCCCCGTGCCGAGCAGCTCCATGGCGGCGTCGCCGACGAACCCGGCGGCCTGGCCGCCCAGCGGCCCGAGCGCCTTGCCCGCGGCACCCAGGACGAACGTGCCCAGCTCGGCCAGGGCGCCCACCGGGCCCAGACGGGTCTGGCGGCGCACCTGATCCAGGGCGGCACGCAGGGTCGCCTTGTCCAGCGCCCGCTCGATCTGCTCGAACACGTCCGGGACCACCGCCGACAGCGGAGTGTCCACATTGGTGGGATGCATCTCACCGTCGGGCAGCTTGGCGATGCGGCCGTCGTCGGCAAGCTCGGCGAAGTCCGGGCCGACCGCGCTGACCGGGATGAGCCGGACGACCCGGTGCGGGCTGTGGGCCTGCACGAGGTCACGGAAACCGTTGTTGGACATCAGATATTTGCGAACCCGGCTCAGCCGGGATTCCTCGTCGACATCGATGTCGCGCAGGATGTCCCACTTGGTGATGACGAAGGTGATCGGGCAGGAGACCAGCATCATCAGATTGATCATCGCGGTGAGGCTCTGCTGCAAGCGCATCTGCCCCTCGTGATGGCCGTCGAGGCACTGGCGGACCCGGTAGCCGTCGATGATGCCGATCAGCGCGTGGGCGGAGTCGATCCGCCCCAGCAGCTCGGCCTGGGCGGTCGAGCCCGGCGCCTGCGCGTCGGTCAACAGGCCGCCGGCGTACTCGAGGTACCCGATGTTCATCACGGTGTGCAGCGAGCCGGACGACGCGCGGGTGCGGACGGTGAAGACGAACTCGCGGGTCTCTCCCACCGAGGTGCCCGCGGGCCACGCCTTGCTGGTGTCGGCGACCTCGGTGAACCATTGGTTGAGCAGGACCACCTGCTCGTACGGGGCGGTGAGGAAGTAGCTGCGCCCGGACGGCGTCTGCATCTGGTGGTACATGCTCGCCAGCAACAGTGTCTTGCCGGAGCCGCGCGAGCCGAGAGCGACGACCTTGAACGTGGGAACCGGGTCTGCGGCGGGCGGCGCTGGTGCGGCGGACCGTCTTCGGCTCGACCAGATGGCCACCGCCAGCAAGGCAACCGCCAGGGCGATGGACGCGAACACTAAACCCATCATCGGTGCTCCTCGTATGCGCTCGTAGACTCCTCATCTAGAGCACGCACCGGGAACTCTGATACATAGAGCCTTTTCCGTGCATGCCGAAGGCGGCGCGGCTGGCTAGCGGTGTGGGAGGTAGGGGTAATCTCAGGGTCGAACTGGGGCTAGCGTCAGCACTTTCCCACCGGTGAATGCGACAGGCTGGTGTCGACCGGCTTGCTCGTGTGGCAGTCGTGCTCACTGGAGAACTCATGTCGAACTCAGAAGGCCGCGTAGTCAGTCGACGCGCTGGGCTTGGTGGCGCGGCGACTCCGCGCGGCCGCCTCGACATCACCACGGGGCGTCGGCGGGCAAGAAGTCGTGGGAGTCCTCACCGGGTCCTATCCCGGCCGGACGGTCGCCTACCTGGCGGACATGGACGCGATACCGCCGAGCGGACAGCAGGGAGGCGGCACGCAAACGGCCCACGTGTGCGGACACGATATGCACACCACGCGCGGAGGCCAGGCACTCAAGCGGTATCTACACCAGACAGTCGGCCGCGACCGGATGCGAACGCTGTACGCCGCGGCCCCGTTCAACGGTGAGGATTTCGCGCTGTTCCTTGACCGGGTTCCCGGCACGTTCACCTACTTCGGCGTCCGTGCACCCGGGGCCGCTATCGAGACCAGCTATCCGCACTACGGTGCGTTCGACCCGGACGAGCGGGCCATCGGCTACGGCGTCCGCGCGATGGCGGGCTGGCTGGCCGAACGCACCCACTCCTAGGCACGTGACCCGGCGCCCTGTGCCTCGGCGACCCGGATTACTGGCGATCTTGGTGGGGTGCGGCTAGCCTCCAGGCTTCTGTCTATTTTGGAGGAGTGCGCATCTTGTCACGAACGTTGAGGGCCGCCGCCGCATTGACAATCGTTGGAGTGCTGCAGCTTGGTACCGGGGGAGCAGCGAGTGCCGCGGAGCCGACCGACATCACCATAGTGGCAGGTAGTGCTCCCCTGTTGGTTTCGAACGCCAAGAAGAACGGCGGTGCGGAGCGAGTCGAGAGAATCGCCGCGACCTTCGACCGCCAAAACTTCTCTGTGGTCTACTGCCTCAATGTCACACTGCGGGTCGATCCATCCAGCCCGCACGCCGAGTCCGGATGGGCGGACACCGGCGCTCCGAATCTGGGCAAGGTGCTGTGGATCCTCAACCACAGCTATCCGAAGGTGCCGGCCGAGACGGTGCTTGAAGCCGCCCACGCAGAGGCATTGCCCGTTCATGGCCCCATCATGACGGTCTACGCCGCAACCCAGGTGGCCATCTGGCAATTGGCGGACCCGGAGAACTTCCAGTACCCGGATCAGCCGGCCTCGGGCGACGATCGCCTCAAAACTATCGTTGATTACCTGCTCAACAACGCCACGGAGCAAGCAGAGCCGGCCTTCCAGCAGCTGTCGGTCACACCGGCCACCCACTCCGGCGCCTCCGGCACCAAGGTCGGGCCGTACCGCGTCCCCACCACAATCGCCGGCCAGGCCGAGCTGCGCGTCATCGAAGGCGACGGGAAGATCGTTGATGAGCAGGGCGGTGAGCTGAATCGTGCCGGCAACGGCGACGTCTTCTATCTCACCTCGAACCGGACCGGAGTCGTGCGTGCCAGCCTCGAGGCCAAGGCGACGATCCCGGTAGGCAGAACCCTTGCCCGCAAGGCAAATCCGGGTGGTAGCCAGCGGCTGATCCTTGCCACCGAACTGGCCAAACCTGTCTCGGCTCAGGCCGAAGCCAGATTCGAAGCCACCCTGCCGGTGACCGGAGCGAGCATCGGTGTCCTGCTTGCCGTGGCAGCTGGTTCGGTAGCGGCCGGTATGGCACTGATCCATCTAGCTCGACGGCGCCGCATGGCTGTGTGAACACTGCGCTATTTCACGCATGAGGCGAGCACGGACATGATCTCACCGGTGCGGTCGAGGCCGACATCGTGCCCCGATGAGTAGCTGACATGCAGGGTGGCCTCCGGCAGCTCGCGCGCGAGGCGGCGCGCGTGGGCGATCGGCGCGTTGCGGTCAAGGGCGCCGTGCCACAGGTGCACCGGCGTGCCGACCTCGCTGAGCGGGAACGGATACGGGCGCTTGATCAGGGCGAACTCCTGCACCGTGGCGCGCGAACCCGGCCGGAGCGCGTCGGCAACGGCTTCGAATTCCATCCGTAGGGCGGCGTGCGCGGCCTCCGGCGTGGAAGCAAGGTCCCGGCGCAGGGAACGCTCCCGCCTCGCGGGGTGGACCAGTTCCCTTCGCATCGACGCGAACTGGATCGTGTTGAGCGCCGGCGCGTTCCTGGCAAACCAGTTCATGACCCGGTTGCGCGCCTTCATGCCGGCCCGCTCGTCCGAACTGAACGGCCCGCCCGCCGCGATAAGGGCGACAACACTCACCCTGTCGGCGAGCTGATGCGCGGCGGCGAGCGTAAACGGGACACCACCGGACTCGCCCGCCAGCGCGAACCGGTCCAGGCCGAGATGGCCGGCCAGCGCCGCGAGGTCGTCACCCCAGCTGGTCAGGCTGCGCTTGGGCTGGTAGTCGGAGCCGCCGTAACCCGGTTTGTCCGGCGAGATCCAGCGCAGGCCGGCTGCGCGTGCTGCCTCGTCATAGCAGCGTCCGCCCAGACCCGACACCGGAGTTCCCGCCGTGTAGATAACCGGTGAACCTTCCGGATCGCCGAATTCGTACCAGCTAAGCCTTCTGCCATCAGCAAGAGTGATCACGTCCGATGTCATCCCCGCATTCTGCCTCAGCCGACGATGGGGCGCTCTTCGGCGTAGCGGTACAGGGTCCGGCGTTCGCTCAGCGCGAGCGCCGACGCGATGGTGACGGTGCCGACCCTTCCGACATACATGAGGATGATGAGCACGATCTGCGCCGCGGGTGGCAGCGTCGGGGTGATCCCGGTGGTCAGCCCGACCGTCGCGAACGCCGACGTCGCCTCGAAGAACACCCGGTCCAGCGGCTCGTCGGTGAGCATCAGCAGCGCGATCGTGCCCAGCGCCACCAGGGCGACACCCAGCAGCGCCACCGTGACGGCCTGCCGCTGGGTCGCCTCGGCGATGCGCCGGCGCCCCGCGACCACGTCCCGCTCGCTGCGGATCTCCGCCCAGATGACGAAGGCCAACAGGAAGAACGTGGTGATTTTGATGCCACCGGAGGTGCCGGCGCTGCCGCCGCCGATGAACATCAGCCAGTCGGTGACGAGCAGCGTCTCCGAGTGCATCTGTCCAAAGTCGACACTGTTGTAGCCGGCCGTGCGCGGCGAGGTCCCCTGGAACAGGGCGGCCAGTATCTTGGCCGGAATATCAAGCGGGCCAAAGGTTTTCGGGTTGGACCACTCCAGCGTAAGCATCGCCGCGAAGCCGGTGGCCAGCAGGGCGATGGTGCCGAAGACGGTGATGCGGGTGTGGGTGGACCAGCGGCTGGGCCGGTTGCCGCGCCGCGAAAGCTCGTAGACCACGGGAAAACCGATGCTGCCCGCGATGATCGCCACGATCAGCGGCAGGCAGATCCACCAGTCGGCGACGAATCCCACCATGTTGTCGGAGAACAGGGAGAAGCCGGTGTGGTTGAAACCCGAGATGGAGTGGAAGGTGCCCAGCCACACCGAGTAGGCGGGGCTGTAGCCGTAGGCGAGCCAGAACCGTCCGGCCAGGACCGCCGCGACCGCGACCTCGGTGATGACCGTGAAGACAGCGACCCGCATCAGCACGTTCTTCAGGTCGCCCAGCCCGGTGGAGTGGGTCTCCGCCACGGCGACCAGCCGGCCGGTCAGCCCCAGCCGCCGGGCGATGGTCAACCCCAGCAGGGACGCCATCGCCATGATGCCGAACCCGCCGACCTGCATGAGCACCAGCAGGACCACGTGCCCGAACGGCGACCAGTAGGTGGCGGTGTCGACCACGGCCAGGCCGGTGACGCAGCCGGCGGAGGTGGCGGTGAACAGCGCGGTGAGCAGCGGCGCCGAACCCGGGCCCTGACGCGAGACCGGCAGCATCAGCAGCAGCGTCCCCAGCGTCACGTGCACGGCGAAGGCGATCGGCACGATGCGAGCGGGGTGCCGCAGCCAGCGCCGGCCTTTCCGCCTGATGGGGCTGATCACGCGCAGAGGCTACCAGCAAGGTCATCAGTCACCCGGCCGGTGCCCATCAACGAGGGCACCGGCCGGGTATAGATAGCAGTGGACGTGGAGGTCAAGCGACGGTGCAGGCCACGCCGTTGAGGGTGAAGCCGGGTGGCCTTCCGGTATTGCCGGTGTGGTTGGCCTGGAAGCCGACCCCGGAGACCGAGCCTCCCGGTGGGATCGTGCCGTTGTAGCCCAGGTTGCGGCCGGTGACCTGGCCGCTGGCCGGGGAGAAGGTCGCGTTCCAGCTGTTGGTGATGACCTGTCCACTTGGGAGGGTGAACACCAGGGACCAGCCGTTGACCGTGGTGTTGCCGGTGTTGGCGATGGTGATGGCGGTCGTCAGGCCGGTGTTCCACACGTTCTGCAGGACGTAGGTCACCCGGCAGGAGCTGCCGGTCGGCGGTGGCGAGCTGGGCGGGGGCGAGCTTGGCGGCGGTGAGCTGGGGGCCGAGCTGGGTGAGGGGGAGCCGGGCGGCGGGGAGCTTGGCGGCAAGGGTGAGCCGTCGGTCAGGGTCGGCGTTGTCCAGTCACGCCACTCGGCCAGGTTGCCGGGCTTGCGGCTGGAGATCCTGAAGGTACCGGCGGCACTGCCCGTCTTTGTGAGGTACTTCTGGATGTGCTGCTGCAACGGGGTACGCCACTCGGTCCTTGCCGCGCAATGGGTTCCGTCCGCCACATCCGACCAGTAGGTGATGTTGTCGCCCGCGCCGAGTGCCCGGTAGACCTCGGCTCCGCCAAGCGCCGCAACACTTCCCGACCTTGCCGCCAGCCAGTCGATGTGCGGGTTCTCCATGATGAACAGCCCGCGCGGGGCGACCATCGCCACCATCTGGTGGGTGTCCACCGGCAGGTTGGCCGGGTTGCCGGTGAAGGAGCCGAACGCGTCGCCGAGCCACGGCTGCTCGCCGTAGGCGCTGCTGAGTGGTTGCGCGCCAGACTCTCCAGGGATCCCGCGGAGAATGGGTGCGCCGGCGCTGCCCGACTCGATCGGCATGGTCAGGGCGATGCGCTGGTCGAACACGCCGACCGCGAAGGCGCCCTTGCCGTAGCGGGAACAGCCCGTGACGCCCATCGCGTCCGCGCGCAGGACGTTGCCGCCGGACTGCTCGATGACGTCGATGATCCGGCTGACGCCCCAGGCCCAGGCGGCAAGCAGCCCGGTGCCGCTCGTCGCGCCGTAGATGGTGTAGAACGCGCCCTGCTTGTTGTTGCGGGGCGTGCCTTCCCGCCCGACGGCGAGGGGGTCGTAGCTGATGACGGCGGCGCCGGCGGCCCGGATGGTGGCGGTGTCGGCGCCGAACCCGCCGAGGACGACGACGGCCGGGAACGGGCCGCTGCCACCGCTGGTGGGCAGCTGGATGCCTGCCGAGAAGCTGGCGTTGCGGCCGTTGTGGCTGACGTTCACGGTGATGCTTGAACTCGAGACCGTCCCCGTGACGGTCGCGGGCTTGGCGGGCTTGTCACCATAGACGAACCGCTCGGCCAGCTCCCTGATCTCCGCTCGGCGGCACCGCCAGTCGGACTTGCTGGTGATGCGCGTTCCGTTGATCCGCCTGAACGGGTCGGGAAGCCTTGAGCTGGCAGGCAATGAGCCGGGGACGGTGACGGCGCAGTCGGCGCCTTCGTCCTCCACGAGCGCGGCGGCCATGACGCCGCTGGCGGAGGTGTTCAGGACGACGGTTATCGCGCCGGTGACCGCGAGGGCCGCTACCGCCAGGACGATGACCGTCGAGCGGCTTTTCGAGCCTAGATTCACTTTGGCACTCCTTCCGGGGTGCAGGGTGAAGTGCAGTGCGAAGTGCTGAGGCCCGGATGGTTTTTAAGTTTCGAGCATACGAACGAAACATGTCAATGGTCTGTTCCGGAAACCTTCCGGAAGTACTCCTCGGCGGCGGCCGGGTAACCCTTGTCCGACGGTGTCCAGTGCTGTCCAAAGTAGCCGGTGCGATCGCTCGATCTAGGCCACGATCGCCGGATGCGAACCGTTCTTACTTCACTTTCACGGACAGGCGGCTGGGCACCCCTCAGGTAGAGACAGATTTCCGTCAACCTGCTGTGCCGGCAATAGTTGGCATGGTTGATTCTCCGCGTCCTCGTACCCTTAGGGGGTGGCGGACGAGGACGCGGAGATCACCGGTTCGGACGCGGCAACGGTGCGGTCCCCCGATGATCTGGCCCGCTTGCTGCGCCAGCTGCGGCGTCGTGACGCGCGGCGGCGAGGTGACTCCCCTTTGACCTATCGTGAACTGGCCGCCAAGACCGGCTGGTCGCACTCGTCGATCGGGTTGTACTTCAACGGTCAGGCACTGGCGCCGACCGACAGGTTCGATGTACTGGTCCAGCTTCTGGGCGCCAGCCCGGCCGAGCAGGCGGTGCTGGCCACCATGCGGGACAGGGTCGAGGAGCGCCGCTTCGCCGGCGGTGTGGGCGAGCGGAACGCCATGGCACGGCCCGGCGGGCCGGTGACCGTGCCGCACGCACTGCCCGCACCGGTGCCCCACTTCATCGGCCGCAGCACCGAGCTGCGCGCCCTGGACGGCTTGCTGCAGAAGGGATCCACGGCGGGCGGGACGGTCGTCATCTCCGCCATCGGCGGGACAGCCGGGGTCGGCAAGACAGCCCTCGCCATGTACTGGGCGCACCGGGTCGCAGCGCGTTTCCCCGACGGCCAACTGTATGTGAACCTTCGCGGATTCGGCCCTGCCGAACAGGTCATGGATCCGGCCGAGGCGGTCCGCTGCTTTCTTGACGGCTTGCGGGTACCCCCGGAAAAAATGCCCGCCACCCTGGACGGCCGCACCGCCCTTTTCCGCAGTCTCCTTTCCGGCAAAAGGATGCTTGTCGTGCTCGACAACGCGCGCGACACCGGCCAGCTGCGCCCGCTGCTGCCCGGCACGCCCGGTTGCCTGGTGCTCGTCACGAGCCGGAATCTGCTGTCGGGACTTGTCGCCACGGACGGCGCGCTGCCGGTCACGCTCGACCTGCTGACCGAGGAGGAGGCGTGGGAGTTCCTCGTGCAGCGCCTCGGCAACGAGCGGGTGACCGCTGAACCCGTTGCGGTGAAGGAGATTATTACCCACTGCGCCCGGCTGCCGCTGGCGCTGGCGGTCGTGGCGGCGCGGGTCGCGGCGAGCCCTCGCATCCGGCTGGCCGCGTTCGCCACCGAGCTGCGCGACACGCACCGGCGCTGGGTCACGCTCACCGGCGACGACCCGGCGACCGATGTGCGCGCGGTGTTCTCGTGGTCCTACCACACCCTGACCACCGCCGCGGCGAGGCTGTTCCGGCTGATGGGCCTGCACCCCGGCCCCGACCTGAGCCCGGTCTCGGCCGCAAGCCTTTGCGGCACAACGGAAACCCAGGCGCGGCAGCTGCTTGCCGAGCTGGCCGACGCGCATCTGGTCGTCGAGCAGGCATCCGGCCGGTACACGCAGCACGACCTGCTGCGCGCCTACGCCGCCGAGGTGGTCCGGGACGATCTGGCCGGCGAGCGCCACGAAGCCACCCGGCGGATGATCGACCACTACCTGCACACCGCGTATGCCGCCTCGCGCCTGCTGAACACGCACGGGGATCCGATCCCGCTCGACCCGCCGGCGCCCGGCGCGATCGCGGAGCGGTTCGATGGCCGTGGAGAGGCCATCGAGTGGCTTGACGCCGAGCGCTCGGTCCTGCTCGCCGCGGTCAGCCGGGCCGCGGCCGCCGGGTTCGACGCCCACGCCTGGCGGCTGGCCGCGGCGATCGCGCTCCACCTTGACCGGCAGGGACGGTGGCAGGACTGGATTTCGGTGGCGCACACCGGGCTCGCCGCGGCGGTCCGGGCAGGGGACGAGGGCGCGCAGGCGCAGGCCCACCGGTTCCTCGCCAGGACGAACACCCGGCTGAACCGCCTCGACGAGGCCCGCGGGCACCTGCACCGCGCGCTGGAGTTGTGCCGCCGGCAGGGCGACGCGGTGCGGCAGGCCCACACCTATCTCCAGCTAAGCGACTTGGCCGCGCAGCAGGACGACTACGCCGAGGCGCACAGCCATGCGCGCCAGGCGCTTGACCTGTATGTGGAGGCGGGCCACGTCGAGGGCCAGACCGATGCGCTCAACTCGGTCGGGTGGTACCTCGCCCAGCTCGGCGAGTACGAGAAGGCAATCGGCTACTGCGAGCAATCCCTTGCCCTGCACCAGCAACTCGGCCCCGGCATCGTGGAGGCGACCACCTGGGACAGCCTCGGCTACGCCTACCACCACCTGGGCAACCACGACTACGCCATCAGCTGCTACCGGCGCGCCGTCGACCTGTTCCACGAGCTCGGCGCCCGATCCGACCGGGCCGAGAGCATGGTGCGGCTGGGCGACGCTGAGGAGGCGGCCGGAAAGCTCGATGCCGCAATCGAAACCTGGCAGCGCACGCTTGAAATGTTCGAGCTGCTCGACGACCAGCACGGGGCCGACCGCGTGGGCGCCAAACTGCACGCCGCACGCGGCCGGCCGGGACGGTCGTCACCAGACGCAGCTGCGGGGTAGGAACGCCCAGGCGATACCGCCCGCGAACCGGTTGCCGTTCCACTTAGCCATGATCCACTGACGGTTCTTGGCGACGTAACGGATGTCGATCCGCGAACCGGCCGGGGCCGTGCCCAGCGGATGGACCGGCACGGCCGAGCCGGAGCCGTAAGCGGCCGCGGCGCCGATGTTGCCGTACGCCGGGCAGTCGGTCCGCGCGGTCGTCGCCTTGAGCCCGCCGCCCTTGTTCTCGCTCCACACGCCCCACGGGCTGCACAGCGGGTCGACCTCGTCGCTGGTACAGAAGACCTGCTCGGAGTGCCACCACCGCAACGTGTCCGGCCTGCCGTCGTCGTTGCTCGAACCCACGACGTTCGGCCCGCCCGCACAGCTTGACGACATGAACCCGGAGCGCACGGTGGCGAACTTGCGCGTGCCGTAGGCGTAGGCGCAGCCGTCGAAGCTGCCACCGGCGAACCCCCACGGCCACCGGGTGATGCCCTCGGAGTTGCCCGCGCTGGCGTCGCCGGTGTCGCGGATGTCCATGTGGTCGGGGCCGGGCTTGACCACGCCGTTGGCGAAGACGAAGTCCTTGGCGAACAGGTACCCGACCATCGGGCCGTTTGCCTTGTAGCTCAACAAT
The DNA here is from genome assembly GCA_036377915.1 of Candidatus Limnocylindrales bacterium. Lineage (GTDB taxonomy): Bacteria > Actinomycetota > Actinomycetes > Mycobacteriales > Micromonosporaceae > Allorhizocola. Next base: position 24,279 of record DASUXL010000161.1, read on the forward strand.
ACCCAGCCCGGTCCCATGCCGGTCTGGGCCCAGGAGTCCTCCGCCGCGGTCTGGACACGGTTTACCCCGTACCCCCATGCGACCGCGGGTGAACTGGAGACCAGGGCCACCGCCACCGTGATGGCGGCGGCGATGGCCAATTTCACGCTGTTACGTTTGTCTATCCGCACAGGTACCAGCTAAATCGATCACATGCGCGGCGGGCAACGGGACAGGTTCCCCAATCACAGGCATGTGCTGCCGGAACAGGTTTGCATCTCGTGCAGGCGCTGGGCCAGGCCGGCCATGATGTCGGCGTATCCCGGGTTGTCGTGCTTGGATTCAAGCTGGTGCGGGTCGACGTTGTCGTCGTAGAGCTCCTTTCCGGTGCGCACGTCGACGCCGTCGGCGTTGCGCAGCCAGTGCTCCACATAGAGGTATCGCTCGCCGCGGATCGCGGCGTACCAGCGGTCGCCGATGCTGCGAGCGCGCGGGGCGCCGGTTTCGAGCAGCACGCGCCGGCCCGCGACGCTGGCCGGGTTCTGGGCGACCGGCTTGAGCGAGCGGCCGTCGATGCGGATGCCGGGCGCGGTGTTGGCGAAGTCGAGGACGGTCGCGGCGAGGTCCACATTGGACACCATGGCGGGTGTGGTCTGGCCCGCCGGGATACCTTGGCCCCGGATGAGCAGCGGCACGCGCGCCGACGGGTTGTAGGCGTGCACCTTGCCCGCCTCGATGCGGTGCTGCCCGTCCATGAAACCGTTGTCGGCGGTGAAGATGAGCACGGTGTTGGACAGGACGCCCTCGGCGCGCAGCTTGTCCACGATGGCCTTGACCGCCTCGTCGACCGCGAGCAGCGACTCGAGCCGGGAGCGGTACCGCTTCGTGATGTTGTCGATCTCGTTGGCGTCAAGCGGGCCGCGCCGCAGGAACGCCGGCTTGTCGCTCATGTCGCCGCCGTCGCCGTTCTCGTTGAACGCCGGTGGGCGCGGCAGCGGCTCGTCGTTGAACTGGCCCCGGTGCCGGGGCGCCGGGCGCGGGTTGCGGAAGTTCAGGTCAAGTCCCGTCCCCACCTCGGTGTGCGGGGCCAGGGGCGCCCAGGACAGGAAGAACGGCCTCGTCCCGTTGGCGTGGTTCTCTATGAAGTTGGTGGCGATGTCGCGCAGCACGTCGGTCTGGTAGAGGGCGGGGTCCTGCTCGCCGACCTGGCCGTAGCGCTGCACGTTGTTGCCGTGGTGGTTGATGGAGTAGCCCCACATCCGGTAGGCGTCGACAAGGCCGTGCCAGAACTCCCAGCCTGGCGGCACCTCGAGCGGATTCCTGTTGCCGTAACCGTTGAGGTACTTTCCAATGTGGACGGTCTTGTAGCCGGAGTCGTGCAGCCACACCGGCAGGGTCTGCCCGCCGCGCAACTTCTCGTAACCGCCGTCGGGCGGCTTGTTGTCGAAGACGTCGTGGTTGTGCGGGTACTGCCCGGTCAGGTAGGTCGCCCGGGACGGGCAGCACAGCGGGTACGACACCCAGTTCTGGCTGAAGGTGGTGCCCTGCGCGCCGATCAGGTTGCGGACGTTGGGCATCACCGACATCGACGCCAGGGTCTGGTCGTCGGTCATGATCAGGACGATGTTGGGCCTGGGGTCGGCCGCCTGGGCCTGGCTGCCGGTCGCGGAAAGGCCAAGGGCGGCAACGGCCGCGAGAACCGCAAGCGGAGCGAGAAAGCGTTGTCTGCTTTGGGCCATCATGGCGCCGAGCATCGCGGGCGGGCGCACATGCGGCGTACATCGAGGAGTGTACGGCTGGCGATGGGAAAGCGCTTGCCATAGGATCGGCTGAATCCTGCGAATTGCGGGAGTCAGGGCAGCGCTCCAAACCGGACGATAGCCTTCCATATCCGGGCCGACCGACGGGTCGGCTATTGGTGTTTCAGTTTATTCGCTGCAACAAAGCTGCAAATGGTACCCATTGACTGGTTTATCTCTGCCTTTTTACGTTGGCGGGAAAGCGCATTCCAACGCAGGGAGGTCCTACAGTGCAGGAAGCGCAGCGCAGGATCGGAAGGTTCAGCGGCAGGCGCCCCCGCCTCGCCATCGCGGCCGGGGTCAGCGCCGCCGTCACGGCGGCGGTCTTCACCCTCGGCGCGGTGGCCGCCAACGCGGCAACGCTGTTCTCCGACGACTTCAACGACGGCAACGCCAACGGCTGGAGCACATCCGGCGGTACGTGGTCGGTCTCGTCCGGCCTCTACTCGCAGTCGGGCAGCGGTGCCAGCGCCAAATCACTTGCCGGCTCGACGTCGTGGGGCACGGTCACGGTGTCGGCGCGGGTGCGGGTCAACGCCTTCGGCAGCAACTCCTCGCGCGGGGTCGGGATCGCCGCCCGCGCGCAGAGCACATCGAACTTCTACGCCCTCCTGCTCACGCCGACCTCGGTGCAGATCCGCAGGGGAGCGACCACAACGCTTGCCACGGCGTCGTTCCCGACCGCCACGGGTACGTTCTACAACCTCTCGCTGAGCGCGACCGGCGGCTCCCTGGTCGGTTCGGTCAACGGGAGTCAAGTAGTGTCCACTTCGGACGGTACCCTGGCCACCGGGCGGGTGGCACTCGTGGCAAACTACACGGCAGGATCGTTCGACGATATCCTGGTGACCGACGCGGCCGGCCCGAGCCCGACCAGCGCGCCACCGTCGCCGCCCACCTCACCGTCGGCCTCGGCCTCGCCGTCCAACCCGCCTTCGCCGTCCAACCCGCCCAGCCCGCAACCGCCCGGCGGCATCATCGGCTGGGCCACGCAAGCCGGCGGCACCACCGGCGGCGCGGGTGGCGCCACGGTCACCGTCACCAACTTCACCGACTTCCGCAACCAGGCACAGGCCGCGGGGACCAGAACAATCCTGGTCAACGGCATGCTCAGCGGCTCGGGCACGGTCGAGATCACGGCGAACAAGACGATCCGCGGGGTGGGCGCGAACTCGGGAATCTCGGGGACCACTCTCAACATCGAGGACATGTCCCGGGCCAACGTCATCATTCAAAACATGAACATCCGGGGGGTACCGGGAACGGACGCCATCCAGATCGAAAACGCCACCCACATCTGGATCGACCACAACACAATGTCCAGCACGATCGAGGACGATCCCGACTTCTATGATGGTCTGCTCGACTGCACCCACGCCTGCGACTACGTGACCGTGTCGTGGAACATCTTCCGCAACCACTGGAAGAACTCGCTGATCGGCCACTCCGACGGCAACGCGGGTGAGGACGTCGGGCACCTGCGCATCACGTACCACCACAACTGGTTCGACACCACCTTCGAGCGCAACCCGAGGATCCGCTTCGGCGAGACGGTCCACGTGTTCAACAACTACTACCTGAACATCAGGCGTGACACGGCTTCCTACGCCATCGCCTCCACCATGAACGCCGGTGTGCTCGTCGAAGGCAACGTCTTCGAAAACGTGCAGCAGGCATGCTGGTCGGCGAGCGGATATGCGGACTCCGACCCGGGACGCCTGGTGGCGCGCAACAATTCGCTCACCAACTCCGGACCGTGCGAGGTCAACGGCTCCGTAGCGGGTCTGCCGTACTCCTACACCGCGGAGAACGTCGGCTCCGTCAAGGCATCCGTCATGGCGGGTTCCGGGGCCGGCCGGCTCTGACCATGCACCGCGCGGAGGCAGGAGGCCCGCCTCCTGCCTCCGCTGCTAGCGTGAGCTGAGTGGAAGACTTTGCCGGGGCCGGGTTGCGGCCGCTGTTATTCTCTATCGCGTACGGGATGACCGGGTCGGTCAGCGACGCCGAGGACATCGTGCAAGACGCGTTCCTCGGGCTGGCCCGGGCACGTCAAGCCGGGACAGAGATCGCCAACCTGAAGGCGTACCTGGCGACGGCAGTGACCCGGCTGGGAATCAACCACCTCAACTCGGCACGGATGCGGCGAGTGACGTATGTGGGAGACTGGCTGCCCGAGCCCGTGGTCGTGCCCGCCGATGGGCCGGGGGCGGTGGCGGCGGGTCCGGCCGAGCATGCCGAACTGGCCGACTCGCTCACGATGGCGTTCCTGGTGCTGCTGGAGGCGCTGTCGCCGGTCGAACGGGCGGTGTTCATGCTGCGCGAGGTCTTCGGGTACGGCTACCCGGACGTGGCAAGGATCGTCGGCAAGACCGAGGTGAACTGCCGGCAGATCTTCACCCGCGCCAAGCAGCGCATCGCGGCCGAAGCAAGCCTCGCGCCAACGCCGGAGCCGCAGGGCCTCGCGCCAACGCCGGAGCGGCGGGCCGAAGGAGAGGAGCTCGCCCGCAGGTTCTTCGAGGCCGCGTCGGGCGGCGACCTTGACGAGCTGCTCGGCATGCTCGCGCCCGACGTAGTACTGCACGCGGACGGCGGCGGCAAGGCGCAGGCTCTCGCACAGCCCGTGGCCGGGCGGCAGCGCGTCTCGCGACTGCTCGCCGGCGGGCTCCACCGGGCCATGACCTTGGGCTGGTCCCTGCGGCTGGCCTGGGTCAACGGCCAGCCGGGCGCCGTGATGTACGACGCCGAAGGGCGCGTGCTCGGCGTCGTCGGGCTCGACATCGCCGGCGGCGTGGTGCAGGCGATCCTGTCCGTGGCCAACCCGGACAAGCTCGGCCACCTCGGACCGGTATCCGATGCGGCACTGCTACCCCCGCGCTGAGCCGCCCGCCCAGTGGGGTCGTGTGGGTGGGGGGTTGCGTGGCAGTGGGCCGGAGGGGGTGGTGTTAGTGGGTGAGTGCCTCGGCGGGTTGGGCGGAGCGGCGGCTGGTTTCGGCGCGGAAGTCGTCGATGGCGGCTGCCAGCAGGTCGCGCAGGAGGCTGTTCGGATCGGGCGTGCACGCCTGGGCGATCCCGACGACCGCGCAGCCGACGATGCTGGGCGCGCTGCGCCGCCGGAACGCCTTGGGAGTCATGGGAAGCCTGGCGGTGAACTGCTCTGCCCACTTCTCCGCGTGCGGCACCTTGGCCAGCGCCTGCGAGCTGCGCTCCTCAAGCGTCCCGGGTGATCGCCCGTCAAGGTCGGCGAGCACGCGGTCGGTGGCGAGAATGGCGACGGCAAGGGCGCGCTGCCGGTCGGCCGAGACCACAGGCAAGGCGGTCGTCGCGCACCGCAGCGCGATCCGGGCATCGACGCGCAAGTCGTCGCTGGTCAACCCGATCACCGATGGGATGAGCGGGGCCAGGCGCTGCCGGCCCGCGTCCGAGGTGTAATCATTGACATAGCGAGCCAGGGCGGCCAGCAGCGGGTGCGTGCACGCGGGATGGTCGCTCCACCGCTGTCCGGCCAGTAGCGACGCCATTTCCATGAAGCACGCGCCCGAGCGTGGACTGCGGTGCTTGCCGCGCGACAACAGCGGCATCAGCGTGGGCGGCTGGATCTGGTCGATGGACACGAGGCACCTCCTGCACCAGACGGTTGGCACGTCCCTTCCAGCGTTACACGACCGGGCGGCCGAGTGCGATGCCATATTGCCGCTGGCAACAACGCAAAAAACGGTGCCCACCGGAGAACCGGTGGGCACCGCCCATACATGTCAGGATCAGACGAGGTCGTACCGGTCCAGGTTCATTACCTTGACCCACGCCGCGACGAAGTCCCGCACGAACTTCTCCCGCGCGTCGTCGCTCGCGTAGACCTCCGCGAGCGCCCGCAGCTCCGAGTTGGAACCGAAGACCAGATCCACCCGGCTGCCCGTCCACTTGACCTCGCCCGTGGCGTCATCGCGGGCCTCGAAGGTCTGCGCGTCCTCGGACACCGGCTTCCACGTTGTGCCCAGGTCGAGCAGGTTTACGAAGAAGTCGTTGGTCAGCGCCGCCTTGTTCTTCGTGAAGACCCCCAGCGGCGACTGGCCATAGTTTGCCCCGAGCACCCGGAGACCACCCACGAGGGCCGTCATCTCGGGCGCGCTCAGCGTCAGCAGGTTTGCCTTGTCGATGAGCAGGTACTCGGCCGGGAGCCGGGTGCCCTTGCCGAGGTAGTTACGGAAACCGTCCGCGACCGGCTCGAGCGCCGCGAAGGACTCCACGTCGGTCTGCTCCTGCGACGCGTCGACCCGACCCGCCGCGAAGGGGACATCGATGGTGAAACCGGCGTTCTTGGCGGCCTGCTCGACCGCGGCGGACCCGCCGAGCACCACCAGGTCGGCCAGCGAGACCCGCTTGCCGCCGCTCTGCGAAGCGTTGAACGCCTCCTTGATCTTGCCGAGGGTACCGAGCACCGTCGCCAGCTCGTCCGGGTTGTTGACCTCCCAGCCGTTCTGCGGCTCCAGGCGGATGCGGCCACCGTTGGCGCCGCCGCGCTTGTCGCTGCCGCGGAACGAGGATGCGGCGGCCCACGCGGTGGAGACCAGCTGCGCCACGGTCAGGCCCGAGGCGAGGATCTGGCCTTTGAGGTACGACACGTCCGAGGCGTCGATGGTGTCGTAGGTCGCCGACGGCAGCGGGTCCTGCCACAGCAGCTTCTCGGCCGGGACCTCCGGGCCCAGGTACCGGGACAGCGGCCCCATGTCGCGGTGGGTCAGCTTGAACCACGCACGGGCGAAGGCGTCGGCGAACTCGGCCGGGTTCTCCAGGAACCGCCGCGAGATCTGCTCGTAGACCGGATCGAAGCGCAGCGACAGGTCGGTCGTCAGCATCGTGGGGAGGTGCTTCTTGGCCGGGTCATAGGCGTCGGGGATGACCGGTGCGGCGTTCTTTGCCACCCACTGGTGTGCACCGGCCGGGCTCTGGCTCGGCTCCCACTCGTACCCAAAAAGATTCTCAAAAAAGCTGTTGCTCCATTGGGTCGGCGATGTGGTCCAGGTGACCTCCAGCCCGCTGGTGATCGTGTCCGGGCCCTTGCCGGTGCCGAAGGAGTTCCTCCAGCCCAGGCCCTGCTCCTCGATCGGGGCGCCCTCGGGCTCGACACCGACGTTGTCCGCGGGGCCGGCGCCGTGGGTCTTGCCGAATGTGTGGCCGCCGGCGATGAGCGCGACCGTCTCCTCGTCGTCCATGGCCATGCGGCGGAAGGTCTCACGGATGTCGCGGGCCGCGGCGATCGGGTCCGGGTTGCCGTTGGGGCCTTCCGGGTTGACGTAGATGAGGCCCATCTGGACCGCGGCCAGCGGGTTCTCAAGGTCGCGGTCGCCGGTGTAGCGCGCGTCGCCCAACCAGGTGGTCTCGGGACCCCAGTAGACGTCCTCGTCGGCCTCCCACACGTCCGGCCGGCCGCCGGCGAAGCCGAAGGTCTTGAACCCCATCGACTCCAGCGCCACGTTGCCGGCCAGGATCATCAGGTCGGCCCAGGAGATGTTCTGGCCGTACTTCTTCTTGACCGGCCACAGCAGGCGCCGGGCCTTGTCCAGGTTACCGTTGTCCGGCCAGCTGTTCAGCGGTGCGAAGCGCTGCTGCCCGGCACCGGCGCCACCGCGGCCGTCGCTGATGCGGTAGGTGCCGGCGCTGTGCCACGCCATCCGGATCATGAAGGGGCCGTAGTGACCGAAGTCCGCCGGCCACCACTCCTGCGAGGTCGTCAGGACCTCGGCGATGTCCCGCTTTACCGCCGGGAGATCGAGGTTGTTGAACGCCTCGGCATAGTCGAACTTGTCCCCGAGCGGGTTGGCCTCTGCCGGGTTCTTCGCGAGAATCTTCAGGTTGAGCTGGTTCGGCCACCAGCCGCGGTTCCCGCCGCCCTGTGTCGGGTGCGGGGCGCGTCCGTGCGCGACCGGGCAGCGGGACTCGGCTCCCGCCTCGGCGTCATGGACGACGGCGTCGTGGTTTTCGGACATCGGATTCCTTCCGTGACATGGCGTATCGATGGATCAGGAAGTCCCCTCGGGCTCCGCGCTGTGCTGCCGGAGCGCCAAGGTCATGACCACATCCCGCAGTCTGGCCCGTTTTCTGGAATGAGTCAAGAAAATGGGCGAAACATCACGCCGTGATCTAGGAAGGGAGCGTACCGGCCGGCCCCTCAAACCGGCTGGAATCCGGGTGGAAACGGCGAGCCTGCGCCCCGATCGGGGGCGCAGGCTCGCGGTGGGGGACGGGAATCAGGCCTCGCAGAGGGTCTCCGTGTCGCCCAGGTCGGAGGTGCAGGTGTCCACGCCGCTGGAGCCGTCGAGCGAGTCGTTGCCACGGTCGCCGTCGAACCCGTTGAGAAGGTCGTCACCGAGGTCGCCCAAGAGGATGTCGTCCCCTTCGCCCCCGGTTATGTTGTCGTGACCGGAACCGCCGGACAGCCGGTTGTTCTCCTCATTGCCCCGGATGGTGTCGTTCGCCTGCCCACCCGTGACGTTCTCCACGTCGGTGGCGATGTTGTCGCCCTCGCCGCCGTTGTTGGCACCGTCATTGGCGACACCGTCCAACCTGACGGTCACCGACGATGTGCGGTTGCGGTACGACGCGGTGTCCGATCCGGCGCCGCCAAGGAAGGTGTCGTTGCCGTCGACCAAGGACTCCGCGCTGACGGAGTCGTCCCCGTCGCCGCCGTTGAATATGTCGGTCCCCAACCCGCCGGACATACCGTCGTTTTCCGTGCCGCCATTGAGGGCGTCGTTGTCGTTTCCGCCGCTGAGGGAGTCCCTGCCCGCCTCGCCGTTGAGGGTGTCGTTACCGTCCTGCCCGAGCAGGCTGTCGTCGCCCCCACGCCCGAAGATGGTGTCGTTGCCCCCGCCGCCCAGGAAGCTGTTGGCCTGCGAGTTGCCGATGAGTGTGTCGCTGCCCAGACCGCTGCGCACCCGCTCGACATCGGTCCGGACATTGTCGCGCTCGCCCGGTACCCCGTCGTTGGCGAGATCGTCAATGGTCACGGTGACCGCGGAGGTGACCGTCTCGTAGGAGTAGCTGTCGAAGCCGGCGTTGCCGAAGAAGGTGTCGGCCCCGGCGTCGCCGCCGACGATGTCGTCGCCGTCCTGGCCGAGGATGACATCGTTGCCGCTGCCGCCGCCCGCTATGTCATGCCCCGGACCCAGGCAGATGGTGTCGTTGCCGCCGCCGCCGGTCACCCGGTCCTGGCCGCCCTCGGCGGCTATGACGTCATCGCCGCTCGTCCCGTTGATGATGTCGTCGCCCTCGGTTCCGTTGATCTCGACGTCCAACCCGTTGCAGCGCAGAGTCACCGCGTGGGCCGGCACAGCCGGCACGACCACCGCCGCGCAGACGATCAGCGCCAGAGCGACCAGACATTTACGCATTCCGTTCCCCCTAGAGGTGAATCACGATGAGATTCGTTGGGTGAAGGGTGGCGGAGCGCGTTGCGGTGAAGTTTCGGGAATCCTGCGATCGTCAGCTCGACGACAGCGATGGGCAGCCCGATAGTCGTCGCCCAGGAAAGCCTTGCGTCACAAGGCAAACACATACCGTTGCCTGTGGATAACCGAGGTTGCGTTCTCTGAGAACTCGGTAGCGTGCGAGCCATGCCCTCGCACCTGCACGAGATCCTCATCGAAATGTTCCGCGACAGGCCATCGCTGGCGGCCGAGCTGTTGCGTGGACCGCTCGAGGTCGAGGTGCCGGACTTTGACGAGGCTCGCGTTTCCGCATCGGATCTCACCGACGTCACCCCGACCGAATACCGTGCGGACGCGGTGGTAACGCTTGCCGGCGAGGGGATTCCGGTTTTGGCGGTCGTGATCGAGGTGCAGCTGCGTGTCGACGCCCGTAAGCGGCGCAGCTGGCCGGCGTATGCGGCCACGCTGCACGCGCGGCTGGGGTGCCCGGTTGTGCTGATGGTGGTTTGTCCGGTCCAGGTCGTCGCGGATTGGTGCGGGGTTGCGATCCCCTTCGGGCCGCCCGGATCCGTGCTGACCCCGGTGGCGCTCGGTCCGGACCAGGTTCCCCTGATCACCGATCTCGAGACCGCCCGCCGCGTGCCCGAGCTGGCGGTGCTTTCGGCGCTTGCCCACGGTGGCATTCCCGACCCGAAGCCGGTATTCGAGGCCCTGCTCGCCGCCCTCGATACAATCGATCTTGACCATGCCAACCTGTACACTGACCTGATACTTTCGGTGCTGCCGGCGGCGGCCCAGGCATGCCTGGAGGAGTTCATGGCCATCACGAATTACCAGTTCCAGAGCGATTTCGCCCGCCGTCACTTCAGCGCGGGCGAGGCGCAGGGCAAGGCGCAAGGTGAGGCCGACGCCCTCCTTGCCATCCTGGACGCGCGCGGCATCGACGTGCCCGACAGAATCCGTGCCGAGCTCGCCGTCTGCACCGACCTCGACCGGCTCGGTTACTGGATCCGGCAAGCGGCGACCGCCAACAGGATCGAAGACCTAGACCTATAGATGCCCGACCTTGCCGACCGGCCGCTCGTCAGCCTGACGACAGCGTGGGTGGGCGCGTGACCCGTGCCTCCAGCTGATTGCCGTTGGGGTCGACGAACTTGTCGGCGTGGCACAACACATTGGACAGCCCGCCCTGCAACTTTCTCGGCGAGGCGGTGAGGGTCAGCGGCACCAGCGTGGTCGCGCTGGTGGTGCTGTTGGTGAAGGTGAAGGTGCACATCGCCTGATGGATCACCTTCTTGCCGCCGATGGTGAGCTTGGTGTACGAAACCTCCGTTACCGGGCCGGCCGTCCACGAACCCGCCGCGGTGGCCGGGCCGGCGGTGGCGACAACCTCACCCTCTACGGCGACGCTAGGCATCCGTATCCTTCCTTTCGTGACTCAGGCTCATGAGGTGCACGAGGTCTTCACCCCGATGTCGCCGAGCGAACACGCCTACATCGCGCGCCGCGACGAGGCCCGGCTTGCCGGCGCCCTCGCCGTGCCGGGCCGGCAGGTGCTGATACACGGGCAGACCGGCGCGGGCAAGACCACGATGACCGTGCGAACCCTTGGGCGCCTTGGCATGCGCAGCGTGTTCACCGGCTGCCGGCGCAAGGGCGAGCTTATCGACGCGGCGGCCGCGGCCGAGGCGTTGCACGGGCCGCCGGCGACACCACCGAGCGCCGGTGGCGTCGCCGAGATCGTGGCGTGGCTCGCGGGCAACGGCCTGGTGTGGGTGCTGGAGGACGTACACAAGCTGCCGGTCCCGGCGCAGCACCAAGTGGTCGAGGTGATGCAAGGGCTGGGCGGTGCGCGGGTTGTCGCGCTGGGCACGGCGCCGGGTATCGCGGGCGACGAGGTCCTCGGCGCCGCGCTGGAACGGATCCCGTTGCAGCCCATGGATTCCGGTGAGCTCGACCGGATGCTCGCGGCGGGCGCGGACAAGCTTAACGTCGACATCCCGGCGTGGATGCGCCGGGAAATCATCGAACACGCTAACGCGCACCCGGCGATCTGCCACCAGTTTGCCCTCACCCTCTGCCTTGAGGCCGGTGTCCACCGCCGGGTGCCGCAACGGCTGACCATCCCGGACGACGCGTTCGCTCGTGCCCACGCCCGCACCCCGCAAACCCTTATCTAAGTTACGGCCGGGGGCCGATCGACGGCCCGCCGCCGCCGGGTCCGATGACTATTCCGCCGCCGGGCAGGTCGATGCCTATGTTCGGGTCGATGCCGATGTTCGGGTCGATCCCGATGACGGGGGCCGGGGTTCCGATGCCACGGAAGGAGATCCCGTCCAGCGAGATCCAGGTCGTGTAGGCGGAGCGCAGGTTGACCCGGCCCTCCTCGTCGATGTCGAGGCGCCGGATGCCGTCCCCGGACGTCAGGCAGTGCAGCACCGTGCGGTTCTCCGGACGGTACCCGACCGGCAGCTGGAACATGATTGAGGTGAAACTGTTGCCACTGCCCGGGATCGGGCCGTTGCCCAGGGTGCCGCGCAGGTGCACCATGTTGGACTTGTCCTTGAAGTAGCCCGGCCGGTTGTAGTCGAAGTCGGTGTCCAGCGACCGGAAGGTCCAGCCGTTCAGCAGGTTCGGCGCGATCCAGTTCGCCACCGGAGCGCCGAGCCGGGTCAGCTCGTCCTCCAGCTCGTTGATGATCGCGAAGATGCTGGTGCGGATCGCCGCGGCGCAGGTCAGGGCGCGGCGGGCGTCGTCGCCGAGCGCCTCGATGTCGGCGATTATCTTGCGGAACCGGCTGTTGAACCCTTCCTCGGTGGGCGTGGTCTCGGCCTGCACGACGCTGGCGCCATCGATCCAGTCGATGTGCTCGAACGTGCGGGTGAACCGGGGAACGCACTGCGGGTCGGTTGCCGGAAATGCGGTGTCGAAATTGAATGGCATTGCTTGTCTCCTCAGGAGTTCGGCCCGGTCGCCGTCGCACCGCGGAAACGCGGCCGCCGGTACTGACGGTAGGTTCGGGAGATGTGTGGCGGCACCGGTTCTGGGGTTCCGCCGCCGTCGAGGTCGACGTGGCGCTGCCGGATCGACCAGGTGTTGACCCGCGTCCCCATGGGGTGCAGGTGGGCCAGGAGGTTCATCAGGTACTCGTACTGAAGCAGGCTCAGGACCGTGCCCTCGGGCAGGTCGACCGTGAACTCGTACGCCTCGGTGCCGCCGAACTGGGAGCGGATCTGTCCAAGCGCGACGATCGCGTACAGCCCCCACCGGCCGGGGTTGAAATCGCTGCGCGCCCCCAGGTACCCGATCTCGGAGACGGCCGGGCTGACCCCTTGGTTCGGCCAGATCCGTACCGCGTACCACCGGAACTGGGTGGCGGACCGCTCGGCCAGGTTGAGCCCGGCCAGCGGCAGCGCGATCCCGCCGACCACGACCACCACCTCGTCGGTGTCGACCACCAGCAGCAGTGCCGAGCTGAATCCTTGCCCGCCAAGCACGTTGAGCAGGTCCCGCAGGTCGTTGATGGCTTCCGGGCGGCCCGCGGTGACCCGCTGCGACTCCAGTTCGGGCAGCCGGAATGTGGCGATCAGTTCGGCGGGCAGGCCGCGCAGCCGGGCCGCCACGTCGTCGGGGTCGGTGACGACGGGCAGGCCGACGTGGCTGAGGATCGCCGCTGTCGCCTCGCCGGTGGCCACGGCGGCGTCCCACGCGTCACGCCCGGCCGCCGGCTCCAGGACCGTCCACGCCCCGTGACCCAGCTCGGTCCACTCCCGCCCGGCCTCCTGCAGCCCGCGTACCAGCAGCACGTGGCTGCCGGGTTCGCCGGTGGCGTGGTAGCGAGCCTCCAGGGTGATCGGCGTTCCCACGGTGGTGACCGACGGCCCGGAGATGGCCAGCCCGAAGGTGGGGATGTGGGAGACGTAGACCAGGTCGGTCCGTACCCGGTGCACGGTCCGCAGGCCGCACGCCTCGAGCAGCCAGGCGCCGTCGGGGTCCTCGCCGGGTGGGCGGGGCCGGGCGGAGGCGAGCAGCGCGGCTGTCTCGGCCGGGTCGGGCTCCACATCGGACGGTGCGGTTGGCAGGGTTATCTCGCCCGCGGTCAGCCGGTTGGCGAGCCGGGTCAGTTCGGCCGCCGCCGGTGGGGTCAGGTCGGCGCCGAGGCCGAGCTCGTACCGGCTGCCGCCGGTCGCGTCCTGGCACCTCGTCACCGCCCACGCGCCGGCCTCGCCCAGCGCCCGCCGGCACCGGCCCACCCTGTCCAGCGCCTGCGCCAGCATCGGGGCGATCGCCGCCTGCGCGGGGAAGGTGTACCCCGCCCGCAGCCTCCGCCGCAGCAGGTTCACCTGTTCCGTGGTCGCGCTCGGCAGGTACCGGGCGTTGTGGATCCCGTTTGCCACCGCCTCGTCGCCGGGCCAGATGAGGGTGGTCCGGCGGGCGTACTCGTGGAAGCCGGCCCTGCCCGCGAGGTCAAGGGCGGGCGGCGGTCCCGGGCGTGCGGTGCGCGCCTCGACCCCGACCAGATGGACGGCTGCCGCCGCCGGCTGGGACTCGTCGGTGACCAGAGCCCGTGCCGAAACCCCGATCTCGCCAAGAAGTTCGTTGAGCGTCGCCTCTACGTGGCCAAGGCTCGGGTACAGCCACGGCTTGTAGATCGCCAAACGGCGCCTGTACTCCTCGTCCGGTTCGCGCCGCGCGTCCGCGGTGATCTCGCCGCCGCGGCCGGGCCCGAAGGTGCGCTCGCCGAACCGGAACCTGGCGAAGATGGATGGGCGCTCCTCGTCCGTGGGGTCGCGGAACCTGATGGTGTCAAAGAATCTGGGCACGCCGAGTTCGGCGCCGATGCGGTCGAGCGCGTCGCCGTGGGCGCCGGCCAGGGTGCGGACCAGCGCCAGCTCCCTTGCCTGGCGGCGGATGCGCTGCTTCTCGGCGCCGAGCAGGTAGAGCATGCGCCCGGTGACCCCCTCGACCAGGCGAACATCCAAATTGGACGCTATCTGCTCCGCGGGCACCGGCCGCCGCTCGCTCGCGAGGACCTCCACCAGCCGCAGCCGCACCGAGAACGGTGCGACAATCCCGGTTTCCGGGTCCGCGGGCGGGCGGTACAGCGGCAGGTACGCCCCCGCCTCCGTCCCGGCGGCGAACTCGAGCTGGGTACTGGAACCGCCGGGCAGCTCCACCGTCACCGCCCACGCCACCCCTTCCAGGGCGCGCAGCGGCGCCGCGAGCAGCAGCGGCTCGCGGGTGGCGGTCGGCAGCTCGACCATCCCGATCGGCGACACGGTGATCGCCGACTCCGCGGCACCCGCCTGCAACGGCGCCGTCAGGTGGTCGATCATGTTGCGGTGCGACGCCGACGCGTGCAGGTCGGGGTCGGCGATCAAAGGCGAGGTCACGGCAGGCACCTCACCCTACGACCAGGCGGCTGTCGTCGTCGACGAGAACCGGTACCTGCGTGGGCAGCAGCCGCACGTTGTCGCCGCAGGAGAAGGTCTGCAAGTCGTCGAGGGACGCCGCGTCGGTGAGGTCCACTGTGTCCAGTCCCGGCGGGTAGCGCAGCAGTCTGAGGTCGGTGACGTCGGCGACGCCGGGTTCGCTCATCAGCGCGTGCATGACCTCCGCCCAGCGCACCGGCTCGCCGAAGCGCAGCCCTTCGACGTAGCGCCGGACGCGGTCCATCAGGCGCGTCTTGAGCGCGCGGGCGGGCGAGGAGGCGTTGACCACGTCCGAGGTGCCGACGGGCAGCGGCAGTCCCTCCACCGTGAGCATGCCGGAGACTCCTATCCCGACCTCCTGGGCCAGCTCCACCTGCGGGAAGATGCTGATCGGCCGCAGGTTCTCGATCTCGGCCTCGACCGCGGCCCGCAGACCGTCAGGCCCCTCCCACAGCGCCGCCGCCGTGGGGGCGACCAGCACGCTGAAGAAGAACGGGCTGGCGATGTCCCGCTCGGTGCTGAAAAGCCTTTCAGCGAAACGGAATCCGCCGAAGACCGACTCGCTGACGTCAAGGCCGCCCCACGAGTCGCGCACCACCACCTGCCGCACCCCGGGCAGCAGCGAGACGGCGAACTCGATGGCGTCCACCCGCCACAGCGACCGGGGCGCCCGCAGCATCACCTCGCGGTAGCGCACATCCGGCCACCGCAGCTCGCCACCGGTCAGCGGTTCCGTGTGGGCGAGCGCTGTAACCGGTACCCCCAAACGGGTTTCCAAAGCGAAAAGGTCACTTAACGAAGCGTCATCGGGGTGCCAGCGAACCAACTGCTGGTTGGCGTCGGCCACGGGGTCGAGATTGTGCTCGGGGCCGGGGTAGAACGCGGTGACCGGGACGGTGCGTTCGGGCGAGGCCGCCGACAGCACCACCGTCGTGTCGAGTGACGCGTGGTGGCCGCCCGCGGTCAGCAGCCGCGCCCCGCGCGGCAGGGTCAGGGTGGGCACATCGGCCGGCAGCGCGGTGGCAAGCGTCAGCACGATCTGCCCGTGCGCCTGCTCGAACGGCCGGGGCAGGCCGAGTTCCTCGCCGAGCCGGTCGAGCCCCACGCCAAAGGCCGAGACCACGAAACTGTTGTCGTACCACGACGACAGCGCCGCCCAGGTGCGCGCATCCTCGAGCGCGGTAACCTCCAGCAGCTTGCGCAGCACCGATCCGGCGGTCAGGTCGAGGTCCGCGCCGAACAGGGCGCGCGCCGTGGCGAGCTTCTCGGCCAGCAGCCGGGCATAGGGTTTGGCAACGAAGCCGGTGTCGGTGATGCCGAAGCCGGCCGAGCCGGTACTGGTGATGACGGATTCGTCGATCGCCTCGATGTCAACGCTTTCAGACAACGCCGGCCGTCCTTCCTAGGTCTATGGTGACCCGGTCGTCGGTCATGGTTTCGAAGGCGACGCGCACGCCGAGCTCGCGACTGCCCGGCACCGGAGCCTCCAGCCGGGAGTCCTCGAACTTCACGTCGACGATGCGGCGCACGCGCGGATCGCGGCCCAGCACCGCAACGACGGCGACGCGGATGCGTTCCTGCACCAGGATCGGTGTGGTCTCCTGGGCGAGGGCCGAGAGCCCGTCGAAGCCGAACGTGGTGTTGAGGACGTCGCTGCCGAGCAGCGTCGTGAGCGCGTGGGCGAGGTCCTGGGCAAGGCAGTCGATGCCCTCCACGACCGCCAGGTCCACGCCCTCGGGGCCGTGGCGCAAAGTGATGTCGCGTCCGAGGTCCACGCCGGGGTAGATGGGTTCGCACTGCACGCCCCAGCCGAGGATGCGGCGCCTGAGCAAATCCTCTGATGTCATGTCGTCAGCTCACATCCATCGCCTGTTGCACGGACACGGTCACGTTCTTTGCGGTCAAAGAGATCTCGCCGCTGGACCCGGCGTCCAGCTCGATCTTTTTCGCCTGGATTTTCACCGTCCCGTCGGCGGTCATGGTGATTTTGGATCCGCCGTCGGCGTGCTCGATGGTGATCGAGCCGTCGTCGGCGGCGCGCTCGGGGCGGGTTCCGGCGTCGGCGAGGGAGTCGCGGGTGACCCGGATGGTCAGCTCGCCGACCTCGATGACCCGGTTGCCGTCGGCGTCGATGAGGTCCTGGCTCACTTTGCCGGTGTGCGGCTGCGGTGTGGTGTCGTCGGCGACCGAGGCGCGTTCGGCGGCGGCGACCCCGACCGGCAGGATCAGCCACCAGTCGCCCGGTTCGGCGTCGGGTCCGCTGCCGGTGTCCCACAGGGCACCGAGGTCGACCGGGTCGTCGGCGTCGCCGTGGCCGTGGGCGAGCAGCACCCGCGTGCCGGGGTAGCGCGGCACCACCAGGCCGGTGCTTCCCCAGGCGAAGGGCGTCACGCGGGGTACCCGCTGGCGGATCTCCGGGTTGTCCCGGCGCACCGGCAGCCGGGCCACCCGGTTGGGGTGACCGTCCGGATCGGACAGTCCACGCCACACCGTCGTGGTGTGCCGGGGTGGTTCGTCGGCGGAGCCGTCGCCGTCGGAGGTGGCCACGCGGACCTCGCCCGCCTCGGCAAGGCGCATCCGGGTCAGGGCGTCGCTGAGTCCGGAGTGGACGGCGCGGGCGACCCGGGTGGCGCTGTCCCCGGCCCCGCCGCCTCCACCGGTCTCGTCACGTGACGGTCCGGCGGCCGGCGGCGGGTCGTAGAGCAGCTCGGTGCTGTTGGGCCCCTCCACCTCGACGCCGGTGACGGTGGTGACGAACGAGGTGGTGCGGCCAAGCCGGTGCGTCACCGAGTCAAGGTAGAGCAGCTTCGGGTTCTCGAACTCGGCACCGGGGATCAGCGGCAGGATGGGTCCGGCGAGGACCCCGGCGATCGCCGCGCCGACGCTGGGCGTGGTGGGTGCCTGCTCGGTGGGCGGCAGGTCGAACTTGACGATCGAGCCGGGCTTGAGGTCCGGGCGTCCTTTCAGGACAAGGGTGTGCCGGCGGCGGGCCGGCGCCGCAGGTTGCTCCTCGGTGGCGGACTGGTCCCCGGTCACCCCGGCCGCGACCACCTCGACCAGGCCGGTGCGCGGGGACAGCTCGATCGGGTCGCCGCCGCCAAGGGCGCCGGTGCGCACGCCGACATGCAGGGTGCCGTCCCGGATGAGCAGGACACCGCGGCCGTGCCGACCCGTGGCCTGCACCAGCGCCGCGGCCACGTCCGCGATCTCCTTGCGGTAGGTGGCGCCGCGGACGAAGGAAATCATCGCTCTGGCAAGCTCGGCGCCGGGGTCGGCCCGCAGGTTGCCGTCGGATTCGAAGCCGTCCTCGAAGATGACCGGCACGCCGACCTCTT
This sequence comes from Candidatus Limnocylindrales bacterium, assembly GCA_036377915.1. Lineage (GTDB taxonomy): Bacteria > Actinomycetota > Actinomycetes > Mycobacteriales > Micromonosporaceae > Allorhizocola. Next base: position 42,248 of record DASUXL010000161.1, read on the forward strand.
CCGCGGCGATGGTCACCGCGTCCTTGGGCGTGTCCACGCAGATCGGGTTGATCACGCGCTGCCCGGTGAGCCGCTCGAACACGCGCTCGCGGGCGGTGATGACGGTCTCGTAGCGGCGCGTGCCCACCCGGCGGGACACCGACACCACCGACAGCACCGCGACCAGCCGGTCGGCCAGCTCCTCGGCGGTGGGCCGGCCGGCCAGGCCGGTCACCCCGGCGACGTTGGCGAAGTACGCGCCCACGCTCGAAGTCGTGTCGTACCAATAGAGGTGCAGCTTCATCACGGTGGGTCGATCCGCCGACGGATCCTGGGCGATCATCTGATAGTCCGTGTCGGACATTCCCTCGACGGCGATGGTGTAGGTGCCACCCTGCAGCGTGCCCGGCAGCGTCGCCTCGATCTGCCCGTCGTGGTCGTCCGACGTGATCGACAGCTCCGTCTTCTGCCCGACGCCCTCGGCGGTCTCCTTGTGGAAGGTCAGCGCCCATCCGGCGTGGGTGCCGACACCCGCGCTCGCGCTCGCCCCGGTGAGAATCATGCGGCGGCCCACCCCTCGAAAGTGCTTGCCGCCTTGTCGATGCGGCGCCACGCCAGGACGATCCTCGAACCCACGTCACCGGGGCCGCGCAGGCTTCCCGCCCGGATTTCCCATTCCAAAATCAAGACCTTTATGCGGGTACCCGTAAAGGTCCCGGCCTCCGGAATGACCATACTGAGCCCGGTCATCAGCGGCAGGGTGCCCGCCATCGCGCCGGCGCGCATGACCACGAGCCGGGCCGGCGCACCGATCGCGAGTCCATCCTGTCCTTCTTGGACAGTGGGATCGGTGGGGGACAGGCGCGGCCCGCTGCTGGTGACCACGGCGGTGGCGTCCGCGGACACCCACGCCCGGGCCAGACCGGTCGGCACCACCAGCAGGAGCGAGTACTCGGCGTCAAGCGCGACGGTGTGCGGGATGCCTTGCAGGATCCGGCTCTCAACAAGCGTATAACCCTCGGGCACCGGCGGCAGGCCGGGTGCCACGAGATGGCGGCGGAAGTCGTTGCGGGCGGCGCCGGGCATCAGTTGCCTCCCCAGTCGGCCAGCGCACCGACGCCGACGCTGACCGCGTCCAGCAGCACGCCGAGAGCGCTCGGGATGGGCGCGTGGATCAGCGTCATCGCCACGTCGATCGAGTCGCGTTTGGCAGCGGTGACGTTGAAGGTCAGCGACTGCACGTACATGTCGGTGCGGATCGTCATCGAGGTGACCAGGATCAGCCCGCCGACGACGCCCTTGGTGTAGGCGGCCATCGCCGAACCGCGGCGGCTCGCCTCGGCCAGCCGTTCCAGCGCGAACTTCCACGCGTACCGCTCGGCGCCGACCAGCATCCCCGAAAGCGAGATGGTGTCGTCGTGGCTGGCGACGCTTGCCCGCGCGCCCGCCGAACCGATCGGCGGCAGATGGTACGTGGCGCCGATGCTCATCGCGGTCACCGCCCACAGCGGTATGGTCAGCAGCGCGCCGTCCGACAGGATCGCCGACGGCACCGCGGCGTATATCTGGAAGCTCTTGGTAATCAACGGGTACCCCTCATTGGAACGTCTGCCGCGATGGCACCTTCCGGGAAGTTGCGGTGTTCGATCTGCCAGCTCCCGTTGGGCTGCACGATGATTTCGAAGGTCATTGGCGGGTGCGGCGGCTGCCGCGGGATGTGGTAGCGCACGTTGTCGAGCACATCGACGTATTCGAAGGACCCGTCGGCCAACGGGATCGCCAGCCGCCGCCCGCTCGCCCGCACCGTGACCTCCACCCGGTCCACCACCCGCGCTGCCGCTCGCAGGAGCGCCTCCACGCCCTGGTTCTGCGCGATCTGGTTGACCCCCCACGGAGCGGACATCAGCCCGGCGAACAGTTCGCCGCCGAACCCCGGACCGATCAGGTGCGCCCGCTGCCATCCCCGGATCAGCGACGCCAGCCGGCGCCCCAGCCAGGGGGGCCGGGTGGGCAGGACGCGGATGTCGGAGGGGGTCAGCGCATAGGTCTCCTGCCCCATGCCCGGCAGCCGCCTTGACAACGGCTCACCCAGCACGCCGTTGGCCCGGACCTCGATCGGGGAGAACTCCATGGCGCGGAACAGGTCCGCGGCCGGCGCGCTCCTCAGGCCCCGGCGGGCCAGGCGGGTCACCACGGCCAGCGCGTCGGCGAGCGCGGACGCGGCGGCCGATCCGGGTGGTGGCGTGGGCCGCCCGGCGGCGGGCCGGGTCGGTGGCACCCGGTCGCCGGTGGTCACCGACTCGAAGCGGCGGGCGAACGAGCGCAGGGTCTCGGCCGCCCTCGCCACCTCGCGCTGGAGCGCATCGACGGCCTCGGCGGCGGCGGCCGGATCGGTGTGCCGGGCTTCGCGGAAGGCCGCCACCGCCTCGGACATGCGGTCCATCGCCGCCCTGAGCGTGGGATGGTCGCGCCACGGCACCCGCGCCGGGTCGAGACCGCGCGACTCGAGCGTGCGCCCCGCCTGCCAAGCCTCCACGACCTGCGCCGCCCAGTCCAGGATCTCCCGGCCGCGGCTGCGGCTGCGGGTCAGCGGCGGTATCTCGCGGGCGGTGGCGGTCGCGGCGTCGCCGACAGCCTCGGCGGTCGTGCTGGGGGTCGGCGGATCGAGCGCGGCGTGCAGTGTGCTGTCGACGCTCGCGGCGTTGTCGTCGAGGGTACGGCGCACGAAGTCCTCGAAGGTCCGCATCTCCGTGATCGCCTCGGCGAGCACGCGCAGATCCGCCTCGCGCAGCTGCGGCCTGCGCGCCCGTTCGGCGGCGGTCCGGATCGCGGCCACGTCGTCGAGCAGGCGGTCAAGGGCTTCATTCAGCCGGCCGAGGAACTCGCCGGTCTGCGTCTCGTGCGAGCGCGCCAGCGACAGCAGCAGCGCCTCCGCCAGCTCCTCGATGGTGCGCACCTGCCGCACGCCCGTGCGCTGCCGGTTCACGATCTCCAGCGCGCGCTGCAACGCTTGCAGCGCACGGCTTTCCGAGCGGGCCCATTCGCGTATGCCGGCGCGCAGCGCCGCCGCCGTGATCGTCATTCTTCCTCACCCGCCTCAATCTCCGGCTGTTCGACCGCCGGTGTCTCGACCGCCGGTATCTCCACCGGCTGCTCGATGACCGTTGAGGTTTCGGGGACGGGAACCGGCGCGGGCCGGCCCGCCACGAGGTCGCCGAGCGCGGCGTCGACCTCGTCCAAAGTGCCGTGCTCCAAGGCCTGCCGGCGCAGCCACGGCACCAGGATCGGCACGAGGACCCGCGGCAGCAGTTGGTTGAGCACCGTCACGATCGCGGCCGCGGTCAGCGCCTGCCGCACGGCCTGCTGCAGGACCTCGCTGGTCATGCTGCGGATGATGTCGCGGCGGGTGTTGCGCACAACCGAGCGCACGGCCATGCCGACCCCGAAGCGTTGCCCGATGCGCAGCGCCACCTGGGCCCTTCCCACGGTGGCCGCCGCCCAGCCCACCCCGGCGAAGTCGAGGACGCTGAAGGCGACGCTCAGCCCGGCCATCAGCTGGGCGAGCTGAACCTCTTGCCAGCGCTGGAAAAGCTCGGGATTCTCCAGTGCGCGGTACAGGTCGGTCTGCCTGTCCGCCTCGGAGACGTCGTGGATGGTGAGCGCCAGCCCGGCGAGGGCGGTGACGGCGGCGACAGCGATCGCGCCCAGCGGGGCGCAGAGCAGTCCCAGCACGATGATGCCGATGGTGCCGAAGAGGGTCAGGAACGTGTCGAAATTGGCCTTGCGAGAGAGCGCGGCGTTGACGCCGTCGGAGTAGAGCAGGTTGTGCCCGATGTGCGGGCGCAGTATCTCCTCGGCGAGCAGGTGGATGCCCTGCAGATCGAAGGCCAGGCCGCGCCAGTCACGGCCGCCCTCGCGCCGGATGTACTGCGACGCCTCAAGCGCGAAGATCGAACCCTCGTCCGGGTCGGATGCCTCGGTGGTCATCTCGGTGTTGGCCCGCAACATCTCGGCCAGCAGGTCGGTGAGGTACGTCCGGGGATAGTCGGGATCGGACTGTGCCCGGTTGAACAGATAGTCGAGGCTGCCGATCTGAAGGAACAACGGGTCGATCTGGTTTATCAGGGCGCGGCGCGCCCCGATCGCCGCGTCCAGCTCCTCCACCGTCCATGTGTGATCCCCGAAGGTCACCACCAGGTCGGAGTCGCGCCGCGCGATCACCGCGTCCCCGATGACCGCGAGGATCCGCTGGGGAACGGAGTCGATCGGGGGTGGCTGGTCGACCATCGAGTCGGTCTGCTGCACATAGACGCTCTCGGGGACCGAGAGCACGCGGCGCACCGTCCCGGTGACGGAGACCGTCTCCGAGTGGCGGATCGCCGAGCGCAGCATCGACAGCTGCACGACCGTCTCGCCCAGGATGTCGAGGGTCTGGGAGAACGAGGTGAGCGTCTGCTCGAAGTTCTGCCGGCGGGCCGAGATTCCGGCGTGGGAGGTGCGCAGTTGTTGCAGCAGCAGCACCCGGCAGGTCTCGGCGTACAGGTGCAGGAAGCCGCCCCGCATGGTGTCACCGAACAGGACCATGTAGCGCAGCCCCCACCCGGCGGCGTCGGGATCGCGGTCCGGGTCGACGCGGACCAGGTGCCGGTTGCGGGTGTCGTTGTAGGTGCTGTTCACGTCGAGGCCGAACTGGTGCACGTCGGCGGCGATCCCGGCCAGCAGCCGCAGGTAGCCGAACTCGGGTGTCTGTCCCGGCCGGATGTCGAGGAAACCGTTGTTGCCACTGCCGTCCTGGGTCACGACCACGTCGGTCTTGGTCGTGGCCCGGGCGCACAGCACCCCGATGTCGCGCGACCGCGAGCCGATCGTGCGGGCGCAGTTGAGGGCGAAGTTGCCGAGGAAGCCGCACTCGTCGATCTCCAGCATCGCCGCGAGCCGGCGCATCCTGTCCACCAGGCCGAGGTCGTCGGCCACGAGTTGGGACGCCTCGGGTTCGGCGAGGAACGCTTGGCACGTAAGCTCCAGGCCCTCCAGCCCGGCAACCGGCCAAAGCGCCTCGCCCCCCGGGACGTCGCCCAGCGGACCGCCGAAGCCGCCATCCTGCCCGGCGTCACCGGCACCGTCACCTCTGCTGCCGCCGCCGCCCTCCCCGCCTTCCCCGTCACCGCCGGAACCCTCCCCGCCGGCGGCTTCCGTGATCGCCACCAGGTCGACGTTGGTGTCGGCCGGGATGTCCATCGCGCAGCCGACGAGAAACTTCAGGCCGTCGAAGGCCAGCTCCACATAGGACGGAGTTTCCGCCCGGTTGGCGGCCCACCCCTCGCTGATCTCGCGCAGGCGGACCTCGGCGACCGCGTCGGCGTCAAGGCCCGGCGCCCGGTTGCGAACCTCCTGGACGATCATCGGCAGCAGGATGTCGGCGAAGTGGGCGCGGAAGACCGCGGCGCGATCCTCCACCGTCCGGCCCGAACCCAGATAGCGCAGGGTGATGAGCGAGGCGTTGGGCGAAGGCTCGTACGCCGTCTCCCGCAAGGTGATCGAACCCGTTTCGTTCACCGAGGCACCACTGACCACCGGCTCGAAGTGGACGAGATTGACCACGGCGATGTCGACGAGCGTCTCGTCGGAGGGCAACCGCCAGGCGTTGACCAGATACCGGCCGTCGGACGCCTGGAAGATGACGCCGACCTGTGGGGGAAGCTCGTCGCCGTGGTATTCGCGCAGTGCCTCGTAGAAGCTTTCCCACATGTCCTCGCCGACGGTGACGCGCAGCCATGCCCGTATCGCGGCGTTGCCGCCGAGGACGGTCTCGTCGGCGAAGTCGAAGGTGACCGACTGGGGCTCGCCGTCCTCGTACCCCGGAATGGTGTAAAGACCCGCGAGCCGGGCCAGCCGTTCGGTTTCAAGCCGCTCCGAGACCGCGGCGGTGAGCCTGTCCGCGAGCGAGTCGCCGGACGTGTCCGGCGGCAGGTTGCCCGCGACCGCGGCGGCGATCGCGTCGCGGATCACCCGTTCGCAGGCCTCACGCGCCTGCGGCGGTACCGCGCCCAGTGCGGCACCGCTCCAGCTGAGCACCGGCGCGGCCGCCCGGTGCGCGACATAACCTCCACGGGTCTCGGCAACGACGGAGACGGCGTTGGCAAGGGCACGCCCGGTGGCGGCCTCGACCGCCTCGCCCAGGTCCTCCAGGCGGGCGGCGAGCGCCCGCGGATCGACCACGATCCGCACCGGTACCCGCACCGTCACCGGCATGTCCGCTCACGCGCCTTCCAGTCCCTGAGCCAGCCGGCTCAGGGCACGATCGACGATCGCGTCCAGGTCCACCGCGGTTTCCGCGCCCCGGACCTCTATCTCCACCGGGAAGTGGTACTGCACCACCGCCCGTTCGTCATCGAGGACCTGCTCGGCCTGCGCCTCGCTGCCGACCGCGGGCAGCACGAGCTCGCCCTCGTGCACCAGCGCGATGCCGGTACGCAGGACGCGTGCTCCGCGGGACGATCCGTCGGCCATCAGTGGCCGTCCCGTTCCCGCCGGGGTTGGGCGGTCATGGGATCGTCTGGGTGTCGCCGGTCTTCGGGTCGACCGTGGCGCCCAGACTCATGCCTGAGAAGGTTGCCGCGGGCGCGCCGGAGATGGTGGCCGGGCTCGGGCTGGCGCTGGTGATGATGCAGTCGCTCAGCACGATGGAGTCGAACGACCAGTCGGTGCCGTCGTCCGTCTCGCCCAACGTGATGTTGAATCGTTTGCCTTGTACCGCAAGCAATGTCAGCTTCGCCGCGGCCTCGCCGATGGCGCGTACCGTCAGCGAGAACGTGATCGTCTGTGGCGTGTAGACCACACCGATGTGGGTCGCCTCGATCGAGTGCAGCGTCTCGGCGTTGAGCGAGAACGATGGGCTGAACGAGTCGATCGGGGTGACGTTGACCTCTTGACCGTCTTCGTCCACATAGGACACGGCGAGGCGCGACCGCCAGTCGGGCATCTTGAACCTCCGTTAGAAGCGTGGGCTGAGGGTGACCTTGAGGCGGTGGACCGCCGGACCGTAGGTGATGCTGACGAACATGTCGACCTCCCGGTTTTCCCGGGCGGTGGAGACGATTGCCGCGTCGGTCGGGGTCCACGCCGGCTCGGGGATGCTGAGGATGTCAAGGACCGGGATGGTGACCGCGAAATCGGCGATGACACCGGATCGCCTGAGCGGGCCCAGGATCCCGGCGGCGCGGTTGGACAGCCGGGTCATCCCCGACTTGGTGATGCGGGCGTCGCCGACCATGCCGATGAGCCCGGCCTTGAGCCGGAAGTCGAGGTCGTCGAGGACCCGCACGATGTCGATGTAGAGCAGGCTGGCGTCGGTGGTGAAGCAGCGCCCCTCGGCGAAGTGCACGCTCTCCCCGACGATGAGCGCCGGGTCGATGAGCGGGATGATGTTCGCGTCGGACAGGCCGATGATCTCGCTGGGCGAGTACTGCGCCTCGACCGGCATTGCCACGTCCCGGACTCGCTTGAGCACCATGGAGATGTGCGGCTGGTACCCGGCGATCGCGGCCATCGCGGCGGTCGCCGCGTCGGTGGTGGCGCCGCGCGCAGCCACCATGATCATGCGGCTGCTGTCGCTCTTGAGGCCGTCCACCGCGGCGCTGACGTCGGCGACGTACGTCGTCGACTTGGCCGTGGCCGGGTCGAGCATCGCCACGCCGATGCGCTTCTGGCCACCGGCGGACATGAGCTCGCAGTGGGCCTTGAGCGCGTGCAGGTCGGTCGCCGCGCTCTCACCGGCGGCGGTACCGACGGAGACCTCCTCGGCCAGCGAGACGAACGTGACGTCGTCGGCGGCCTCGAGCGAGGCGAGCGCGGCGGCGTAGTCGCCGCCTGCGACCTTGACGCCGTAGATCTTCGACGGGCGCGGGTCCTGCAGCAGGGCGGTCGCCAAAGACCGGTAAAGCGGCGTGGGCGTCACGACACCGTCGCCGCTGACGGCGGCGAAAAACTCGGCGGCCTGCGCCGCGTTGTCCACGGTCAGCGGTAGGTTCGCCGCGGCGGACCCGGTCGAGCTCTCGCCGACGACGGCGATGACCCCGGGTGATCGCGTGGCGGTTGGCTGGAGGCCGGAGGTGTCGATCCGTACCTCAACAAAGGGAAAAGCGGCCGTTGGCATGAACGTCCTCCGGATGATGTGGTTGCGGTTTGCTAAATCAGGTCCGCCGGCGGATCGAAGGCCACCAGCGCGATTCCTTCCAGGGCAAGCCATTGCGCCGCACTGGCGCGCCGGGCGAGCCGTGCCGCCGCGGCGGGCATGCCCGCTTCGGCTCCCGGCCAGGCCGGGTCGTCGAAGAGCGTCCCCGGAACGATCCAGGCCACCACCACGGGATGGCGCGGGACCAGGCCGGGCTCGCGGCGCCGTTCGTCGTAGGGAGTCAGCAGCCACTGGATCGCCTTGGCCTCCGAGAGCAGGTCGACGATCCGGTGGGTCGCGTCGCGCACGAGCAGCGCGACGGCGACCGGGAAGCGGCGTGGAACCGCTTGCGGG
>DASUXL010000162.1:0-14863 GCA_036377915.1 Candidatus Limnocylindrales bacterium
CCGGCACGCGCGAAGCTGTCGTGGGTCGCCAGATCGGCGGCCATCTCGTCGAGCGAGAACGGACCACCGACCGAGCGCAGGAAGGTCTGCACGACAAGGCGGAACCAGACCCAATTTATCTGGGGGTACGTTTCGTCGCCCACGGCCGGCGAGAGGTATTCGATCACGCGTTCACGCACATCAGGGCCGAGTTTGTCCCAGATCCACGGGCGGGTCAGATCGAGGATGAGCGCGATCGAGGCGGCCTCGACCTTCGCCTGCCCGTGCTCGGGCAGGCGCACCCAGCGGTCGGGAGAGGTGGGATTTGTGCCGGTTTCGAGGCCCGTGGCGTACCACTCGGCAAGCTCGCGCGAGGCCGGGCTGTCCGGGTCACCGGCGATGCGGAAACCGGCGAGCAGGAACGTGCGCGCGAACCCTTCGAGGCCGTCGACGGCTCGGCCGTAACCACCCTCCGCCCCGGGCAAGGTGATCCGGCCACGGCCGGGGGACGCGTACGGCCGCACGGCAGCAAGCATCCGGTCGGCGATGGCGACCAGGTCCGCGCGGGTTCGCACAAGCCCCTCCCTGTTCCGAGGTTGTTTCCGAAGTTTGTTTCGGAAGTAAAACGTTCACAACCGCTCATGTCAACGCCTTCATCAAACTGATATGGCCAGAACAGCTCACAATGGGGGCTGGTGAGCGGGAAAGTGATCTGATACGTTCACGAACGATCAAGACTGACTGCTTCCTGGGGAGACATGGGCTGGACCGACGCACTCGACCCGACCGCCGCGACCGCCGCGGCCGGCGGCGTCCTTCCCGTGCCGCCGGCCGGCGACCGTCGCGTATGGGCGCTCGACCGGCTGCACGGGCCGACCGTGCGGGACCTGAGCCGGCGCGCCGAGGCGGAGTTCGGCACGCCATGGGCCGTGCCGCTGGCCCACCAGTACGCGCGCGTGTTCCGCGACGGCGACCGCGACGAGTACGAGCAGGTGGTCTTCGCCTTCTATCGGCGGCTCAGCCGCGCCGCGGTGATGGCGGCGGTGACCCTCGACCCGCGGTGGATCGACGAGGTGGGTGACGGCGTCACGCTGTTGTGCGAGCTGAGCAGCTGGTGCTGGCCGGCCCACGACGACACGCGACGCAAGTACGGCTCGGTGGTCCCGACCGTGACCGACCCGTACCTCGACCTGGGTGCGGGGGAGGTTGCCGCGCAGCTGGCCTGGCTCGACCACCTGCTCGGCGAGCAGCTCGACGAGCGCATACCGGGGCTGCGGGGGCGGATCCGGTACGAGGTCGACCGTCGCGTGCTCACCCCATTCGTGGAGCGCCGCGACTGGCATTGGCTCGGGCTCGACGGCAACGCGCACAACTGGTGCTCGTGGATACACGGCAACGTCCTCGTCGCCGCGTTGCAGCTCGAGGAGGACGCCGAGCGGCGGGACAGGATCGTCGACCTCGCGATCGGCGGGCTCGACCGCTACGTCGCGGCGCTACCGCCGGACGGCGCGATCGATGAGGGATATACCTATTGGTGGTTTGGGGCGTGCCGGGCGCTGGAGGCACTCGACGTGCTGGCGCACGCCAGCGGGGGCAAGCTGGGCGGGGTACCCGAGGCGCTGCGCCAGACGATCGCCTTCCCGCATCGCATGCACCTCGGCGGCGGGTGGTACGTCAACCACGCCGACGGCTGGGCCCGCCCGCCGGACAACCAGCCCTGGCACGCGCTGCACCGGGCGGCGCGGCGCACCGGAGACCAAGCGGCGCAAGCACATGCGGCGGCGCAACTGAGTGCCGAAGCCCCGATCGTCGAAGAGTCGCACGGGCTCGGGCAGCTGCTGCGCGGGCTTACCGACCGTGCCTGGCTGGCGGTGGCGGGAGCCGGTGGCGGCTCGTCGCCATTGCCGCGCGAGGTCTGGCTTGCGTCGACGCAGGTTTTCGTGGCGCGGGGCGAGCAGGGCAGCGCCGCCGGACTCACGCTGGCGGTCAAGGGCGGCCACAACGACGAGCACCACAACCACAACGACGTCGGCTCGGTGATTGTCGCGATGGACGGGGTACCGGTTCTGGTCGACGCCGGCCGGCCCACCTACACCGCGCAAACCTTCGGCCCGGACCGGTACCGGATCTGGACGATGCAAAGCGCCTGGCACAACGTCCCGCGGATCCGCGGCACCGAGCAGGGGGTGGGCCGCGCCTTCGCCGCCCATGAAGTGTCCACTGTGGATGGTTCGGTCTCCCTCGACCTTGCCGCCGCCTACCCGCGGGACGACATCCGCAGCTGGCGGCGGGAGGCGACCCTGCACCGCGACACCGGCCGGGTCACGGTCACCGACCGGTGGGAGCTGGACCCGATCGATGGTGAAGGCGAACCGACCCGGCTGCACTGGCTCGCCGCCGGGCATGTCGAGGTCGGTGACGGTCAAGCCACGATCACTCCCATGGGTACCCCCGGAATGGTCAAGCTTGAATGGCAACCGGCCGACGTACCCGCCACCCTCACCGTCCGGGAACTCGACGACCCTATGCTCACCGATGTGTGGGGGAAGCGACTGACCCGGATCGAGCTGGATGTCACCGCCATGGGGCCGGTCGGCACGCTTGCGATGACGGTCTCCGTGGGGGAGCGATCGTGAGCGCGTCCGACAACCGGGTCCCGCTGCAGGTCTCGCGCCGGGCGCAGATGCTGGAAGCCTTGCAGCGCAACGGAACGCTTCGCATCTCCGACCTGTCGGCAGCGCTCGGCGCCGCCGCCGTCACGATCCGACGCGACATCGCGCTGCTTGCCGCGGAGGGGCTCGTCCGCAGGGTCCACGGTGGAGTGACGCTGATCGCCCCGGAGGAGACCCCTTCGCCTTCGTCCGAGGAGGTGTTCGCGGCCGACGTACCCGCCGGACGCACGCTCGGCATGCTCGTGCCGTCGCTCGACTACTACTGGCCCGATGTGGCGCGCGGCGCCGAGGAAGCCGCCCGCGAGCTGAACATGCGCCTGATACTGCGGGGGTCGTCGTACGAGACCGAGGACGACCGGCCGCAGCTCGCCCGGCTCGTCGAGCGGATGAACGTCGACGGCTTGGTGATCGCCCCGCGGATGGACGCGCCAACCTCGCGGCGCACCATCGAATGGCTTGCGTCCACCGGGGTTCCGGTGGTGCTGCTCGAACGGACCGCCACAGCGGGACCGCATCACGAGGTGCTGGAGTCCGTGGTGACCGACCACGCCCAGGGCGCCGCGATGGCCGTGCGCCACCTTGCCTCCCTGGGCCATCGCAAGGTCGGCCTGGTCCTGGTCCGGCACAGCCCCACCGGCCCGCACCTGCACCGCGGCTGGGTGGAGGCGTCGATGGAGTGCGGGATCGACATCCACGACACGGTCGACGTCGACGTGGCCGACGCCATCGAGCCCGACCGCGACGGCACGTTCGACCGGGCACTCGACCGGTGCCTTGCCACCGGTACCACCGCCCTGCTCGTCCACGCCGACGCCGAGGCCATCGCGCTGGTGCAGCGCTGCGAGGAACGCCACCTGGTCGTGCCGCGCGACCTCTCCCTCGTGGCCTACGACGACGAGGTGGCCGGATTGTTCAGCCCGCCGCTGACCGCGGTGCGCCCCCCGAGACGGTCGATCGGCCGGGCCGCGGTCCGCCTTGTGGCAGACCGCTTCGCCGACCCCGACCGGCCCGCGCATCGCGTCACCATCAGCCCGTCGCTGCGCATCCGCGAGTCAACCGCGCCGCCTTCCTGAAACCGGGGGCCACTACCGGTGTGAACCGTATGTTTAGTGGACCTGTAAGGCGGGCGCGGACCTGAATAGCTTCGCGCTTATGGCTATCTATCAGAAGAACAGGATCGCCGTCGCGGCCTTGGCCGTGATCGTGGCGGTCACCGGGTTCGCGAATAGCGCAACGGCCGGAGCGTCGGCGAGCATGTCGTCCGAATTGGACGATCCGATTGTGCTGGCATTGGCGGAAGAGGACGGCATCACGCCGCAGGAGGCGGCGGACAAGCTTGCGCGTCAGGGCGAGAGCCAGCAGCTGGCCGAGCGGCTCGACCGCGAGCTGGGCAGCCGGATCGCGGGCAGCTACCTGGACCGCCGGACGGCCGGGCTGATCGTGAACGTCAACGACGAGGACACCGCACGGCTCGTGAGCGAGGCGGGGGCGACCGCGGTCCTGGTTCCCCACACCAGCGGCGAGCTGCAGGAGGTCAAGGCGTGGCTCGACCGGATCGCCGAAGAAGGCCGCACGGGCGCGATGGACGCGTACTACATCGACGTCGCCCGGAACGTCGTCGTGGTCAACTCGCCCGACGCCGAGGTTTCCGAGCAGTTGCGCGGCTTCGGTTCGCGGGTTGTCATCGGTGACGAGCGCGGTGGGATCGGCGAGCTCGCGGCGATCAACGTCTGGCAGGGAGGGACCCACGTCTGGCGGTGGAACGGCGTGAACAAGTACTACTGCACTGCCGGTTTCGCGGCAAAGAATTCTGTGGGTACCAAATACATGATCACAGCGGCACACTGCGTCTACGCGTCGGCCAACTATCTCAACATCGGTGCCTACAAGTTCGGCGACCGCGCCTACTATGGTCTCAACTACGACGACGCCAGCGTGAAGAACAACACGCCGGGTTACCACATCCAGCTGCCGAACGTGTGGCAATGGAACGGTTTCTCCGCCATCATCAAGGGCTGGTACACCACGATCGAGGGCAGCTACGTGTGCAAGTCCGGAATGACCACCGGCTGGACTTGCGGCTACGTCGACAAGACCTGGGTCAGCGGCCCCGTGACGTTCCCTGACGGGGCAAGCATATTCCTCTTCAACCTCACCCGGGCCAAGCTGTGCGCCCGCAAGGGTGACAGCGGCGGCCCGGTGATCACCAAGCCGGGCAGCTGGTGGTACGCGACCGGGACGGTGTCGACGAGCAACGCGCCCAACGCCTTCCAGTGCGCGGCGCAGCCGAACATTCACTTCCAGCCGATCGCCGGCACGCTGTTCCGCAGCGGGCTGAGCATCGTGACCGGCTAGTCGCGCAATTTGCCTGGCAATCGCCGTCTCCTGGAACGACTCAGGGCGGGATTGCCAGGCAATTGCCGTGTGTGTGGTTCGCCTCTGGCTAGCCCGGCCGGCGGCATGCGGCGTGCCCCGCGGCGGCGACGAAGAAAGCAACCGCACCCGTGGCAACCGCACCCGTGGCGTATCCGCGTTGTGCCTGGATGATCGACCGCTCAAAGTCCTCCCGCGTGGTCGGCACCAGCGTCCCGTGATTGTTGCGGACGTACGCGCCATCGACGACCCGCAACTGCCCGGTTGACGGAGGCGAGTACTGCAGCGAAGCCAGAGCGTAGAAGCTCACCGCGACAACGAAAATCACCACGGAAGCCCAGCTTGCCAGCGGCGGTACGCGCTCGATCAGGGACCCGATCGTGGCTTGGCCCGCACGCAGATACCTCCACCAGACCCAGATGACTACTGTCGCAAGCAGCAGCAGTGAGGCGGCGAACGCATACGCGGCAAGCATTTCCGGCTCCACCGGGGCGTTGGCGCGCCACGTTCCCACCGCGAACAGCGTCGCGGCTAGTATCGCCGCCAGACAGGTCCACCTCATTGTTCCACACTAAGGCTGTGTCAACTGGACGGTCCCTGGGCCGGCAACGGCAACGACCGGCCGAGCTGAGCCCGCGGCGCCGCGGTTGCGGCTATGGGTGGAGAGCAAGAAGGACCAGGTCATCGCCGCGGCATCCGTGCAAGATCCAAGTGTGGGCGTGGGGCGGGCCTACTGCCGCCTTCGGCTTGATCGGTGTCGTCCAACCCGTAGATCCGAGGCCTTTTTCTACAGGTTGGACGACACCGATCTTCCACCACCAGGAGCCGCTCACTTAACGGCATTGCGGCTACGGGTGGAGAGCAAGCCGGGCGGGGCGGGTGCGGGCGGGGCGGCAGCGGGCCTGGGTGGGAGCAGGCTGGGTGGGGAGCAAGAAAGTGCCTCGCCGGGATGGCAAACCCGGCGAGGTCTCGGAATGCTGTTCAGCCGGCGGGGGACTGGGCGACGAGGTTGTATCGCCAGCCGCCCGCCGTGGTGTAGAAGTGGGTCACCGAGTACCCGTGGTTGAGCGGCACGTCGATGTCGATCAGCCACTTCGAGGCGCCACCGCTGGTGTACCCCGGAGTCATCCAGCCCTTGAAGAAGAACGCGCCGCCGTGCTCGGTGGCGATGTTCGAGTCGATGTAGACGTTGACCGTGGAGGTGTTCTTAATCCACACCGAGCCACGAATGTAGGCGCCGGTGCGCTCGATACACGTGGTGGCGGTCAGCCAGTAGAACCCGTTGACCGACAGCGGCTGGTTGTAGCTGCACACCTGGGCGGCCTGCGCGGGTGCGCTCCAGCCGATGACGGCGGCGGCGGCGATCGCGGCCAGGGCGACCGCGACGGTTCTGCGAATCATGTGAAATTCTCCTTTTCTACGGGCGGCGGAATACCAGGGAATAGTCAAAACCGCCGCCGTGGCCTGAACTTCCGGTGATGCACCGCGTCAGGTAGTCGCGCTGCACGGTGTAGTAGTCGAGCTCGGTGTCGACCTGACTGTCGAAGACCTCGTGCTTGACGACGGTGTCTTGGGAGCCGGGCGGGTACCCCCAGAAAATGATTGAATAGGCGTCGGCGGAGCTGATCGTGTCCCAGCTAGTGAGGTAGACGCATTGCAGGCCATAGGTTTCGGCCTTGGCGACGGCCTGGTCGACCTCGTTCCACTCCAGCGTCTGCAATGCCCACAGCCCGCCGACGTCCTGGTGGACGTAGAGCCCGGTGACTTCCCGTTCGGTGCCGAGGTGCACCACCGACAGGTTGAGCGGCGCCCACCCGTCCCGGGTCAGCTGCTCGAACTTGTATTGGTGCGCGGCCATGTTCAGCCCGTGGTAGGCGACGAAGGGCGGTCCGGATTCCTTGCGCCAGATGGCGGCGTAGAGCGGGTCGCTGTCCTTGGAGCCTTCGCGGTAGCTGCGCACGTTGGTGAGCCGATATCCGTTGCGCACGTGCGTATCGAACTCGTCCTGGTACTCCTGTCCGGTCATGTTGCGTTTGGCGACCCACGGTGCGGTGCTCGGCCGCCAGATGGCGCTGAAGTAGTTGTCCCCGTCGTACTGGGTCGCGTCGATCCAGACGGGCATGAGCCCTTTCTCCTTGAGCTGCAAGAACTTGTCGTGGTACTGGTCGCTGGTGAGACCGCGCACGACGACTTCGCCGTAGGCGGCACGCGAGGGAGAGGCACCGAGAAGGGCACCCGCCGACCCGGCGAGGGCGGCGGTGAGCAGGTTGCGTCGTTTCATTGTCGCCTCCAGATGGCGGCGAACCTTGCGTCGCCGATCGTTCCGTAGTCCATGTAGCCGGCGATGGAGCGGGTGAGGTACCCGTCGGCGTTCTTCAGCTGGACGTGACCCTCCAGCCCGGCGAAGGGAATGCCGTGGTGGGCGATGATGTCGCCGGATCCTGGTGGCTTGCCGTGCCAGATGGCGGAGAAGCGGTACTCGTTGGGGTAGACGCCGACGTTGACGTAGGAGGTGTGCCGCCCGGCCGCCCAGTTCTCCTCGGAGATCTGCTGGTATTCGTCGGCGGTGAGCCACGTCTTGGCCCGCCACGAGCCGAGGTCGGCGTAGTGGTACAGGCCGGTGACCCGGACCACGTCGTCATTGTCCCGGACGCACGACAGGTTGATCGGGGTGTAACCCTTGGCGCTCAACTTGTCGATCTCCAGTTGGTGCTGGGCCCGGGAGATTCCGTGATACGCGACCCACGGCGGCCCGGGGGACAGCTCCCAGATCGAGGCGTACCTCGAATACCACTGACCGTCCACTTCGCGCTGATAGCTGGTGACGTTGGTGAGCCGCCATCCCTCGCGCACGGCCGCGTCGAAGTCGGCCTGGTACTCGGAGCCGGTCATGCCGTGCCGCGCCCGCCAGGGGATGTTGCCGATCGGCCGGAAGATCGCCGATATCCTTGTGTCCTGGCCCTCCCAGCCGTCGATGATGTACGGCCGGTACCCCTTGCGCACCAGCTCCTCGAACTTGGTCTGGTAGTAGCTCTCGCTCGGGCCGGCGACCAGTACCTCGTCCACCGGCGCCGCGCGGGCGGGTGACGCGCCGGCGACGGCCGAGACGGCGGCGACGGCGGCACCCGCTCCCGCGCCCAGCAGCGCGCGGCGGGAAACAATAGCTCTCATGCCTTTTGAGCGTGGCGGTGGCTTGCGGTCCGGCACAGGGCCGCAAACGCATCAAAGCGCGCGGGTAGTGGCCCTGTAGCCGCACCCGGCTTTGTCCGAGGCTGCGAGCATGCCTCGACGACTCGTTATTCCGGCCTTGCTGCTGATGCTGCTGCCGCTCGCCTACGCGCCGGTCCGGGCCGGTGCGGCCGAGGGGGAGGGGGTGGGCGCGGCCCGTTATGCGTTCCGGGCGGCGGTTCTGCACGGACCGAAAAAGCCGAACCTCGCGGGCGCCGACGCCTGCGCTGACGGGACTCTGGTCCACGACGAGACCGGCGGCGCTTCGGACGTCGCCCTGCCCAACCTTCAGGTGCAGTTGTGGGACAAGGACTCCGGCTCGCCGGACGACCTGCTCGACACCGACCTGACCGGCGCCTCAGGTTCTTTCCTGCTCTGTGGCCCCGCCGAAGACCTCGATGACACCGCCGACAACGGGCTTGACCTTTTCGTCCGGGTGGTGACCGAGAACGGGTTCTGGCGGGTGGAGGACGGCCAGGCCCATCAGTTCGACCTTTCCTTGGTTTCAAACATATCCGGGGGTACCACGCACCACTATGGACAGTCCAAACCGGGCGATGGCACGCCTGAGGCCGGGGCGTTGCAGATTTTCAACGCGCTGGACCGGTTGTGGTCGTGGACGGCGGCGCGTCACGTCAACGACTGCTGGGATGCGCTCGACCACAAACCACCCGACGATTACAGCAAGTGCCGTCAGCTGGTGGTCGACTGGCGGCCGGATTCGGCGACGCGGCGGTTCTATGACTCGGCACTCAACCGCGTGCACCTCAACGGGATCGACTTCAAGTGGCGCGACGCCGTCGTGCGCGAGGCGGCGAAGTCCATATTGGATGACCTGTTCGACGATGACTTTCCCGACACGCAGGACTGCGGAAGCGGTACCCAGATAGGAAAGCAAACGACCGTCAACTGCGCGTGGGTCAATGGCTTCGCCGACTGGGTGGCGGTGCAGGTCTTCGCCGATCCGGTGATGGACTGGCAGATCGGCACGCTCGTCTTCCACGAGAACCTGGAGACGGCGGACTGGGACACGCCCGGCTGGGACACCGGCGACGCGGTTGAGGGGCGGGTGGCCGGTGCGCTGCTTGACCTTTCGGACTCGGCGAACGAGGCGCCGTGGGACCGCCTGTCGGCCGGGCCCGATCCGATCTGGGCGATGCTGCTCAACCACTCCTGGGGTCAGCGCCTGCACCGGCTGTCCGATCTGCCGCTCGTGGGGGTCAACGCACTGTCCACCCTGTACGCCAACACGATCGACTACGGGCTGCGCGACCCGATGACCAACGCCCTGGCGATCAGCCGCCGCACGCCCGTTCCGGCGCAGAACTTCCGCTACACCACGACAACCCAGCGGTGGTCGGTGATGGCGATCCGGCCGCCTTCCGGTGCCGACTATGACCTGCGGCTGTTCGCCTCGTTCGACCTGTCCGGGATCCCTTTGGCGACAAGCACGATGGGAGCGTCCAATCCCGACTTCGTGGTGATCGACTCCAACCCCGGCCGCAAACCGCTGGGCACGTTCTACCCGCAGGTCTACCGCTACTCCGGTTCCGGCGCCTACGACCTGAAGTACGTCCAGGCGAGCTTCACCGCCGGGATCGGGCAGGCGGTGTCGGTGGGGATGACAGCCGGCAACCCGGTGGCCGTCTGGGAGACGGTCATCGCGGCCGGCGCCGCCGTGAAGATCGAGGTCACCCAGGCCGCCGGGCTCAACGCCGAACTGTCGCTGTTCTGCTCCACCGCGACGTCCTCGAGCTGGGTGCGGGGGCGGCCACTCGCCAGCGCGGTGGCGCCGCAGCTGGCCTCGGGCACGGAGACGCTCACCTGGACCGCGCCGTCATCGGCGCCGGGCGGCTGCGCGGTCGTGCTTGTCAACAAGTCGGGCAGCGGCACCTACACCGTGACCCGCAAGTCCTGATTGGAGGCTGAGCAATGGGAATCGATCGCAGGAGTGTGCTGCGCGCGGGCGGGCTCGCCGGTGCCGTGGGGGTGGTGCTCGGGCTGGAAGGGGCCGAGCCTGAGACGGCCCCGGCCGGCGGCCTGCCCAAGGTGCGGCTGCGCCAGACCCCGACATTCACCAAGGCGATCCACCGCCGCGCGGACCAGCTGTCGCTGCGGCTGGAGTTCTACAACCTGACCCTGGACAGGACCGGGCCGGCGCAACTGGTCAAAGTGGACCCCGCCACCGAGGCGTTCATCGTGGTGGACTTCGGCCCGCAGCACCTGGCCGAGCACGCCTTCGACGAGGTGACGAACGAGCCTTTGGAGATCCCGGCGCCGACCATGCTGGCCGGGTCGAGCCGGCTGGCGTTCAAGGTACCGGTGACGCCGCTGCCCTACACCTTCGGCACCGTGATGGCCTGGAAGGATCTGCTGCCAAGCCTGGCACCGCACGCGATCGGACCGGCGGCCGTGCGGGCGCCCTCGCCGGTCGAGACGGCGCTTGAGGTGCCGTGGAAGGTCGTGCTGTCACCGGATGCCGATGGCGAGTGGGCCCACGCGATGGTGCCGGTCCCCGGACCCGGCGGGCGCAGCGTGCTCTGGAATGCCCGGCTCAAGGGCACGAAAGCGCGGGTCATCTGGACACCGGACGTGGAGAACACCACCGACCCGGCACCGCCCGGCAGGACTTCGCTGCGCCCGGACGAGCGGTGCGGCCTTGTCCGCCTCACCGCCCGCTGGGACCAGATGTCGGGCAGCCAGGTCTATGTGCCGCAACCGATCGACGTCGACCAGCTGGCGCTGAGCTCCTCGGGCGCGTGGCTGAAGTCGAAGGGCACGTGGGAGACCCGCCCGGACGGCGTGGACCTCAAGGAGTGGCTGCACGTCGCCACGATGGGCCGCGACCACTTCGTGAAGGTCGTCGACGCGGGCCGGGCGTGGCCGATCCGGCACCGGCTTGAGCTGATCACCATCACCGAGCGCAAGTTCGAGGACGCCCCCAACGGCGAGCCGGTGGCCGCGCTGCGCCAGCGGTTCCTGCTGGTACCGCGCGATCGCGAGCTGGTTTACGAGAACTGTGACATCCCGCCGAGCCTGCTGCCGAATGAGCTGCGGGACCTGCCGCTCAAGAAGATTCGCATCCTGACGAAGGTGACGCCGAGCCTGGCGCCGTTCGATGCGCCCTCGGGTGCGGAGCAAGGGACCCAGATCCCGGTCGGCACCGGCTACTACGGCCGCGATGCCTTCTGGCCGCGGGTCGGCGCGCTGGGCAACTGGGCCGACTTCATGTGGGACCTTGAGGCCGAGGACTGCGAGGGGCGCGTCGTCCGGTTCGCCATGCCGCTCATCTACGTGTCGGACACGTTCGGCAGGTCGGGGGCGATACAGACCCTGAAGACCTACTACGAGAGCGCCCCGGTGGCGGCGCGGCGCACGGTCGACCTGGGCGGGCAGAAGGTGGCGCTGGCCAAGTTCGGAGGCGACACGAGTGGCGAGACCGCCTATCCGCTGAAGACCTTCACCTTCGGCTGCCACGCGTACATCCTCGAGCAGCCGGTGCCGGGAGGCCATTTCATCTGGGGCTTCACCCCGTTCATGCTGGAGGCGGGCGCCCGGCTCGACGCGGTCGACCGGATCCGGGGCGGGGCGGCGACCACGCCGCAGACCATCACCCTGCACCCGACCTGGATCACCGACGGGGACCTGCCCACCAACCCCGCCCGGGTCTTCGCCGCCCTCGCCAACCCGGTCTCGCTTTCATACGGCACCAACGCTTCCGGCGGGGTGGCGGCGCCCGACATGACGATCAGCGCCCTGTCCGCGGCCACCGGCCCGATCGACGCGCCCAACGCCGGCAGCTCGGTGCCGAACAAGTTCGACCCGGCGGACTTCTTCGCCGGCGCCGACCCGAAGGTGCTGGGTGCCGTAAGCCTGATCGAGATCCTGGAGATAGTCGGGTTCGGGGCGGAGGTCCCGCGCCTGCTGACCACCGAGATCGAGGGCGGGGTGCTCACCTCGCTGGAGTGGGAGACCACCAGCCTCAAGAGCATCGACGGCCTGTTCCTCAAGGAGATGAACGGCAACCAGGCGAAGCTGATGCTCAGCGCCAAGGCGCACACCTACCTTGACGGGCGGCCGCCCTCCACGAGCGTCGAAGGGGAGATAACCAACTTCACGGTGGTGGCGGTCGGCCCGGTCGCGGTGATCAACCTGTTGTTCGACAAGTTCGGGTTCAAGACCAAGGATGGCCAGAAGCCCGACATCACGGTCGGCATCAACGACGTGCTGTTCGTCGGCGCGCTCGAGTTCGTCAACGTGCTGCGCGAGTTCATGTCCAGCGGCGGCGGCGGGGGCAATTCGCTATCGGCCGCGGGTGGGGTCCCCGAGAACGGCGGTTACGTCAACATCTCGCCGAAGGGGATTCAGGCCGGCTACAACCTGACCCTGCCGCCGGTGGCCTGCGGCACGCTGCTGCTGGAGAACATCAGCTTCGGCGCCCGCGCCGACCTGTTCTTCGACGGCGGCGCGATGCGGCTGCGGTTCAACTTCGCCGAACGCAACAACCCCTTCACCCTCACCGTGATGTGCTTCGGCGGCGGCGGGTCGGTCGCGCTCACGCTCGGCCTTGACCTGTTCGAGCTGTTCGAGCTGTCCCTGGAGTTCGGCGCCAAGCTGGCCCTTGACATCGGGGTGGCAAGCGGCAGCATCAGCGCGATGGCCGGGATCTACCTGGCGATCGGGGACAACGACGGTGACAGCGTCGACGACGGCGTGCGCCTGACCGGGTACCTGCGCCTCAACGGCGAGCTGAACATCCTCGGACTGATCACGCTGGCGCTCGAGTTCTACCTCGCCTTCACCTACGAGGAGAACCCCAAGCACGTCTGGGGCGAGGCGCAGCTGACCGTCTCGATCGAGGTGCTGTTCTTCAGCGCCAGCGTGACGCTCGGCCCGATCAAGAAGACCTTCGAGGGCGGCGACGACAGCTCATCCCAAGCCCAGCTCGCGATTGCGACGGCGAGCACCCCAAAGACCTTCGCGGACATGACTTCCCCGGCCCACTGGGCGGAGTACACCGCGATGTTCGATCCAGCGGCGTTCTAAGGAGACGAGAACGATGGCACTCGTGCAGACCGTGATGTGGACGGCTGTCCCCAACGGCATCGACACCGCGACCGGCATGCTCAAGGTGCGCTGCCTGGTCTCGCCCCGGCTGTCGAGCATCCCGGAGACGAACCAGACCCTCGGCGTCTACGCCGACTGGCCGAATTGGACGGCGAGGGTCGCGGCGGCCGGATTCACGCTGTCGCTTCAGGTCGGCGGGGTCACGCACGCCAACCTGGTGCCGGACAAGGCGGTGTTGAAGCCGAGCCTTTGGCCCGCGCTGTTTCCGGCGAGCATGCTGGTGCGGCCGTTCAAGGTGGCCGACTTCACCACCAGGAAGATTCGCTCGTACCCGGTGAAGAACATCCTCGACGCCATCAAGGTTCTCTACGCCGGGGTGCTCAACGAGCGCCCGGAGGAGCAGGGCAGGCCCGGCGGCCTGTGGCAGGAGGTGGGGACGATCCGCCGGATCAAGCGTCCCCGCAACGACGAGCGGACTTTTCTGGGTACCGTCGACGGCCTCTATCGCGATCGGACAGGTGCCCAGATCTATGCGCTGCCACCGGCCGCGCCCAACGATCTGACAGATTTCCTTCAGCTGCAACGGTTCCACTGGACGCTGCCGAAGGGGAAGCCGGTGGCGCCGCGCCCGTTCGCCGACACCACATTGGACTTCCATCAGGTCGTCTCGCTGCTCATGGAGTACCCCATCCTGCAACACCATCTTGGCCTGACGCTTGACCTCCTGGTGCCGGTCGGTGGCCTGCTGCCCGGTGACACCACCGTGAAGGTGGTCCCGCCGAGCCTGAGCCCACCGACGAGCCACCTGACCCCGGCGACGGCGGCAACCTTTGGCACCGGCTACTTCTGGCCGAAGACGGGCGGCGAAATCGTGAACAACCGGTTGGCGCTTGCCGGCTCCGGCTTCCCGGTGGTCACCATCGACGTGGACGGCGCGGCGATCAAGCTGCGCCAGTTCGCCGACAATATGCAGTACGCGCAGTCCGATGAGGTGCAGTTCCTGCCGTCGCTGCGCTCGGCGGGGCTGGCCGTGGCGCGGACCGGGCAGGCCGTCGCCATCAACGCAAAGTTCGGCAAGGCGCTGATGAGCCCGGCTTCGGTAACCCTTGACGCGGCGTCGCTGCTGCACGGGTTGCGCTGGCAGGCCTATGACGTGGCTCGCGGGCGCTGGTTCTCGTTGTGTGAACGCGATGTCCGGTACCACTTCCTCTCACTGGGCAATGTGGACACCGCCTTCGTCCCGAGCAGCAGCGGCACGCTGCGCGAGGAGGGGACGGTCACCGCCGCCGCGACCCAGCGGGTAAACGATGGCACCGACGACTTCTACCTCGCCGAGTATCTCGCCCGCTGGCACGGCGAGAACCTCGCCGCCGCCCGCCCCGGACTGTCGCTTCTGGAGCATGACGACCCGGATGTGCTGGGCGCGCCGGATCCCGGGCCGCAGAAGCCATCCGACCCGCAGCTGAAGGTGAAGACCTGGCCGGCTCCGGCGGGCCTGCCCGTGCTGCGCTTCGGCCGTGACTACCGGTTGCGGGCGCTTGCCA
>DASUXL010000163.1:0-2873 GCA_036377915.1 Candidatus Limnocylindrales bacterium
ACCGCGTGGAGCCGGCCGATGATGACGGTGCCGGGGAACTCGCCGCCGAACACCGTGCTGGCGACCCAGCTGCCTGCGACCGGGATCGACAGCATGATCGCGTGCGCCACCCGCAGGCCGGTCCCCGACAGCGCGTCGTCCAGTTTGGCGTATCCGGTGTAGGCCTGCGCCAGCGCCAGCCAGAACAGGCCCACGCCGATGACCCAGTTGAACCGGCGCGGGGCGCGGAAGGCGCCGGTGAAGAACACCCGGAGCAGGTGCGTCAGGATCGAGGCGATGAGCAGCATCGCCGCCCAATGGTGCATCTGCCGGATCAGCAGGCCGGCGGGGACCTCGTACGAGATGTCCAGCACCGACGCGTACGCGCGGGACATCTCCACCCCCCGCAGCGGCGCGTAGCTGCCGTAATAGGTGACCGGCTCCATCGACGGATCGAAGAAGAGCACCAGGTAGCTGCCGGTCAGCAGCAGCACCACGAACGACCACAGTGCGATCTCGCCGAGCAGGAACGACCAGCCGTCGGGAAACACCTTGTCGCGCAACGTGCGTAGCGGAGTCATCTATCGCTCCCAGTACGAGGGTCCCACCGGAACCCGGAAGTCGGAGGTGGCTACGAAGAAGCCCTGGTCGTCCACCGCGATCGGCAGCATGGCCAGTGACCGGGCGGCCGGGCCGAACACCGGCCGGGCGTTGTCGGTGACCAGGAACTGTGACTGGTGGCACGGGCACAGCAACCTATCCGTCTGCTGCTCGTAAAGGCTTGCCGGACACCCGACATGGGTGCAAATCTTCGAATATGCGACGAAGTCGCCGACCAGGCTGTCGTGGTTCACCTCGTACAGGTTCTCCCGCAGCCGCGCGGCGTCCTCCCGGCGGAGGTGGATAACCATCACCGGCGAGTCAGCGTGCTGGTTGCCCGTCCCGCCCGGGATACCGGGGAAGGCCGTGACCAGGCCACCGACACTGACCTCGGCCGGGCGGATCGGCGTACCGTCCTCACGCACCAGCCGGACCGGGTCCCCGCCGTTGCGCGCCGGGTGCCAGCCGGTGTGCTCCATAGGAGACACGTCGAGCCGGCGGTCGGCCGGCGCGTGCGGGTCCCGGAGCAGCCGGGCCGCGAACGGGGCCGCTGCCGTCACGGCACCGAGCGCCACCGCACCGGTGAGCAACGGCCGGCGGGTGAGCGGCAGTGTGAGGCGGCGCTGGTCCCGCCCGGCCGGGCGGTCGTCGGGTCGCCGTTCGACCGCCGTCTCCACCGGTAACAGCATGGACACCGACACCACGCCCGACCCGAGCGCCGCCAGGGCAACCGCCGCGGCGATCCCGAGCACGCTGGTGTAACGCTGGTCGTCCCTCGGCCATGTGAGATACGCCACCACTACGGTCGCGGCCGCCACTCCGGCGAGCACGAACAACCCGATGACCAGGCGCCGCGCCCGCCGCCCGGCATCGCTGCCGGGAGCGAACCGCGGCTGGTAGCGAACGACCTCGACCCCGTCGCGCCGCGACGCGGTGCCGACCTGTTCGAAATCCGCCTCTGTCCGCATGGCGCTCCCCTCGCTCCGGGCTACCTGAAACGGGCCGTCATACCGGGGACGACCTGGCTGCCGCCTATGTGACCGATCCGGACAGTGGCCTACCGCACACCGTCCTACGGCGAGGACAAGGGTCGGGCCGGCGCCGGCCTGGCACCGCCGTCGGCTCGCGCGCCGGGCGGCCGAGGCCGGGTGCCGTCTGACCTCCACGCTTGTCCTGCGCTACCTGGAAATGTTTAAAGGCATCGCAGGAGTGTGTCCTGTCCTGTTCTCGACATTGTTTGTTGCGGCGGGACATGCCGTGGAAAATTCTTGTTAAGCAAGTCGTTACCTGAGGGCCAACCATCGTGCCTCCGCGTATGGTTGCCCGGCGAGGAGTAGGTGGTCTTGGTTCCACGGCGGAAGCCCGACGTCATCGGGCCTGAGCATGGGTTTTCCGCCTTCAATGATCGACACCTGGCGCTCGCGGTCCAGGTGCCCGCGCACTTCGTGATGGCAACCGCGATAAGGAGGAGCGTTGTTCGGCAAGGTTGACGAACACCCGCCCGACTGGCTCGATCGCCTGCGAACCGCCCCCGAGATGACCGTCGCCGTGGTCGGTGGTTCCGGCCGGCTCGGCAGCTGGCTGACCTATTTTCTGGCCAGCGCCGGCCACCGGGTGCGGGTCGTCGACACGGTTGCGCCGCTACCCGCGGAACGGGTGTCGTTTCATCGATGCGATTTGTTGGATGGCAAGGCGTTGCGGAACGCACTGGCGGGCTGTACGCAGGTGTGCCACCTCGCGGCGCTCCACGGTGCTCACCTGGTCGCCGGCACGTCGCGCAGCGAGATCTGGAACACCAACGTGCTCGGCACGCAGCACATCCTGGAAGCCGCGACAGAGACCAACCAGGTGGTCCTCGCCTCCTCGATGTCGGTTTATGGTTCCGGCACACCCGCCGGCATGCCCGCCCGGGTGCTCACCGACGATACCGAGCCGTCTCCTGAGGACGTATACGACCTGAGCAAGCTCGCCGCCGAGCGCCTGATGCTCCGGTACGGGCCGCGGCGCTCCATCGCGTTGAGGTTCGGACGGTTCTTCTATCCTTCACAAGTCGACTACCAGATGCGTAAGCTTTCGACCGGTGTGGATGTTCGCGATGCCTGTCAGGCAATCGCGCTGGCGCTGCTGGCGCCCGCGCCACCCCGCCCGATCTACTGCGTCGCCTCGGACCTGCCGCTTCCCGACCCGGACCGCGCCCAGCTGGGACTCGACGCCGTCGCGGTGCTGCGGCGGCACCTACCCGGGCTGGTCGAGGAGCTCGACTCCCGCCAGCTACCGATTCCCGCGAGGGTCGG
>DASUXL010000164.1:0-9925 GCA_036377915.1 Candidatus Limnocylindrales bacterium
AGCCAACCTGCTCGGCCCGGATCCTGGCCGAGCAGCAGGGCACGAAGCGTCTCGACCAGTGGCGTGATCGGCTGATGTTCGGCAAAGCCGCGCAGCACCAGCGGCATCGTCTCGGCCGGGACGAAACCGTTGGAGACGTATGGCAGGAACAGGACAATGAAGCTGAACGCCTCAGCGGCTTGGGTCGACTTGACCAGGAGTCCCCAGATCACGCTCACCGACGAGATCGCCAGGATGTACCCGGCGATGAGCGCGGCGGTCAGCGCCCAGCCGGCCGGGGTCGCCTGCGGGCGGAAACCCAGCGCGATCGCGGCGGTAAGGGCGATCGCGGCGGCGGCGGTGTTGCGCACGAGCGAGGCCGCCACGTGGCTGGCGGGCACCACCCAGGCGCCGATTGGCAAGGTACGCAAGCGATCGATCATGCCTTCGTTCATGTCCGCGGCGATGTTGGCGGCGGTGAACGCGGCGCCGTAGCCCGCCGCCATCAGCAGCACCCCCGGCACGACGAATTCGATGTAGCTAAGGCCGCTCGCGCCGGTCGATATCGCCCCGCCGAACACGTAGACGAACACCACCATGATGAGCACGGGCAGGATCATGTTGATGAGCAAGGCGTCGAGGCGGCGCCCGTCGCGGCGTACCGCGCGCACAGTGAGCCTGCCAAGGTCCGATGGCACGGTCGTCATACCGTCACTCCCCTATCGGTCGACTTGTCGGTCGGCTTGTCGGTCGACTTGTCGGTCGGCTTGTCGGTCATTTCGAAGAAGACGTCGTCCAATGTGGGCGTTCGCAGCTCGACATGCTCAAGCTCGATGCCCGCGTCGCCGAGCCGGTTGAGCACGTTGCGAAGATGGTCGGGGCTGTGCAGCGGCACGGTCATCTCCCGGCCCGGTTCTGCGGAGAGGAGGGTGCTCGCGTGCGCGATGTCGCCGTCATGGGCAAGGAGCAGCACCAGCCGCTCCGAGCCGACCTGGCGTTTGAGCGCCGCCGGGGTATCGTCCGCGA
Source organism: Candidatus Limnocylindrales bacterium (assembly GCA_036377915.1). Classification (GTDB taxonomy): domain Bacteria; phylum Actinomycetota; class Actinomycetes; order Mycobacteriales; family Micromonosporaceae; genus Allorhizocola. Next base: position 1,006 of record DASUXL010000164.1, read on the forward strand.
CGATCCGGCCGTCGTGGATGACGGCGATGCGGTCCGCGAGCTGGTCGGCCTCCTCCAGGTACTGCGTTGTCAGCAAAATGGTGGTGCCCGAGGCGAGCAGCTCCCGGATTACCGTCCACAGCTCGGCGCGGCTACGCGGGTCGAGGCCGGTGGTGGGCTCGTCGAGGAACAGGATGCGTGGCGCGGCGACCATACTTGCGGCGAGGTCGAGGCGGCGGCGCATCCCGCCGGAGTAGGTGCGCACACCCCGGTCGGCCGCGGACGCGAGGTCGAAGCGGTCCAGCAACTCGGCCACGCAGCGCCGGGCCACAGCGCGGCCAAGATGGTTCAGGCCGGCGAACAGATCGAGGTTCTCCCTGCCGGTCAGCATCTCGTCGACGGTGGCATGCTGCGCGGTAAGCCCGATGCTTCGCCGCACCGCCGCCGCTTCGCGCGCCACGTCGTGGCCGGCGACCGTGGCCGTGCCAGAGTCGGCGCGCAGGAGTGTGGTCAGGATGCGCACCGTTGTCGTCTTGCCGGAGCCGTTCGGCCCGAGCAGGGCGAGCAGTTCTCCGGCGGCGACGTCGAGGTTGACACCGGCCAGCACCCGGGTCGCGCCGAACGATTTGACCAGCTCATGAGCGTGTATCACGGGACCTCCCATCTGCGTATGCGATACAGTGTAGCTGATACAGAATAGGAGATACAGAGTTGAGCGAATCTTCCGGTACCCCGTCCGGTGCCGGCCGTCCCGCCGGCAACCCGCCCGCTGGCCCTTCTGCTGGCGCCGCCGCCAGCCGCCCACCCATTGGCAACCCGCCCGCCGCCAACCCGCCCGCTGGCCCTACCGCCGGGGACGCCGCCAGCAGCCGCCCACCTGCCCCCAACCCGCCCGCCGGCCCTACCGCCGGCCCTACCGCCGGTGCCGGCCGACCCGCCGGCAACCCGCCTGCCAGCAACCCACCCGCCAGCAACCCGCCTGCCGGGCCTCCCCTTGACCGCCTTCCCGGGGTCGTGGCCCGCATGTGGGGCCGCGAGACCGGCTCCCGTCACGGCCCGCGCCCCAGCCTCGACCTGGAGCGGATCACCGCCGCCGCCATCGAGATCGCGGACGCCGACGGGCTGGCAAAGGTGACGATGAGCAGCGTCGCCTCGCGCATGGGCGTGGCGACGATGACCCTGTACCGCTATGTCGGCAGCAAGGATGAGCTGCTGGTGACGATGGCTGACGCGGCAGCGCCGGAACCGCCCGACCCGGCAGGTCGGCCGTGGCGCGAATACTTGGCCGAGTGGACCCGCGCCAACCGCGACTTTTATCTGGCCCGGCCGTGGATGCTCTACATCGCCCGTCTCACCCCGCCCATGGGCCCGCGCGGCCTGCGCTGGCTGGACCGGGCCATGGCTGTCCTGTCCTCGACCGGACTCGGTGAGGGCGAGAAAATCAACATCGCGGCGACGCTGACCGGTTACGCCTCGAGCCAAGCCGGGCTCACCCTGCAACTGACGTCCGGTTCGGTGGATGGCAGCGGGGCGGGCGGGCCGCTCGGGTACGCCAATGTCCTCGCCGAAGTGCTTGACGCCGATGAGTATCCGGCGCTGTCCAGGGCGGTCAGCGAGGGTGCGTTTGGCGAGGCCGAGGAGTGGATCGAGGACGCGGACTTCGTCTTCGGCCTCAATCTTCTGCTCGACGGTATCGACACACTCATCAAGTCGAGGCGTGGGTGAGCCGGCTACATATCAATCTGGCAGGCGCACCCAGACGGCGGCGTCGCTCGGTACGGAGTCGGTGACCCGCACGCTTGAGAGAACAACCTCGCCGCCGGCCGGAAGCGCCACGGGCTCCCCGCCGAAGTTCACCAGGCACATCAGGTCACCGCGCCGGAACGCGATGACCGCCTCGCCCAGTTCCACCCAGCTCAGCCCGCCGACGGCCGCCCCGCCGACCACCTGCTCACTGGCCGCCACCCCTCCGACTGCCACGCCGCCGGCCGTCTGCCTGCCCAGCGGTTGCTCGCTGGTCCAGGTGCGGCGCAGGCGCAGCGCGGTCCGGTACAGCTCCAGCATCGACTTCGCGTCACCGTCCTGCGCCTCGGCCGTCAACTGCGCCCATGATTGCGGCTGCGGCAGCCAGGGCGCCACGCCGTCCGCGCTGAAACCGAACGGCGGCGCCGATCCCGACCACGGCAGCGGCACGCGGCATCCGTCGCGGCCACGGTCTGTGCCGCCCGACCGCATCCAGCGCGGATCCTGAAGCAGCGCAAAGGGAATGTCCTCGACCTCGGGCAACCCCAGCTCCTCACCCTGATACACATACGCGCATCCGGGCAGCGACATCGTCAGCAGCACGGCCGCGCGGGCGCGTCTCGTGCCCAGCGCGAGGTCGGCGTTGGAGCCGTCCAGGTCGGGAATCCAGTAGTGCCCGGTATCGGTGCGGCCGTAACGGGTCACGTGCCGCACAACGTCGTGATTGGACAGTACCCAGGTCGGCGGCGCGCCGATTTCCGCATGCGTGTCGAGGGTGGTCGTGATGATTTCGCGTATCAGGCCGGGGTCCCATGGGCAGGACAGGAACGCGAAGTTGAATCCGGTGTGCAGCTCGTCCGCGCGAAGGTAGCTTGTGAAATCCGGATCCCACAGCTCTCCAACAAAAATCCTTTTCCGGGGGTACCCATCGGCGATGCTTCGCCACGACCGGTAAATTTCATGGACGCCCTCCTGGTTGAAGTAACCGCCGGGTGTGTCGAGGTCCTTGACGAGATGATCCGCGACGTCGATGCGGAAGCCGTCGACACCCAGGTCGAACCAGAATCGCAGCGTCTGCTCGAACTCCTTGCGCACCAGCGGATGTTCCCAGTTCCAGTCGGGCTGCTCCGGCGCGAACATGTGCAGGTAATACTGCCCATCGGGCACTTTGGTCCACGCCGGACCACCGAAGTGCGACTGCCAGTCGTTGGGCGGCTCGTCCCGGAACCAGAAATACTCGCGCTCGGGCGAGCCGGGCCCGGCCGCGAGCGCCGCCTGGAACAGCGGATGCCGGTCGGAGCAGTGGTTGGGCACGATGTCGAGGATCACCTTGAGCCCCAACGCGTGCGCCTCGTTGATCAGCTGGACGCCGGCATCGAGGCTGCCGAAGAGCGGGTCGATGTCGCGGTAGTCGGCCACGTCGTAGCCCGCGTCCGCCATCGGCGAGACGTACCACGGGCTCAGCCAGATCGCGTCGATGCCCAGTTCGCGAAGGTATGGCAGGCGCGCGCGGATTCCGGCGATGTCACCGACGCCGTCGCCGCTGCCGTCGGCGAAGCTGCGCGGGTACACCTGATAGATGACCGCGTTCTCGATCCAGCGTCCGTTCATCACCGTCATGACCGCAACTCTATGACCATCGCGTCGGCGGGGTTGAGGCGTGACACGGGCAGGCCGACCGTCTCCAGCGCGCGTCCCGTCCACCGTGCGCCGTCAATTTCTGGCGGTGCTACGGCATGCCCGGTGCCGTGCGGCCCGAGCGCCACCGTGACGCGGTAGACGGCCGAGGGGTCGAGGCCCGGCAGGCGCAGGCGCATCGGCGCGCGCCGCAGGGGCGTGTTCCCCACCGCGCTGGAGATCTGGGCATAGCTGAACATCGCCCGGGTCCGGTCGGGTGAAACCACCCCGTGCACCACCGCGCTCGGGTCGGCGATGTCCGGGACGACGACCGTTCCGGTGTGGAGCAGGTCGCGGGTTGACTTGTACAGGTCGATCCATCCGGTCAACGTTGACAGCTCGTCCGCGTCGCACTCGGTGATGTCGCGCTCGATCCCGGCGTGGCCGAAAAGCGCCGTGGCGCAGCGGATTTCGAGGTCGGTGACGCGGCCGGTGACGTGCGTGCGGGTCGGGCCGACGTGCGCGCCGATCAGCTCGGGCGGCAGCAGCAGCCCGGTCCACAGCTGGATCTGCTGCCGGTCGACGGGATCGTTGCTGTCCGAGGTCCACACCCGGTCGGTTCGCTCCAGGATGCCCAGGTCGACCCGGGCGCCGCCGGATGAGCAGGACTCGATCTCAAGGTTGGGGTGGCGGGTGCGCAGCTCGTCCAGGAGCCGGTAGACGGCAAGGGTTTGCGCGTGCACTCCGGCTCGGGCGTCGGCGGTTGTCGCTTCGACCAGGTCACGGTTGTGGTCCCACTTGATGAAGTCGATGCGGTACTGCTTGACCAGGGCATCGATCCGCTCCAGGAGGTAGTCGAAGACTTCCGGCCGGGCGACGTTGAGCACGTGCTGCTGGCGGAGTTCCGCGGGCAGGCGGCCGGGCGCGGCCAGGATCCACTCCGGGTGGGCGCGGGCAAGGTCGGAGTCGGGGTTGACCATCTCGGGCTCGAACCACAGGCCGAACTGCATGCCCCGGGAGTGGACGTGGTCGACGAGTGGATTCAGTCCATGTGGCCATATTGATTCGTCCACATACCAGTCGCCGAGCCCGGCGTGGTCGTCGCGGCGGTGCCGGAACCAGCCGTCGTCCAGGACGAACCGCTCCACGCCGACCTCGGCCGCCTTGTCCGCCAAGGCTTTCAGCTTGTCCAGGTCGTGGTTGAAGTAGACCGCCTCCCACGTGTTGAGCACGACCGGGCGCGGCGTGCGCGGGTGCGTCTCGCGCGCCCGGATCAGCCGGTGGAAGCGGTCACGCACCCCATCGAGCCCCGCCGCCGAGTAGGCGAAGTAGACCCACGGGGTTTCGTAGGTCTCGCCGGGTTCGAGCCGGACCTCGCCCGAGTCGAGGAGTTCTCCGCCGCCGAGCGCTCCGACCGAGTCGGGCAGGCGCTCGGCGCTGTGCTCGTGGTTGCCGCTCCACCCGACGTGGACCGCCCAGACCTCGCCGGCACGGTTGGCGAATCCCTCGCTCCCCACACACAGCAGCGTCGTCGAGTCATGCCCCGTGCGCCCGCGCCAATTCTGTCTACTGTGGACACCGAAACCGAAGGCCCCGCGCTGCGGTACCCGTTCCAGCGCCCACCGCCCCGTCAGGTCGAGCCGGTCCGTGGCGCCGTCCGGGATCGGCAGCACGCACCGCAGCCCGCCCACCGTCCACACGCCCTCGCCCCGGTTGCGCAGGCTCTGCCGCACCTTGGCGACGCCCTGATCCGTGAGTTCGAGTGTCCACTGGATCTCGACGCCCGCCTCGTCGTCAACATGGATCGCGTCAATGGTCGATTCAGTCAAGTTGACGGCTTGGGGCCGGAGCCGCAGGTGCGGCCAGCGCCCGGCGCGGTCGCCGGTCACGGCCGCCCGCCCGGCCCAGCCCTCGTGCTGCATGGGCAGCAGCGGCAGGCCGGTTAACCCGAAGGCCGCGGCGGGCACGGTCGGGCCCGGATCTCCACCCCAGTGGACGATCCGGGCCATTTCATCGGCGGTTTGGGTCAGGACGAGCGCGACGCCATCGCGCCGCAGTGTGTGAACCTGTTGGATCGCGTCGGACACAGCGCGAATATTGTCACGACAGTTGGCCCGGGTCGAGTCCCACCTCCCGGGCAGCCGCCACCCGCATCCACTCGAACGCCAGCCGCCTCGTGATCACCTTTTCGTGCACCATCAGCTGCACCGCAAGCCCGTCGATCACGGAGTTGATCCGCCAGGCTGCCCCGAACGGGTCGTCGCACTCGAACGTGCCGTCCTTGACCCCGGCCTCGATCACATCGGTCAGGGCCTGTTTCCACATCAGGTCCAGGCGGCGCGACACCTGCTCCAGTTCGGGCACGCGCAGCGCCTCCGACCAGCCGTCGATCCACATCAGCCAGGAACGGGAACGCCCTTGGGGGGCAAGGAGTCTCAGCAGTCGCCTGAGCTTGTCCAGCGGGAGGTCGCGGGAGTCGATCACGGTGCGCAGCCGGGCAAGGTCCTGCTCGGCCGCGTACTCGAACGCCTGGGCCAACAGGGCGTCCTTCGTATTGAAGTGGTAGAACACCAGCGCCTGGCTCACTCCGGCGGCCTTGGCCACATCTGCCGTGCGGGTGTTGGCGAACCCGCGCTCGACGATGACCTCGACGGCAGTGCGCAGCAAATCCTCCAGGCGCATCTGGGCGGAACGTCTTGTCACGGGCCCCAAGCTAGCCCATGCCTTCCAGTCGCCGGCACCGGCTTGTTGACAGGTGAGTAAGGTACGTTGCACCATCTGACGGTAACCGTTTACTGAAACACTGGGGGGACGATGCCGCGCAGGCGTGCTGACCAGCCCGGCGCGAGCCCGGGCGAGGAACGTCGCTCCACCATCCGCGATGTGGCGAGCCGGGCGGGAGTCTCGGTGGCAACGGTCTCGCGGGTGCTCGCCGGCAACTATCCGACCGCACCGGCGACCCGCTCCAAGGTGCTGCGCGCGGTAAAAGAGCTCGACTACGTGGTGAACGTGCACGCCCGCGCGCTTGCCGGGGTGGGCCAGAAGACGATCGCGATCCTGACCCGCGAGGTGGTCACGCCGTTCTACGCCATGATCATCCAGGGCGCCGAGCAGCAGGCCGCGCAGGAGGGGCGGCTGTGCCTGGTCTGCACCACCCGCTCCGAGCCGGACCGCGAGCTCGCGTACATCAAGATGATGCGCGAGCAGGGCGCCGACGCGGTGATCATCGTGGGCGGCGTGACCGAGACGCCCGAGTACCGCAAGCAGCTGGTCCAGTACGCCCAGGCGCTCAACTCCGCCGGCTCGCACCTTGTCCTATGTGGACGGCCAGGGCTCGGTGAGGACGTGCCGGCGCTCGTCGCGCACTACGACAACGAGGGCGGCGCCTACGCGGCGACCAGTCACCTGCTCTCGGCCGGGCACGAGCGGGTCATGTACCTCGGCGGCATACCGGGTTTCACCACCAGCGAGCCGCGGTTCGTTGGCTACCAACGGGCGCTTGCCGACCGCGGGCTTGAACCGGTGATGTACCGAGGACTCCACGGCACCGACTTCGGCTACCGGACCATCAAGGGGTTGCTCCAAAAAGGACCGTTGCCGGCGACCGCCATCGCCGCGGCCGACGACAGCTGCGCCGCCGGGGCCATCATGGCCTTGCGGGAGGCCGGCTTGCGCGTACCCGAGGACGTTTCCATTGTGGGATATGACGATGTACCGATGGCCGCGCACATGTGGCCGCCCCTGACCACGGTGCACATCCCCGCCGAGGAGCTGGGGCGCACCGCGGTCCGCATGGCCTTGCACCAATCGGCGCCTACCAATCGTGAGACGATCCTTGGCACGCACATCGTCGTCCGCAGCTCGGTAGCAAGGAGAATTGCATGATCCCCGCCCCGACAAGCATCGTGACCTCCCCCGGGGCACTCGACCCGGCGGCCTCGCCCTTCAACGGCCCCAACGAGATTGCCGAGCTGCTCACCGAACTCGGCATGCCGGTGTTCGGCCGATGGTCCGAAGTGGACGATCACGGTGACGAGGGATACCGGCTGCGGGCAAGCGAGGAGGGGCTCGAGGTCCGCGGCCGGCTTGCGGGTCTGCGCTGGGCTGTTCAGACATTGCGCCAATGGGTACCGGGAAAGCCGCTCCCCCACATGGAAATAGTCGACGCACCCCGCTATCCGTGGCGGGGCAGCCTGCTCGATGTGGCGCGCTGGTGCCACCCCATCGAGTTCCTCTACCGCTACGTCGACCTGATGGCGCTGCACAAGCTGAACCGGCTGCACCTGCACCTGACCGACGACCAGGGCTGGCGCTTCGAGGTGAAGCGGTATCCCCGCCTGCACGAGGTCGGCGGCTTCCGCACCCGCACGATGAAGGACCACTACTGGGACTTCCGCTTCGACAACGAGCCGCACGGCGGGTTCTACACGCAGGAACAGCTCAAGGATCTGGTGGCCTATGCCCGCCGCCGGGGTGTGGAAATCATGCCCGAGATCGATCTGCCCGGCCACACTCAGGCCGCCATCGCCGCGTACCCCCAGATTGGAAATGATCCTCTCAGCCCGGTGGAGGTCTCCACCAAGTGGGGCATCCATGATGCGGTGCTCAACGTTGACGAATCGACCATTGATTTCTTCAAGCGAGTGCTCGACGAGGTGGTCGACGTCTTCCCGTTCGAGTATGTCCACCTGGGCGGCGACGAGGTGCGCCCGGGCGAGTGGCGCGACTCGCCGCCGGCGCTGGCGCGGGCCGAGTCGCTCGGGCTGTCCAAAGTAGAGGACCTGCTGGGCTGGTGGATCGGCGAACTGGCGGCGCACCTCGAGACCCGCGGCCGCCGCACCGCCGTCTGGGACGAGCTGCTCGACGCTGAGCCGCCCAAGGGCCTGCTGTTCTTCGGCTGGCGCAACGTGACCCGCGCCCCGGCCGCGCGCCGCGCCGGGTTCGAGGCGGTCTCGTGCCCGAGCGAGCACGCCTATTTCGACTGGGCCGAGGGTTTCCGCGACGGCGAGCCGACCGCGATCCACGGTTTCCTGCCGCTGGAGAAGGCGTATGCGTTCGAGCCGGGCGATGTGACCGGGGTGCAGGGGCAGCTGTGGTCGGAGTACCTGCCCACCCCGGAGCTGGTCGAGTATCGCGCATTCCCGAGGCTCTGCGCGCTCGCCGAGGTGGGATGGTCGCAGCCGCAGGGGTTCGCGGACTTCAGACGGCGGCTGCCGGAGCAGCTGCGCCTGCTCGACTCCTTCGGCGTCAACTACCGGCCTCTCGACTGACTATGGACTGAACGGCACCTTCGTCGCTAAGTTGTGTCCCGGGGGAGACAGTAAACGTTCTCTACACCGAAGGGGCACCGATGAAGCTGTCTCGACGCACTCTGGTACTTGGGACAGGTGCGCTGGCCTTGGGCTATGCCACACCGGCACTCGCCGCCGACGAGTTCGACACGCTCCGCCAGCGCTGGGCGGACCAGATTAGAGGAACCGGTTACGACCCGGCCGCGGAACCGTTCGCCACCCAGCTCGCGGCCCAGGCACAGGCCGCGACGACCAACCGCAACGCCATGACGCCCGGCGGCTCGGCGCTG
>DASUXL010000165.1:0-31258 GCA_036377915.1 Candidatus Limnocylindrales bacterium
GTTTCGCCGCACTACCCGAAATCGCCACGCTTGCCGGGCAAAGCACCACCGAAAGCCGCGACGAGGCGCTCACGCTCGCCGGGGATATCGCCAGGACACTGCACAAGTACCACGACGCAGATGACCTCGTCCGGGCCAAGCCGCACGCCTTCGCGACCTTGCACCGCCTCGCCGCCGACTCCCTTCCCGGTCTCACCGCTACCGACTTCCGCATGCGCTTCCAGGCCGCGCTGGCCTTCGCCGGATACACCTTCTGGGCCGTGATCAGCCTCGACTACTCGGACGAGCATTACCGGATCAGCTGCCCGCACTGCGCCCAGCACCTGTACATCGTCATCGGTGAGTACGGGAACTATTCGGCGATCCGGCACTGGAACGACGGCGACGTCCAACGCCTCGCCCTGCGGCCGGCCGAACCGCCAACCTTGACCGGCATCGCCCGCTGGATGCACGACACCGCGGCGGCAAACGGGGAAGTGACGCTGGCGGACGGCCTCACCTACCTGTTCGGCGATGCCGGCTGCGCTGGCTGCGGCAGCATCTTCAACATCGCCAACCGGTACGAGGCCGAGAACAGCCCATCACAGCCCATCGAACCCGTCGCGCCTAACCGGTACTATCTCAACCATGTTGACAAAGTCTACGATGGACAGTAGGGTTTCCCGTCGTGGTCACCTCCTCACATGAAGCGCTGCACCGGATTTTCCAGCAGGACCCCACCCTTTTCGCCCGCACCTTCAAGGCCCTGTTGGGCATCAAGTTCCCACAGCCGACATCGGTGTCGGTGCTGAATGCCGATCTGACCGAGTGCGAGCCGCTGGAGCGGCGCCTTGACACCGCGTTGCTTGTGGACACCGACGCCGGCCGGCATGTGATCGTCATCGAGTCGCAGACGGCCCCCGACAACTCACGCCGGTTCTCATGGCCGTATTACGTGGCCTATTTAAACAACCGCCACTCCTGCCCGGTGACGCTGCTGGTAGTGACGGCTGACGCGCAGACGGCTAGCTGGGCCCGCCAGCCCATTCAGGTGGGCTTGGAGAGCGCACCCACGCAGATAACTCAGCCGCTGGTGCTGGGGCCGCACAACGTACCCCCGGAACTGACGGTCGAGGGGGCGCGGGAAGACCTTATGGTGGCGGTGTTGTCGGCGTTGACTCATCGCGACAGCAGCGGCATCGCTGCGATACTGGAGACGTTGGCCGCGGCCCTGGCCGGGGTGGACGTACCGACCGCCGGGTTTCTGGTGGAGTTCACCGAAGTTGGCCTGGGCCGGAGCCGGGCAGCACAGATATGGAGAGAACTGATGAGGTCGAAGTACGGATTCGAGTCCCAGCTGCACGCCGAGTGGCGGCAGGAAGGCATCGAGCAAGGCCGCGTCGAGGAGGCGGCGGCGGCGGTGTTGCGGGTGCTTGAGGCCCGCGGTCTGGCCGTGCCCGCCGATGTGGCCCAGCAGATCACCGGCTGCGCCGATCGCGCTCTCCTAGAGGAACTGCTCGCTCGCGCTGTCACCGTCGAGCGAGCCGAGGACCTCTTCCCCGTCCACAAAAGCTGACCGTTCGTTACCTTGATATGAGCCGCTACTTCGACGCCTTTCCGATCGTCTACACCGCCGACCTGCCGCGCGCCCTTGCCTTCTACCGTGACCTGCTGGGGCTGCGCGTGACCTATGCCTTCCCACCCGAAGGCGAACCCGAGTTCGCCGGGCTGGAAGGGCTGGCGCTGGCGGCGGTCACCGAGGGGCAGACCGGGGCGCACGGGCGGCCGATCGCACCCGGCACCCGCGGGTTCGAGCTGTGCATCTACACCGATGACGTGGATCGGGCCGTGGAGGAGCTGCGGGCGCGCGGCGTGGCCGTGCTGGTGGAGCCGGTCGACCAGCCCTGGGGTGAGCGGATGGCCTACGTCGCCGATCCCGACGACCACCCCGTCATGATCTGCGCAAGGCTCTCAGACGCCACCCCAGACGTCGGTGGCGGTCTCGACGATCAGGCGTAGCTTGGCGACCTCGTCGATGCGGCGCTTCAGGGTCGTCCTTGGACTCCAGCGCGCCCACCTGGTGGTGACCAGCCCGAGCACCACCATCTTGCCGGGCGGCACGAAGCGCAGCGGGGCGAAGCCGCCAACAGACTCGCGGCTCCTCCGCGTAGCACATTAGGTCGACGATCCCCCGTGCCTACCGACAAGGGCTGATCCTGCTGCGATCGCTCCAAGCCCCAGAAGAGTCGACCAGGTGACCGGTTCATCGAACAGCAACCATCCGAGGATCACGGTGATCCCCGGGGAGACGTAGAACGCCAGGGTCGCTTTGCCCGGACCGACATCCGCGATCAGGCCGTAGAACAGGCGAAGCGTGAAACCGGTGAAGACCACGCCCAGGGCGACAAGCGCGACGGTGGCGGCCATGGGTGGTGTGTCGTTCGGCAGTGACAGCACTCCCGGCACGAGCAGAACGGCCGTGGAGACAAACATGGCGGCCGTGGCGACACCGAGCGGCTGGGCGAAGCCCAGTTGGCGGTGGATCAGGATAGAGCCTGTGGCGTAACAAATCGCTGCGCCTGTAACAAGAAGGCAGCCGAGCAGCACACGGCCACTGCTGCCCACGTCGATGCCGAAGATCAGGGCCAGGCCGACGAAGCCCAACAGAAGACCGCTCCCGCCGACGAGGCCCCGTGGTCGTTCTTGCGGATCGAGCCAGGTGGCAAGCAACGCCACAAAAAGCGGTTGCGTCCCGATGAGGATGCCGGTCAGCCCGACGGGTAGCCATTGCTGTCCATAGGTCAGAAGCAGCAGTGGCGCGGTGGCCTGAAGCAGCACCGTGAACAGCGCCCACCACGGCCTCTGCATCAGCGGCCGCAGCACGCCCTGGTACAACGCGATTGGCATCAGTACGGCTGCGGCCAGAGCCACTCGTCCGAACACGACAACCACCGGCTGGAAGCCTTGCAGTGCAATGGCTATCACCAAATAGGCGCCACCCCACAGCGTCGACAGCAGGAGCAGCAACGTCCAATGACGCCGGGTCACCGAACTATCCCCAGAGGTCCCGCCACGTCGTAGAAGCTCGGCGCGGCCTGCACGCCTGACGAGGCTACAGCACGGCGGCTTGCAGACTCTGAACCTCTGGCAACTGACGGTACGGCGCAAACTTTGGCAGCAGCCGGCGAATGCGGCGTTGGTTACGGCCCGAGCCGGTCCGCACGCCCAAGTTCCAAGCGTCATAGGCGGCGAGGGCGGCAGATTCGGGATCTGCGGCCCGCTCGCTGTGGGCTCCTGGAAGCAGCCATGCTGCGGCAAGATCGATGAGCGTACCGGAGCGTTCACGGACGTAATGCGGTGGCAAGCCGTCCAGCGCCTGGTTCAGCTCGGTGGTGGCGGCGTGGCCATCTCCGAGCTTGACCAGGCAGCGGCCCTTGAGCCGGGTGACGTGCACGGCGCTGTTGAAGAACCCAAGCCAGGACGGGGCCTCATCCCCGGCCGTCCGGTCGAAATGCTGCTCAGCCTGGAGCAGGAATGCAGCCCCGGCCGTCATGTCGCCCGTCAGCGCATAAGCCTCGGCTATCGCCTCGCACAGCCAGGAACGAACAGACGGGGACACGCCCAATCTCGGGTTATCGGCCAGCCGCAATGCCGCCGCCAGCAGCCGAACGGCATCCGGTCCTCGTTCGGCGTGCAGATGCAGGTAGCTCATCACGCCGAGGACATAGGCATGCAGTGTGGGGTCTTCGGCTTCTTGAGCGCAGGACAACGCCAGCGCCGCGTACTGCCGGGCGGCGACGTAGTTCTGTTGATCGATGGCCAGCCACGCCGTCAGTTGCGCGGTGTCGCCGAGGGCGGCGATGAACCGTTGGTACAACCCTGGCGGTACCTCGTCGGCCAGCAACAGCATCCGGTTGAGCTGGATTACAGCTTCGGTGTACACCGAGCCTGAGCCTGCCCGGTAGTCGAGGTGGCGGAAGGAGTTGGTCAGTGTCTCGTACTGGTCGAGCATTTGAGGATGCCAGTTCGGGCGGGGCATGAGTTCCGCTCCCTTCAAGCTGACGGCTGCGTCAACGGGTCCGACGGCCAGGCGGGTTTGTCCGTCACTGGCGTCCAACGGCGCTGGGGCAGCCATTAGGACAGCAAGCTCGCCGAGCGAAATCTTGAGGGCGTGCGCAAGCCTTGGGCGAAACCATGGCTGCGGCTCGCAATCACCTCGTTCCCACCGTCGCACCGACGACACATCGGCGCCAATAGCCTCAGCCAGCTTCTCCTGGCTCAGCCCCATTGCTTTGCGCCGCGTTGCGAATTCTTTACGTTTCATGTTGCCGCCCTGGGGTTTTCCCTCTCACCTATCCGTGTCGATCCTACGCCACCGTCGCGGATCGGTGTGGGCAAAGCGATTCCTGAGTGGTTTCTGAACAGGCGGATCCCTGTCGGTGAAGGATGACAGCCGGAAAGGTGTTGCACAGACAGCTAAAGCAGCTGTCAGCCGATCGTGAAGGAGGTGAACCGAGTGATGCGAGGCGATTATGAGGCTCGCGTGATACGCATGACCGACCCGGTGGACAACCGCGACACCGACGAGGACGAAACCCAGGCCGCGCCATAGGGGCTCCTCGGCCGACCGGCGCTCGCGTTGTTCTCCCCCGGCCGGCCGAGGTCTCTCGCTCCACGACGGGGTGGCGCATCAGTCAGGGACGGGCATTTGGGAGCGAGAGAAATGGTGTCCGGGAGTGCGAATCCTTGTACCCCACCAGCAAGTACCTCACAGGTTTCCTGTCGCCTCTGATTTCCTTTCAGGCCCGGATGGGCAGGGAAGCGGCGCCCGAGTTAGTGATCAGGTCCTCGGGCGCCGCACAATAAGGCAGTGATGCCGACGCAGGGCGATGTGCGGGAGCACCGCTTCGCATTCTGGTGCGTCAGGCCCAGACGTCGGTGGCGGTCTCGACGATCAGGCGTAGCTTGGCGACCTGCTCCTCATACGTCAGCACGTTGCCCTCGACCGTGGAGGAGAAGCCGCACTGCGGCGACAGGCACAGCTGCTCCAGCGGGATGTGCTTGGCGGCCTCGTCTATGCGGCGCTTCAGGTCGTCCTTGGACTCCAGGGCACCCCGCTTGGTGGTGACCAGCCCGAGGACGACCATCTTGCCGGGCGGCACGAAGCGCAGCGGGGCGAAGCCTCCGGAGCGCTCGTCGTCGTATTCGAGGAAGAACCCGTCGACGTCCAGCGAGGAGAAGACGGCCTCGGCGACGAAGTCGTAGCCGCCTTCCGCCGCCCACGAGGAGCGGAAGTTGCCCCGGCACATGTGCGTCGTCACGGCCATCCCCGAAGGGCGCCCGGCCAGCGCCGCGTTGATCTGCTTGATGTAGCGCAGGTGCTGGTGTTCGGCGTCGTCGCCGCGCGAGGCGAGCAGCTCGCGCTGCGCGGGGTCGTTCAGGTACGCCAGGCTGGTGTCGTCGAGCTGAAGGTACTTGCAGCCCAGTCCGGCCATGGCCGCGATCTGGTCGGAGTACGCGGCGCTCAGGTCGGCCCAGAACGCCTCCTCGTCCGGGTAGACGTCGGGCGAGATGGCGGCCCGGCCCCCGCGGTAGTGGACCATGCTCGGCGACGGGATGGTCAGCTTGGCGGTGACGCCTTCGTCCACAATGGAGTTCAGGAAGGTGAAGGCGCCGGCGAAGATGGGCTCGTTGAGCCGTACCCGATCCGAGATCTGCAACGCCGCCGCTGTGAACTCGAGTTTGCCCGCCTCGTTGCGGAACTGCACGGTGATCTCGCCGTCGGCCTTGCTCACGCCGCCCAGCTGGTAGATGAAGTCCATGTGCCATGAGGCGCGGCGGAACTCGCCGTCGGTGGCGGATCTGAGGCCGACCTCGCGCTGCATCCGCACCACGTCACGGATCGCCCTGTCCTCGGCCTCTTCACGACCCTGCCCGGTCTGCCGTGCCTGGAGCAGATACTGCGGGCGCAGCAGGCTCCCGACATGGTCGGCGCGGAAGGGTGGCTTGTCACGCATTTGAAACTCCTTCGAGGGGCAGGCCCACGTAGTTCTCGGCGAACGAGGTGGCGGCCGCTTGGGAACTTGTCACGTAGCGAAGCTGGGAGAGCTGAAGCTGCTCCACAAAGGCGTCCGGCCCACGGTGCAGCATCGACGTCATCCACCAGGAGAAGTGCTGCACCCGCCACACCCGGCGCAGGCACGTCTCCGAGTAACTGTCCAATAGCGACGAGTTGCCGGAGGTGAAGAACTCGTCGAGCGCCTCGGCCAGCACGGCGACGTCGGCCACGGCTAGGTTGAGGCCCTTGGCGCCGGTCGCGGGGACGATGTGGGCCGCGTCGCCGGCCAGGAAAAGGTGCCTGTGCCGCATGGGGTCCACCACGAAGCTGCGCAGGCCGGTGATGCCCCGCTCGACGATCGGGCCGTCCGAAAGCTGCCAGTCCCCTGCCTCGCGGGCAAGCCGGATGCGCAGCTCTTTCCAGATCCGGTCGTCGGGCCAGCGGCTGAGGTCGTCGTCGGGCGGAACCTGCAGGTAGAGCCGGGTCAGCATGGGCGAACGCATGCTGTGCAACGCGAAGCCGCGGCTGTGGTACCCATAGATCAATTCTTCTGAGGACGGCGGCGCCTGAGCGAGGATTCCCAACCACGCGTAGGGATAATCGTGTTCGAACACGGTGAGCGCATCGTCGGGAATGGACGATCGGCTCACCCCGTGGAACCCGTCGCAGCCGGCGATCACGTCGCAGTCCAGCTCGTGGTGCTCGCCCTCGTGGGTGAAGGTCACCCGCGGCGTGACCGGGTCGACCTCCACCCTGGAGACCTCGAAGTGCAGCGGACCGCGGGGCAGCCTGGCCTCTACCAGATCTTTGACCAGCTCATGCTGTCCATAGATGGTTATGGGGGTACCCGTCAGCTCCGTCAGCGGGATCCGATGCCCGACCCCGTCGAAGAGAAGTTCCAGCCCGTGGTGCACCATGCGCTCGCGCAGCAGCCGCCCGGCCAGGCCGGCCCGTTCGAGCAGGCTCACCGTGCCCTGTTCGAGCACGCCGGCCCGGATGCGTGCCTCGATGTGTGCCCGGGTCTGGCGTTCGAGCACGATGGAGTCGATGCCGCGCAGGGACAGCAGGTGCGCCAGGACCAGCCCGGCGGGGCCGGCCCCGATTATGGCGACCTGGGTACGCATTGCTTACTTCCTAGGACTAGAACGGGTAGACCGGCACGTCGCCGCGCATGGTGATCCAGCGCTGCTCGGTGAAGGCGTCGAGGTTGGCGGTGCCGCCGAAGCGGGCGCCGGTGCCGGAGTCGAGCACGCCGCCGAAGGGCGCGACCGCCTCGTCGTTGACGGTCTGGTCGTTGATGTGCACGATGCCGGTGGGCACTTTTTCGGCCAGGGCAAGGCCTTTGGCCAGGTCCTTGGTCAGGATGCCAAGGGACAGGCCGTATCCGGTGTCGGCCGCGAGCGCCGCCGCCTCGTCCAATGTGGAGAACCGCATCACCGGGGCGACCGGGCCGAAGACCTCCTCGGAGTAGGCGGGCATGTCCCGGGACACGCCGTCGAGCACGGTCGGCCGGTAGAACAGCCCTTCGAAGCTGCCGCCCGCCGCCAGCCGCGCCCCGGCGTCCACGGTGGACGTCACCAGCGAGTGCACCTTGTCCCGCTGACCCTCGTCGATCAGCGGGCCCAGCGCCACCTGCGCCGTTGCCGGATCCCCGACCGGCAGGTGGTTGGCGTGCTCCACGAGCGCGGCGATGTACTCGTCGGCAACGCTCTCGTGCACCAGGTGCCGCCCGGCCGTCATGCAGATCTGCCCCTGGTGCAGGAACGAGGCCCACGCCCCGGCCGAGACCGCGCGCTCGATGTCGGCGTCGTCGAGGATCACCAGCGCCGAGTTGCCGCCCAGTTCAAGGTGTACCCGCTTGAGGTGGCTGCCGGCGAGTTCGGCGACGCGGCGGCCGGTCGCCGTCGAGCCGGTGAACGACAGCAACCGCACGTTCCGGTCGGTGATCATGGCTGCGCCCGCCTCTGCCCCGCCGGGCATCACGTGCAGCACGCCCTCGGGCAGACCGGCCTCGGCGAACACCTTCTCGATGAGGAACCCGCCACTGATCGACGTCCGGTGATCCGGCTTGAGCACCACCGCGTTGCCGAGCGCGAGCGCCGGCGCCACCGAGCGGGTCGACAGGATCAGCGGCACGTTGAACGGGGAGATCACCCCGACGACCCCCACGGGTACCCGCTTGAGCAGGCTCAGGCGGGGCTGCGCGGTGGGCAGGATCTCGCCGACCGGCCGCGAGGCAAGCGCCGCCGCCTCGTAGCACTCCTGCGCGGCGACGTGCACGGCGAACCCGGCAAGGCCCGGTACCGCCCCGGTCTCCCGGATCACCCACCGCTGGATCTCCTCGCCGTTCTGCTCGATCAGCGCGCCCGCCTTGCGCAGCACCGCGGCCCGCTCCTCGAACGTCTTGGCGGCCCAATCGCCTTGTGCCGCCTTGGCTTTGGCCGCCGCCTCGGTGATGTCCGCGGTGCCGGCAAGGCCCGTGCGGCCGAGCTCGGCGCCGGTGGCCGGTTCGACGATCGGGATGTCCCCGCCGCTGAGTGCCGGTCCCTGCCAGAGTTTCTCTTCTGTGATAGTCATTATGTGCTCCCGCGCTTGGCCTTTTGGATCTGGGCGTAGACACGGCCGCGCAACTCCACGAAGCGGGCATCGCCGCGCGTGGTCAGCTGGTCGCGCTCGTCCGGAAGGTCGATGACGATTTCCTCGGCCACGCGGCTTGGCGCGGCCGACAGCACGATCACGCGCTGTCCCAAGTAGACAGATTCGTCGATGTCGTGCGTGATGAACAGCAGTGTGACGCCCAGCCGTTGCCAGATGTCACGGATCAGGTCCTCCAGGTCGGCCCGGGTCTGCGCGTCGACCGCCGCGAACGGCTCGTCCATCAGCAGAACCTTTGGGCCGTAAGCGATGGCGCGGGCGATCGCGACCCGCTGCTGCATGCCGCCGGACAGCTGCCAAGGGTACGCCCCGGCCGCGTCGGTCAGCCCCACCGCCTCCAGGGCGTTTGTCACCTTGGCCCGGCGTTCGTCCTTGGGCAGGTTCTTCAGCGGCAGCGCCACGTTGTCGCGCACGCGCAGCCACGGGAACAGGCTGCGCCCGTACTCCTGGAAGACGACGGCCAGCTTGCCTTGCACCGTGGCTGTCCCACTCGTCGGCGCGAGCAGCCCGGCAAGGCAGCGCAGCAGCGTGGTCTTGCCGCAGCCGGAAGGCCCGACGACGCAGGCGAACTCGCCCTCGGCGACGCTGAAGGTGATGTCCGCCAACGCTTCCACCCGGCGGCCGTGGGCGTCGTACACTTTGGACAGTTTATTTACGATCAGCATCACGGCTCCCGTGGTACCAGGCGAGGGTCCTGCGCTCGGCGAGGTGGAACAGGCCGGCAAGCGCCACCCCGATCAGACCCAGCAGCAGCACCCCGCTCCACATCTCGGGTATCTGGAAGCCCCGTTCGAACTGCCGGATGGTGAAGCCCAGCCCGCCGCTGGCCGCCACCAGCTCGCTGATCACCATCAGGATCAGGCCGATCGCGAGGGCCTGCCTGGCCCCGGTGACGATCTGCGGGCTGGATGCCCGCAAAACCAGGTGCCGCAGGGGTTTTATCCGGTACACCCGGCACGTTTCGGCGAGCACCTCGTCGATGGCGCGTACCCCTTCCACCGTGTTGAGCAGGATCGGCCAGACGCAGCCGGAGACGATGACGATGATCTTCGTGGTGTCGCCGATCCCGGTGAAGAGCATGATGATGGGGACCAGGACGGGCGGCGGGATTGCCCGCAGGAACTCGAGCACGGGCTCCGCCGTGGCGCGCGCCTTCGGGCTCAGGCCGATGGCCACACCGACGACCACCCCGATGAGCAGGGCCGCGGCGTACCCGAGAACGAAGCGGATCATGCTTGGCAGCACCTCGTCGACGAGCCTGGGCCCGAGCCAGGTCTCGGCGAATGCCTGCATGATGCGTTGCAGCGACGGGCGGAAGAAGTCGGTGCTGCCCGCGCTGGCGAACCACCATCCGGCGACCAGAGCCACGGGTAGCCCGAGCAGAACCACGATCCGCCGGACGATCGTCATGCGGGCACCTCCCGGCGCACCGACGGGTGCCAGGCGAGCGCGCGCCGCTCGGCGAAGCGGGCGAGAACGTTTGCCGCCACACCGATCAGGCCGGTCACGAGCACCAGCGCGTACATCAGCGGGACTGCGTCGCTCTGCTGCGCCAGCCAGATCTGCTTGCCCAGGCCGGGCGCTCCGATGACCATCTCGCCGGTGACGGCGAGGATGAGCGCGACAGAGGTGGCAAGGCGGACCCCGGTCGCGACGTAGGGCAGGGCCGTGGGCCAGTACAGGTAACGGACTTTGGGCAGGCGGTAGACGTCGGCCGTGTCCCGCGCGACCGGGTCGACGTCGGCGACACCGTGCAGCACCTGGATCAGCACCTGCCAGAACGACGCGTAGACCACCAGCACCAGGGCCGAGCGGATGGTCGTGCCGTAGAGCAGGACGACCAGGGGAATCAGCGCCACCGACGGAATGGGCCGCAGGAACTCGATCGTCGAGGCGGTCACGGTGCGCAGCAACGGGATCGCGCCGATGGTGACGCCGACGACGATGCCGGCCGCCACCGCGATGCCAAGGCCGATGGCCCAGGTCAGGAGGGTGTCACGGATCGCGTCCCAGAACCGGGGCTGGCGCACCTCGACGAGCAGTTCCTGCACCACGCGGCTCAGCGGCGGTGCCCAGCGCGCGGGCACCGCCCCGATCCTGGGCAGCAGCTCCCACAGCGCGCCGAAAGCGGCCAGCCCCAGCAACGGTCGCCAAAGGGTCACGGCAGAAGCGCGCTGACGTCTGCCGGCTTGGTGAGCAGGCCGTCGGAGAGGGCAAGGTCGGCGAGGGTTTGCACCGACGCGCGGTTGATCTCGGCGGGCCACTTGGGCAGGGTCATCTTGGCGATGACGTCCGGGGCGATCTGGGTGTAGGTGCCGATGACGGCGCGTGCCTCGTCCGGGTGGGCGTCGGCGTAGGCAAGGGACTCCTTCATCGCCTCCTGGAACCGCTTGACCAGGTCTGGCTTTGCGGCAAGGGTCTGCTGCGAGGTGAAGTAGAGCGCCACGGCGAGGTTGGCCGCGGTGTCCACATAGGACGAGGCTATCTTGCGCCCGCCCTGTGCCAGCACCGCCTGCTGGAACGGCTCCACCACGAACACCGCGTCGACCTGTCCGGACTGCAGCGCCGCCGGCTGCGACGGGAACGGCAGTTCGGTGAAGCGAACCGCCTTGGGGTCGCCGCCCGCCTTGCGCACCGAGGCGCGCACGCTGGTGTCGACGATGTTCTTCAAGGTGTTGGCCGCCACGGTCTTTCCGGCCAGGTCAGCGGCCGTCTTGATCGGGCTGTCCCCCTTGACCATCAGCGCGGCGAAGTCGCTGCCGTCGACGCCGGTGGAGTTGTTGCCGTTGCTGACCACCTTCAGTGGCAGGCCGTTGGAGGTCGCCAGCAGCAGGGAGATCACGTTGCTGAAGCCGAACTGGTACTGCCCGCTCACCACGGCCGGCACGATTGCCGCGCCGCCGGGTGCCTGGGTCAGCTCCAGGTCGATGTTGCGGCTGCTGAAGAAGCCCTTCTGCTTGCCCAGGTAGATCGGCGCCACGTCGAGGATGGCGATGACGCCGACGGTCACCTTTTCCGGCTGCCCGGGGGCGGGCGCCGGCGTGTTCGGGGTGTTGGAGCACGCGGAGCCGGCGAACAGCGTGGTGAGCAGCGCCAGCGCGGCGAGGTGTCGTCTCATCGAGGAGCCCCCAAAGTCCGTCTAAAAAGGAGGGAAGTGTTCGGAGATCGCACGCTCGTTCTCAAAGTGAACGTACGACCGCGAACTAACAACGTCAACCCGTTGACTCGATGCGATCGACACGCATAGTGTGCGACTTGTGAACGGCCGTTCGCGATACGAACGGAGGCGGGATGGCGGAGCTGGTCGACCTGGCGACCGGAGTCAAGCAGTTGGTCAGGGACGGCGACACCGTGGCGCTGGAGGGGTTCACCCACCTCATCCCGGTCGCCGCGGGACACGAGATCATCCGTCAGGGCCGCCGTGACCTCACCCTCGCCCGCATGACCCCGGACATCGTCTACGACCAGATGATCGGCGCCGGGTGCGCCCGGCGGCTCGTCTTCGCCTGGGGCGGCAACCCGGGGGTCGGCTCGCTGCACCGGCTGCGCGACGCGGTCGAGCGCGGCTGGCCGCATCCGCTTGAACTTGACGAGCACAGCCACGCCGGGATGGCCAACCGGTATGCGGCGGGCGCCTCGGGCCTGCCCTTCGCGGTGCTGCGCGGCTACAACGGCACCGACCTTCCCAAGCACACCGCCGGTATCAAGCCGATCACCTGCCCGTTCACCGGGGAGGTGCTCACCGCGGTGCCCGCGCTCAACCCGGATGTGGCGATCGTCCACGCGCAGCGGGCGGATCGGCGCGGCAACGTGCAGCTCTGGGGCATCACGGGGGTACAGAAGGAGGCGATCCTCGCCGCGCGGCGCAGCCTGGTGACGGTCGAGGAGGTGGTGGACACGCTCGAGGAGAAGGCGGGCTCGATCGTGCTGCCGTCGTGGGTCGTCACCTTCGTCGCCCACGTGCCCGGCGGGGCGCGGCCCTCCTACGCCCAGGGCTACTACGAGCGGGACAACGGTTTCTACAAAGCGTGGGACGCGATCAGCCGCGACCGCGACCGATTCGGCGAATGGTTGAGTACCCTATGACGTTCACCGCCGAGGAGATGATGACGATCACCGCGGCGCGGGCCCTTACCGGCCACGGCTCGTGCTTCGTCGGCATCGGCCTGCCGAGCCTCGCCGCCAACCTCGCGCGGCGCCTGCACAACCCCGACCTGGTGCTGATCTACGAGTCGGGCACGATCGGCGCCAAGCCGTCGCGCCCTCCCCTGTCCATCGGCGACGGCGAACTGGCGACGACCGCGGATGCCGTGGTCAGCGTGCCGGAGGTGTTCAACTACTGGCTCCAGCCGGGCCGCATCGATGTGGGGTTTCTCAGCGCTGCGCAGGTGGACCGGTTCGGCAACCTCAACACGACGGTGATCGGCGGCAGTTACCAGAACCCGGCGGTCAGGCTGCCCGGCGCGGGCGGCGCACCGGAGATCGCCGCCTCCTGCCGTGAGGTGATTCTCGTTGTGCGGCAAAGCAAACGGGCTTTCGTCGAGCGGCTGGACTTCGTGACGTCCGTCGGCTTCGGCGCGGGGCCCGGCGACCGGCGGCGGCTGGGGCTGCGCGGCAGCGGGCCGGTCATGCTCATCACCGACCTCGGGGTGCTGCGGCCGGACCCGCAGACCTGCGAGCTGACCCTGACCAACCTGCATCCGGGGGTGAGCGAGGATGCCGTCCGCGAGGCCACCGGCTGGGCGCTGAAGACCTCCGAAACCCTTGCCACCACTAAGGAACCGACCGACGAAGAGCTGGCCGCCCTGCGGGAGTTGACCGATGATGACGAATGAACCACCGCTTTACTGGCCGGACTACAAGTCGACGATGCTGCGCGCGCCGCAGCTGCCGCCCAAGCAGGTCGATCCGGAGCTGGCCGAGCTGACCGGGCCGGTGTTCGGCGAGTCGGCGGTCGGGCCGCTGGACCACGACCTGACGCGAGGGCTCGGCGGTGAGCCGATCGGCGAGCGCATCATCGTGCACGGCAAGGTGACCGACGCCGACGGGCGGCCCATCCCCCACTCGCTGATCGAGGTCTGGCAGACCAACTCGGCCGGGCGCTACTCCCACGACCGCGACCAGCATCCGGCGCCGCTGGACCCGCACTTCAACGGCGTGGGGCGGTGCCTGACCGATGCCGAGGGCAACTACCGCTTCGTCACGATCCGGCCCGGCGCCTATCCGTGGCGCAACCACCACAACGCCTGGCGCCCGGCGCACATCCACTTCTCCCTGTTCGGGCGGTCGTTCCTGCAACGGATGATCACGCAGATGTACTTCCCGGGCGATCCGCTGCTGGCGCACGACCCGATCCTCGACTCGGTCCCCGAGCCCGCCCGCGACCTGCTCGTGGCACAGTTCGACCTGGGCCAGACGGTGCCCGAGTGGGCGCTGGCGTTCCGCTGGGACATCGTGCTGCGCTCCACACCCATGGAGGATCCTCAATGACCCCCTCCCAGACGATCGGCCCGTTCTTCTCGCACGCTTTAGTTCCAAACCTTCACGTGGTACCGGAAGGGACGCCCGGGGCGTTTTGGCTCGGTGGTCGGGTGCTGGACGGCGCCGGCGACCCGGTTCCGGATGCGATGATCGAGACATGGCAGCGCGAGGGTTGGGGGCGCAGCCTCACCGACGCCGACGGCCGTTGGGGTGTGCACACCGTGGCGCCGGAAGGCGCGGAGTTCATCGCGGTCTCCGTCTTCGCGCGCGGTCTGCTGCGCCGCCTGTGCACCCGGATTCCCATGCATGCGGTGGAGTTCGACATCGTGCTGCAGGGCGACAACGAGACGGCGTTCTATGAGTTCTGAGCCCGGCCTGTTCGGCGAGGTCCTGGCCCGTGGCCGGGTCCGGGAACTTGCCGGCGACCGGACGTGGCTTCAGGCGATGCTCGACGTGGAGGCGGCGCTGGCGCGGGCGCAGGCCGAGGCGGGCGTGATCCCGGCGGCACACGCCGCGGCGATCGCCGGGGCGTGCGAAGCGGAGGGTTTCGATCTGGCGGAGCTGGGTCGGGCTGCGGCCGAGCACGGAAACCCGGTGCTGCCGTTGGTGAACGAGCTGCGCGCGCGGGTGCCCGCGGAGGTGGCGGCGTCGGTGCACAAGTCGTCGACGAGCCAGGACATCCTTGACACGGCCGGGATGGTGGTGGCCCGCGCCGCCCTCGACGAGATCCTGTCCGATGTGGACAGTGTGGTGACGGCCGCGGCCGGTCTGGCGCGGGCGCACCGGGCGGTGCCGATGGCCGGGCGCACCCTCATGCAGCGGGCCGAACCGGTGACGTTCGGGTTCGTCGCGGCGAACTGGATGGCGGCGGTGGTCGATGCCCGTATCTGGGTGCGTCGCGTGCGCGAGACCCGGCTGGCAGTGCAGTCTGGCGGCGCCGTGGGACTGCTTTCGGGGTACCCCCTGATGGGTTTGAATCTCGAACTCCCCTGGCACACCAACCGCGTCCGGGTCGCCGAGATCGCCTGCTCGCTCGGTGGGCTCTGCGGCGTCGTGGCCAAGGTCGCCGGGGATGTGGTGCTGCTCGCGTCGTCGGAGGTCGCGGAGGTGTCCGAGGCGCGGCCCGGCGGGTCGAGTGCCATGCCGCACAAGCGAAACCCGGTCGCGTCGGTCAGCGCGCGGGCCTGCGCCGCCCAGGCACCCGGCCTGGTCGCGACACTGCTGGCGGCGATGGCGCAGGAGCACCAGCGGGCCGCGGGCATGTGGCACGCGGAGTGGCGGCCGCTGCGCGAGCTGCTGATCGCCACCGGGTCGGCGGTGTCGTGGCTGCGTACCTGCCTGGAGGGCCTGCGCGTGCACGAGGAAGCGATGCTGGTCCATCTCGGCGGGGCCGACGCGAGCGCCGCGATCAGCGCCGCTACCTTGTTCGTGGATCGCGCATTGGAAAGGATGGTGGCCTCGTGACCGTCCCGCTTCACTACACTTTGGACGGTCCGGCGGACGCGCCGGTGCTGGTGCTGGGCAGCTCCCTGGGCACGGCCGGGGCCATGTGGCAGCCGCAGATGGAGGCGCTGACCGCCCGGTTCCGGGTGCTGCGCTACGACCATCGAGGGCACGGCGGCTCGCCGGTGCCGCCGGGACCGTACACCCTCGCCGATCTGGGCGGCGATCTGCTTGCCCTGCTTGACATCCTGGAGCTGCGGGAGGTTCGCCTCGGCGGGCTGTCGCTGGGCGGAATGGTCGCGATGTGGGTCGCGGCCAACGCCCCCGAAAGGGTGGAAAGGCTTGCCCTGCTTTGCACCTCGGCCAAGCTCGGCCCACCCTCGGTCTGGTCCGACCGCATCGCCGGCGTGCGGGCCGGCGGCGTCGCCGCGGTCGCCGACGCCGTGCTCGAACGCTGGTTCACGCCCGAGTTCGCCGCCCGCCATGCCGGAGTCGTCGCCTGGGCGCGCCGCATGCTGGTCACCACGCCGGAGGAGGGCTACGTCGGCTGCTGCGCCGCGATCCAGCACATGGACCTGGTGCCTGACCTGGCCCGAATCGGCGCGCCCACGCTCGTGATCGCCGGGGACCGCGACCCGTCCACCCCGCCACCGCACCTGGAGCAGATCGCGGCCGGCATCGGCGGCGCCAAGCTGGAGATCGTGCCGGACGCGGCCCACCTGGCCAACGTGCAGCAGCCCGAGACAGTCAACCGCCTGCTGCTGGAGTGGCTGACATGACCCCGCGTCCAATCGCCGAATTGCCAGGCATACCCCCTCTCACCCCGCGCCCAACCGGCGAATTGCCAGGCAAATTGCCGAATCTTGGGCCTTCAAGCGGCGAATTGCCAGGCAAACGCCCTCTCACGACGCGCCCAACCGGCGAATTGCCAGGCAAATTGCGCGATCTTGCGGAGGTGGTCGAATGACGCGCCCGGACTTCGTGCAGTCGCTGGAGCGCGGCCTCGCCGTCATCCGCGCCTTCGACGCCGCGCACCCAGAGCTGACCCTCAGCGAGGTGGCCGCGGCGACCAGCGTGACCCGTGCCGCGGCCCGCCGCTTCCTGCTGACCCTGGCGGAGCTGGGATACGTGCGCAGCGACGGGCGGCTGTTCTCCTTGACCCCCAAGGTTTTGGAGCTCGGCTATGCGTACCTGTCCAGCCTGTCGCTGCCGGATGTGGCCGAACCCCATCTTGAGGCGCTCGCCGCCGACGTCAACGAGTCGTCGTCGATCTCAGTGCTTGACCGCGACGACGTCGTCTATGTGGCACGGGTCCCGGTGAGCCGCATCATGACCGTCACCATCAGTGTCGGCACCCGCTTCCCCGCCTATGCCACGTCGATGGGGCGGGTCCTGCTTGCCGGGCTGTCGCCCGAGCAACTGGAGGAGTACCTGTCGCGGATCAAACTCCAGCGACTCACGTCGCGGACGGTCTCGTCGGTCGCCTCGCTACGCGCCGAGCTGACCCGGGTCCGCACCCAGGGCTGGGCGATCGTCAACCAGGAGCTGGAGGAGGGCCTGCGCGCGGTCGCGGCGCCCATCCGGGACCGCCGCGACCGGGTCATCGCCGCCGTCAACATCTCCACCCAGGCCAGCCGGACCTCGCTGGATACGATGCGGCGCGAGCTGCTGCCGCCGCTGCTGGCGACGGTGAAGCGGATCGAGTCCGATCTGCGCCCACCGCCGCCACGCGGCTGACCTTCTCCAGACACGTCCTGTGCGTGAGACTACTTGGATTCCATTGCCCCTCAATGACGTTGCCGTGAATGAAGTCGAAGTGTTCGGCAATGGCAAGCGTGCTGAAATCACGATCCGCCTGGCCGACGGTCGTCGTGTCGAATTCATGATCGCCAACGTACGGCTGGTTCTGTGCGAAGGCATGGTGGTCGAATCGTCCAGATGGGACGATGTCAGCCGCGTTCTTCGCGTGGCGGGGCCGGACGTCTCCATTCATAAAGGCTCGGTAGGTTGGCCCGGCAACAAGGAGGACGACATAAGCGAGATCGCCGCCCAGCTATCGGAAGGAGCACCGCTGGAGTACGTCGTGGATGTGGAACTTGAACTCAACAAGCGTGGCTCGCATCACAAAGCTCCACTTTAGAGCCTCTGGGCTGCGGTGACACCGAATGAGAGATCAATAGCATCGTTGTCCATGTTGACCTAGCTGCATATCTGACACTATGGTTCCGTGACGTGCCGACCAAAGTCCATCAAGGACCCATCCACCTCCTGCACAACCAGCCCGATCTGATCATCAGGCTGGTTTCCGGCCTTCCAGACCTGCGACTGCCCTCCTACGACCAGATCCGCCTCGACGCGGAAGATCTCTCCAACATAAGCACCACCGAGTTCCGCGCCGACGCGGTGATCACCCTGCTCGGGGGTGGAAGCCCCCGAGCGGCGGTCATCGTCGAAGTCCAACTCAGCAAGGACGATGCGGACAAGCCCTACAGCTGGCCGGTATACATCTCCACGCTGCGGGCGAGGCTGAGATGCCCCGTCTTTCTGGTAGTGATCTGTCCATCCCGGAGCACCGCCGTCTGGGCTACTCAACCGATCCTGCTCGGGCACCCCCGGTTGGTACTCCACCCGATGGTGATCAGTCCCGACGAGATCCCCTACCTCACGGATCCCGGTGAGGCGGCCGAATCTCCCGAACTGACGGTCCTGTCCGCGATCGCACATGGCAGATACAGGCAGCGCAGAGGCCGGCAGGTCCTCGACAACGTAGCCAAGATTATCGTTGACATCGAGCGTGAAAAAGGCTGGGTATACTATGACATTGTCCTCGCGGCCCTGCCTGAGGCCTCACGCAAGTATCTGGAGAATCTCATGGGAACGATCGCATACCAGTTCCAGAGCGAGTTCGCCCTGCGCCACCAGGCGAAAGGCAAGGCCGAAGGCATAGCTGAGGGCAAGGCCGAGGGCATAGCTGAGGGCAAGGCTGAAGGGCTCGCGGAAGGTCAGCTTCTGGGTGAAGCCGATGCTCTCATCACCGTGCTCGGGGCCCGTGGCGTCAAGCTGTCCGCCGCGCAACGTGAGCGGATCATGAGTTGTCACAGTCTCAAGCAGCTCAAGGATTGGATGACGAAGTCGCTCACTGTCTGCGATGCAGAGGAGCTGTTCGGCTGAGCGGCTGCGGGCATCGTTGGGCGTCCTCGACGGCCGGCCGGGATTCCGTGACGAGGCCGCTCACCGAGCTGCTGCCGCCGCTGCTGGCGACGGTGAAGCGGATCGAGTCCGATCTGCGTCCACCGCCGCCACGCGGCTGATCGTCGGTCGGTTACCTGCCCAGCTCACTGCAGTGGGCAAAGTTGGTGCCGCCGCCGGTGGGCAACGGGACCTGGCCACCGGTCCAGTTGTCGGCAGCGCCCGTGTCGCAGTAGACGTCGAAGTAGAGGTTGGCGATGGTGATCGCCATGCCGCCCTTGCCGAACAGGCTCAGGCCGCTCATCAGCCAGTCCTTCGGCCCGGTGCGCCCCGCTTTCTCCACGTCCTGCCTGAGCTCCTTGATGTAGGCGCTCAGGTCTCCGATGTACTCCCGCTGCCATGCGAGGTCCTCTTCGAGCTCTCCCATTTCGGTCTTCATGCCCTCGATGCGCCAGCGCGCCTTGGCGTGTTGCTGAGTCATCTGCTTGAGGTCGGCGGCCCCGACCGAGACGTTGTCGAAGAGGAGGCCGATGAACGGGATGCCTCTACCCGAGTGGATGCTGGCCATGATCATGCCGTGGAAGGGGTTTCCTCCCCACAGACGCATGCCCATGTAATTCACCACGCCCTGGTAGTAGCCGATGACCCGGGTCGCCTCCTTGATGATCCGGTCCCGGACGCGGATCTCGTACTTGAGCCGGCCGATCTCCCGCGCCTGCCACGCGACTATCCGTTGCAGCTGGGCCACTTTGGCCTCCAGCCGGCGAATGATGCGCTCCTGCCGCGCGATCTCCGCTTCGAGGGCGCCGATGTACTTCGCCATCTTGGTTATCCGCTCATTCTGCTCGCGGATCACGTCCTGCAGACCGGCGATCTGGTGGTTGAGCCACTTGATGTGGGACACCAGCTCCTTGTTGATCGCCCTCAGGTTCGCGTTCTGCAGCTCCAGGCCGAAGGCCCCGGCGGAGTAGAAGCCGCTCGGGTCCGACAGTGTGGTCGGGTTTCCCGACGCGTACGTGTACGGGTTGAGCGTCTTTGTCTCCGAAGTGTTGAACACGGCGTCGGCCGAGATGAACACACCTACCCGGGTGTCGTAGTACCTGTCGTTCAGGTATGACAGCTTCGTCGACGCGTCCTCGATCTGCCCGATGAACCCACGATCCGTTGCGGTGTCACCGGTTTCGGCGCGCACCCGGCCATAGGGCAGGTAGGCACGCGACGTCGCCGGTGCCGAGCCGCCCGACGGGTAGGTCATCTCCAGCGAGCCGGCCGGGTCGGACACCGCGTACTCGACGCCGGACAGGGTCCGGGTCGCCACCAGCGAACCGTCCAATGTGTACTGCCGGACCGAGGACACCGCACCGCCACCGGAGTTGACCGTGATCTCGTGACCGGCGAAGTACAGCGTCGCCCGCCCGTCCGGCGTGCGGCGCAGCAGCCGCTGGCCCGACGGGTCATAGACGAAGCTCGTCGCGCCCGAAGGGCCGGTCACCGAGGTCAGCCGGTCCTGCTTGTCCCAGCCGAAGGTCTCGACGATCGGCGAAGCCTGGCCGGAGACCGTCCGCGAGACCAGCTTGCCTTCCGTGTCCCACGAGTAGGTATCCGCGCCGACGCGCGTGGGCGCGTGCGGCCGTGCGGCACCCGCCGCCGGGTAGGTGTACGAGGTCGTCACCCCGTCCTCGATGCGCGCCAGCAGCTTCCCGTCGGGACTGTACTGGTATGCGTGCCGGTAAGGCCGATCCCCGGTGCCGGGCGTCCCGGCCGCGCAGGTCGTTGACGACGCCACGGTGTGCGCCACGGTCAACCTCGACCGCTGGTCGTAGGTGAAGCACTCCCGCCACGCCATGCCGCTCTGCGTGGTCAGCTTCTCACCGAGGTTTCCGGAGTCGGTGAACACCATCCGATGCTCGGCCACGACGGCGTTGTTCACCAGGGTCCGCGTACCGTTGATGCGCTGGTCGACGTCGAAGGTCCAGTGTTTGGTCATCCACTGGGCCGGTGTCTTCGGCCCGAGCCCGGCCGAGATCCGCCTTCCGCGGTCGTCGTAGCCGACCGCCGACACGTACTCCTCCAGTCCGAAAAGGCGGGTGGGCAGGCCGAGGTTCGAGTACTCGGCCGTCACCTTCTCGGGCAGCAGGCCCCCGATCGCCGGCAGTTGCAGGGTGCGGACGCGGTCCGCGAGGTCATACGTGGTATCCACGGTGTAGCTTCCCGACAGGCCCGGGATGCCTTGCGGGACAACCAGTCTGTTTCCGGTCACGCGACCGCGCGGGTCGTACCCGGTAACCTCGGAAACCCAGCCGGAACCATTAATCTCGCGGTGCAGCTTGCCCTTGCCCTTGATGGCGGTGTCGTACTGCCAGGATGCCAGCAGGGGCCCGGTCGCGGAGTCGGCCCGCCGCTCAAGCGGCCGGCCCAGCGCGTCATAGGAGGTGACGAGGAGCCCGCTGTCGGAGTAGGCGACGGTCTGCCGCCCGGCAAGGTCATAGCCGAACAGCCCGCCACCGCGGTTGGGATCCACCTGACCGATGCGCCAGCCTGCCATGTTGTAGATGTACTCCACCTTGTTGCCGGCCGGGTCGGTCACCGACACCATCCGGTCGGCCAGGTCATAGCCGTATCTGCTGGTGGCCCAGGCGGATCCCTCGGCCTCCTCGACGGCGATCGTGCGGCCGAGGCCGTCGATCCGCTGCCGCACCTGGCGCGGGTTCGGTCCCGGCCCGGTCGCCGTCACCATGTCGGCCGTGAAGGCGGTCCGCGTCGCGTGCGCGGGCGTCTCCCCGCGCAGCCATTCGAGAAGGACCTCGCGTCCCAGCTCGTCATAGCTGTGCCGGGTGCGGTTCAGCCAAGCTGTTCCGCCATTTAAATATTTTCCGGGGGTACCGGTGAAAGCCTGCTCCACCATCTCATCGCGCAGCAGTCCGCGGTTGTCGTAGGTCTTCTCCGACACCAGAACCTTGCCGGAAACCGGTGACAGATTCTGGCTTTGCCGCTCGCGCCACATGCCGTCGTAGACGGTCCACGAGTCCTCGTACACGATGCTGGTGCAGCACGTGACGAGCTGCCGTGCGCGGATCGCCCGGTTGGGCAGGTCGTAGGAGAACTGCCACGACCGGTTCGGGGAGCCGGCCACCTCGGTGGGCAGCCAGACGCTCACGCTCCGGCCGAACTCGTCGAACTCGGTCGTGGTCACGTTGCCGTTGGCGTCCTGTTCCCGCTTCGGGGTGCCGAACTCGATCTGGTAGTCGGTGATCTGCTGGTGCCCCAAGGCGTTGGTCATCGTGGTGCGGAACGGGATCTCGGTCGCCGCGCCGCCCGCGGACACCGCGTAGGTGGTCGTGACGGCTACTCCGGTCGGATCCGTCGCCTTCACCGGCCGGCCCAGGGTGTCGTACTCGGTCGTGGTCTGCGACCAGGACGAGGCGTCGAGCCGGACCCGTTGCGCGGTCGGGTTGGCCGCGGCGCCAAGCACCCCAAGCGTTGTGCTGTTGTCGTAAAGGGTCTGCGACTCGGTGAGCACGTTCGCGGAGTCGCAGTTACCGGCGACCTTCTTGTTGACCGCGGGATAGACGAACATGTTGCGGGCCGCGTCCTCGGCGTACGTCGTTATGCTGCAACGCTCGTCGCCGCTGACGTGCAGCCAGCCCTCCTCCCAGGTGCTGGTCGGCTGGAAGTGCGCGTTGTGGATGGTGGTGCTGCGCCGGTGATGGAACAGGCCGTTCGCCACCGCGACGCTCTCGGTGGTGCCGGCCAGACCCACCCACTGGATCGGGAACCGCCAGCCGGGCAACGGGTCGAGCACCCGCACCTCGTAGCGGTGGATCCGCTTGTCCACGACGCTTGCGCCAACGCCGTCGACCGTCCCGAACTGCTGCTCCTCCAGCACCCGCCCGCCGAGCGCGGAATCGTCGACGACGACGGTCCCGTCCGAGGCGGTCACACTCCAGTGCCGGTCGCCGAGCGTCCAGGCGGATCCGACCTTCACGATGACGTGGTCGCGGTTCAGGCCGCGTAACAGTTTGAGCCGCTGCCACGACGTGCCCTTGCGGATGTCGACCTCGCCGTAGCCGCGCCAGGACGACCAGCCGACCTTCGCCTGGTCCCGTTCGAACGCCGAGAAGTCGAACGCCCACGCCGGGTCGCCGAGGTAGCTGTAGCTCGTGGTCGTGGTGGAGAACCCGTCGTTCTCCGCCACCGACGTCACCAGATACTTGTTGTAGACCCCGGTCCCGGTGAAGTCGTTGTCCTTGACCTCCTGCGGGAAGCAGTCGAGCACGTT
The DNA here is from genome assembly GCA_036377915.1 of Candidatus Limnocylindrales bacterium. Lineage (GTDB taxonomy): Bacteria > Actinomycetota > Actinomycetes > Mycobacteriales > Micromonosporaceae > Allorhizocola. Next base: position 23,085 of record DASUXL010000165.1, read on the forward strand.
CTGATCCCAGCGCGGGATCGGGTCGGAAGACGGCGGCGCATAGTCCTCCTCGCATGGCCGGGCCTGGCCGTAGGTGACCGTCGTAACCCCGCCGAACGGGTTCGTGATCGTGTTGAGCCGGACGTGGCGCATCGCCTTGGGAATGTTGCCGTCGTGGTCGTTGCGGTTGTCGAACCACTTGTAGCCGAAGGTGGTCGGCGGGAAGGGGGTCTCCTTGTCGAAGGCGTCGCCTATCCGCTGGATCTGCCGGACCCGCAGCTTGCGGCCGACACCCTCGGTGCCGTCGCCGAACTCGTGGACAATCTTGTACTTGGCCGCCGGTTTCCAGGCGCCGCCGATCCGTACCTCGGTGCGCACGAAGGAGTACCGCTTGGAGGTGAAGAAGGACGGTGAAAAGACGCCACAAGTATTGGCGTTACAGAGCAGATCGGTGGGCACGTCATAGAAGCCACCCGGCCCGGGTGCCGCCGCCGGGCAGTTGGGCACCAGGTAGAGGCAGCGCTCCTCGGTGTCGAACAGCACCCGCGCCGAGTACGTCGCCGAGTCCCAGTTCCGCCCACCATAGATGATCTCCTTGAGCACGGCGCCGCGGTGGTACTGGGAGGTGCCGCCCAGCCCGCGGATCGCCGAGAAGTAGTTGGTCTCGCGCTCGTAGATGAAGGCGGTCTCGTTGCCGTCGGGGTCGATGACCCGGTCGAGGTACCACCGCCAGCCCTGGATGCATCCACCCACGGTGTCGTTCGCTCCGCGGCACGGCTCCCCGGTGTCGTCGGCGAGCACTCCCACGCTGAGGATGGAGTTGGTCTGGCGGCCCGGCATGTGCCCGCCGCCAAAGACGTAACGGGTTCCGTCCGGCCCGGTCACCTCCCACGACTGCTTGCCGTGGATGTCGGTGTACTGCGCGTTGCCGTTGCGGGTGATGCGCCACCCCGGATCGGACTGCAACTTCCACTCCGTGTTGGCGGGCGAGTTCACCGGAACCAGCGTGCCGAACACGCCGTTGAGCGAGAGCACCGCGTTGTCCGACTGCCAGCACAGGTCCTGCAGGTGGATGCGGTAACACTGCTCGTAGCGGCGCTCGATGTACGCGTTGGCAAAATCTGACCAGCCCACACCCATCGGCGACGCTTGGGTGTTGCTGGCCATCGTCATCCCGTCGATCGCGGCCGAGGAGTAACCGGTCGACACTGATGGGGCACTGCCAACGCCGGGCTTCGGCACGTCGATCGGGTAGCCGTAGCTGAACGCGCCCGAGCCAGGTGCCACCTGCCATGATCCGGACGGCGAGAGTTGGGTCGCCGCCCACGTGCCCTGCTCACCGCTGAGCCCCGAGGTCACCGCGAAGACCGTCGCACCGTCCAGTCCGGACACCTCAGCCGTCAGCGTGCCCGCCTGGACATCGTTGGTCGCCGGCAACCGCGTGCCCGCCCCGGAACAGCCCACGCTCTCGATCTCGCTCTGCACCCATTCGCGCAAACACGCTGGCAGCGCCACCAGTTGCAGCCGGTCTGCATAGTTGCCGCCATAGGCGTTGGCAAACGACGAATAGTCGACCGACAAAGTCATCGGACCGTCCACCTTGGACGTCTTGAACACGAAGCCCGACACCCGCGCCCGCTGCGCCGCCGCCCGGTCGAGCACCTCCAGATCCACCTGCCCGCCGGCCTTACCCATCACGCGCACCGGCGCCCCGACCGGAGCCACTCCGCCAACCGTTGCCCGCCAGCGCCGCGCCGCCGGGAAGGCAAACTTCTCGGGTGTGCCGCCGACGTTCTGGCTCACCGCCACGCCCGTGCTTGAGCCGGTCCAAGGAATCTGTGGTACCTCGTCGTCGGGAAGCAGTCCCCCGGGTCTGTCCGCGACCGCGACCAGACCGGACGCGGCCATCAGCAATGCCGTCAAGGCACGCTTTAACATGTGGCTGCCTTTCCAAAATGTCATCGCATACGTGTCCCATTGACGTATGCCTGTAATTTGGGGAGTCTCGGGGGCGGGTGGTCCGCAAAACCCTGCCGATTCCTTAAAGCCACGAACGGAGCAGAACGGGCGAGCTGGCGCAATGGAGTTCCGGTTACTGGGGCCTACAGAGGTGCTGGCGCCCAACGGTCTGGTCGACATCGGCCCACCACGGCAGCGGCTGGTGCTGGCCGCGTTGCTCGTGGACGCGGGCCGCACCGTGCTGGTGGACACCGTGGTCGACCGGGTGTGGGGGGAGGATCCCCCGGCGCGGGCACGGCACTCGCTCTATGTCTACCTTGCCCGGATCCGGGGCATCCTGGAGCGCTCCGGCACGGGCGGCGCGCCGGCCAAGCTGGTCCGCCGCAACCGCGGATACCTGCTGGACATCGATCCGCAGCGGGTCGACCTGCACCGGTTCGGGATGCTCGTGGAGCGCGCGGGTCACCTGGGCGCCGAGGAGACTGCGACCCAGCGGGCCGCGCTGCTGCGGGAGGCTCTGGATCTGTGGCGTGGCAGTCCCCTGGCCGACCTCGACGGCGACTGGGCCGCGCAGGTTCGCGAGGCTTGGCGGCGCACGCACGTCGACGCCGCCACGGCGTGGGCGCGCTGCGAGCTGGACAGCGGGAACCACCGTGACACCGTGCGCCGGCTGACCGCCCTCGTCTCGGAGTACCCGCTGGTCGAACCGCTTGCCGCGGAGCTGATGCGGGCGCTGCACGCCGCCGGGCTGTCCGCCGAGGCGCTGCGCTGCTATGCCGACCTGAGCCTGCGCCTGTCCCGTGAACTCGGCATCGAACCCGGACCGCAGCTGCGGGCGCTGCACCGCTCGATCGCCTACGGCGAACCGGCGGATGCGGAAGCGGAAGCGGGGCCGTCGCCGCCATCGCCGCCGGACGAGGAACCGTCCACGGTGCCGCGGCAGCTGCCGGCGACGGTGTGGCCGTTCGTGGGCCGCCCGGAGGAGCTGCGGTGGCTTGACCGGCTGGTGCGGGAACCGCAGCGCACCCGGACCGTCGTCATCTCGGCGATCGACGGCGCCGCCGGCATCGGCAAGACCACCCTGGCCGTCCAATGGGGACACCTCGTCGCCGACCGGTACCCCGACGGCCAGCTCTACATCAACCTGCGTGGCTTCGACCCCGGTGGGGTACCGGTCGAGCCGTCCGCCGCGGTGTGCGCGTTCCTTGACGCGCTTGACGTTGTACCGCAACGCATCCCGGTCGGTCTGGAGGCGCAGGCCGCCCTGCTGCGCAGCCGGCTGGCCGGCAAGCGGATGCTGCTCCTGCTCGACAACGCGCGCGACGCCGAGCAGGTGCGGCCGCTGCTGCCGGGCACGGCCGGCTGCCTGGTCATCGTCACCAGCCGCCACCAGCTCACCGCGCTGCACGCCACCGAGGGCGCCAGCATCCTGACCCTCGGCCTGCTGTCCACATCGGAGGCTCGCGACCTGCTCGCCGCGCGGATCGGTGCCGATCGCGTGGCGCTCGAACCGGAGGCGGTCGACGAGATCATCTCGCGGTGCGGCAACCTGCCGCTGGCGCTGGTGGTCGCGGCGGCGCGGGCGGCGGCGCGGCCCAAGCTCACCCTCGCGTCGATGGCCGAGCAGATGCGCGCGGCGTCAAGCCTCGACCCGTTCGGCACTGCCGAGGCCGGCATGGACATCAGAAGCGTCTTCTCCTGGTCCTACGAGGGCATCAGCGCTCCGGCCGCCCGGCTGTTCCGGCTGCTGGGCCTGCATCCCGGCCCCGACATCTCGCTCGGCGCCGCGGCCAGCCTGGCCGGCTGCGCCCCGGCCCGCGCCCGCCAGCTGCTCAGCGAGCTGTTCCGCTCAAGCCTCATCGACGAGTACCGGCCCGACCGCTACGCCGTCCACGACCTGCTGCGGCTTTTCGCGGCGGAGCGGGTGGCGCAGGACGAGCCGGCCACTCAGCGCGACGCGGCCACCCACCGCCTGCTTGATCACTACCTGCACAGCGCGCACGCAGCCGACCTGCGGGTGAACCCGGATCGCGATCCCATCCGGCTGCCCGCCGCCGTCGACGGTGCGGTCCCGGCCGAGTTCACCGACGAGAAGCAGGCGCTGGACTGGTTCGCCGAGGAGCGCCGGGTGCTGCTCGCCCTCATCGAGCACGCCGCGAGCTCCGGCCGCGAGACGCACGCGTGCCGCCTCGAAGCGACCCTCGCCCACTACCTGTACCTGCGCGGGCACTGGATCGATCAGGTCACCGCGAGCCGGACCGCGGTCGCCGCCGCCGGCCGCGGCGAGGACGTCGTGGCCAAGGCCCGCGCCCACCACAATCTTGCCCGCGCCCACCTCCAGCTGGGCGATCACGAGCTGGCGCACGACCAGCTCACCGAGGCCATCCGGCTGGCCGAGGAATCCGGTGACCCGGGCTGGCAGGGCAACGCGCATCACGTCATGAGCTGGGTGCTGGAGCGCATGGGAAGCCACCCCGAGGCCTTCGCTCACGCGACCCGGGCGCTCGGCCTGTTCGAGTCCGCCGGGCGCGACGTCGGCCGCGCGCGGGCGCTCAACACCATCGGCTGGTTCCACACCCTGACCGGCAGCCACGAGAAGGCCATCACCTTCTGCCAGGAGGCGCTGGAGTTGCTCAAACGGCTTGGCAACAAGGAAGGCATGGCCAAGACCTGGCACAGCATCGGGTATGCGCAGCACCACCTGGGCCGCCACGGGTCCGCGCTGCACTGCTACCTGGAGGCGCTGACCCTGTTCACCGAGCTGCAGGACCGCTACCACGAGGCGGAGACGCTCCACAACATCGGCGACACGCTGCACGCCAGCGGCGACGCCGACGCCGCCTTCATCGCGTGGAATCAGGCCCTCAACGGGCTGGAGGCGATGAACCACCACCACGCCGAGCACGTACGGGCCAAGCTCGCCGCCCGAGGCTGAGCTACCCGGCCGCTGCTGATGCCTCCTCCGGCACGTCCGTCCGGTGCGGTGCGGCGTTCTCCTCCGCCTTTCGCGCGCGCACAAAGGCCAGCAACAGGCCGGCGACAAGCAGCACGCCCTGCAGGATCAGCGGCAAGGGACGCGGCTGCGGAGAAAGGAAGCGGCCGGCCAGGTTCTCGCCGCGGACCAGTTGCCGGGCATGGTCGAGCACCGGCGACACCGACCAGTCCATCAGCGCCCGGTCCCACGCCTCCATCTGCTCCGCGGAGGTGAACTTGGCCATGAGGCTCTCGCGGAGCGGGACCGATTTCTCATTGACGGCGATCGCCGCCATCAGCTTGTCCTGACCGGGTGACGTGGTCGCCCCCACCACCTGGACCGCGAAGCTCACCCCCACCAGCGCGGCGAAGGCGAGCCGGGCGGTGGTACGAGCATCCGGCAGGCGCCGGACGACCTCGACGAGGAACGGTGCAAGGGCCGGCAGCGCGGGAACCAGGAACCGTGGTCCCCAGCCGGTCCCCGCATGCCAGCTGTACCACGAGGCATAGAACAGGAGGCGGTCGACGATCAGCACCAGGCAGACGATCGTCATGACCCTGCTGCGTCGCCAAAGCCATCGAGCGCCGACAACCGCCACCAGCGCCAATGGCGCAAACACCAGCAGGCCTCGCGCCGGTGAGAGGGTCAGGCCGTAAAGTCCGGACAGGAACGGATGGCCGAAAGCCCGGCTGGGTGACATCCCCTGGTACTGGCTCACCAGCGGCGTACCGTAACGCACGATGTTGTACCAGGCGACGATCGCGAACGCCGGGAGCGCACCGGCACCGAAGACAAGCGTGGCCGCGATCCGCCGCCGTGCCGCCACGAACACGCCGATCGCGAGGACCGGCGCGATGAGCAACGCGGAGTCGACGCGCACCAGGACGGCTATCCCCACGCCGATCCCCGCCAGCAGGGCGCCGAGGAGCTCCCGCCGCCGGACCAGCTCAAGCCCGAGCAGGCCCAGCGCCACGCCGAACGCCGTAGCCGGTTCGGAGAAAGTACTCGCCGCGTAAGGCAGCATCGGGGTCGCCAACACCATGATCAGGGCTATGGCGGCCGCGCGGCGAGTGGTGACACCCAGCGCCCGGGCCAGCCGCCACACCACGACGCCGGTCGCCGCCGCCACGACCGGATTAATCAGGGCGTTGAGGTTGTTGACCGAGCGGTTCAGCAATGGCCCGAGCAACTCCGGCACCACCATCAGAAGGGACATGCCGATGCCGTACGAGGAGTACGGCATGCTCAGGTTGAACGGGTCCTCGTGGACCAGGAAGTTGCCGTCGTACACCATGCTGTGGGTGACCTGGGCCATGATCCAGGCGTCGTAGCTCCAGATGTCCGCCGCCGACACGGCAAAACCCGCGGCCAACAGGGCAAGCGCGACGCCTGAACCGGACCGCACCACACCGGACCGCAGCAGCCTGAGCACTTGGGGTCTCCTCAACCAATCGCCGCATCGTGGTGTGCACTCCCGCGCAACACCCGGCGGCATGCACCTGGAGAAACGATGCCTTGTCCATCAGGTGTTACTTGGGTTAACGAGCGGCGCCTGACCAGGCACCGGCTAGGAGTTGAGCGGGCGGCGGGCGACGGTGAGGATGTGGGTCACGGGCCAGTCGAGCGGGCGGCCCGCGAGATCGGTCAGGCTCGCCACGGGAGCCAGCCGGTGCCGCACGATCCAGTCGTTGCGCCACGCCCGCGAACCCGGGTCGATCTCGAACCCGACGTCGGCGAGCAGGGCCTTCCAGCCGGCGAACTCCAGCCCGCAGAACTGCTCCTGCGTCTCCGAGAGCCAGTTGGCCGGATAGTCCTTGCGGGTCAAGTAGTCCATGGCATCGGCAAGGCTGATCCGCACCGCCGCGCCGTCGATCGCCTCGAACTTGAGCGGGAACCGGTAGTCGACGGCGAACTGGTCCAGGCGGGCCCGGGTGGACAGGCCGCCGACGTACCCGGTGACCTCGTCCGTAGGCAGCTCGGCAAGGTCGTGGCGGGGTGCGGGCGGGTTGAGCCCGTCGTCGCGGGACAGCCGCAGCACGACTTCGCGGTCCCGGCCGTCGGGACCGCAGACATCGCTGTTTATCCATACCCCGCCGGGCACGGTGTGCTCGTAGATGGCTCGGGCGAACTCCCGCAGCGACTCCCCGCGCCGGCCGTAGGACCAGATCTCGTGGGTCAGCGCGAAACACAGCGTGGTGTCCACCGAGCGCGGGGCGAACACCGCGCCGCCAAGCACGTTGCGGCGGAAGAAGAAGACGTTGGGATTGCGGAACACCCCTTGGGCCTTCTTGTGCACGCACTCCTGGAACAGGTGGCGCGCCACCTCCACCCCGATCAGGTCGCTCTCGTGCAGCGCGGGGTCGCGGTCGGCCAGCTCCAGGATGTCACCGGCGCCGCAGCCGACGTCGACGATGCGGCCCGGCCGCACATATGGGCGGGCCGCCTCCCACTTGCGCGCCGCGCCGGCCTCGAACGCCTCGACATAGGTCCGGTAGTCGCGGGTCGCGGTCAGGCCACCCTCGTCCCCGACGACGGGATCGTTGACGACGGCGCGGATGGTCTCGTCGAGGCTGTACCGCTCGAAGACGTCGACCGTCGCCGGATGGGCGAGGTCCCGCCACGACTCGTCCCCGGAAGCCAAGCGCAGCAACACGTCCCACGGGCGCTCGGGAGGGTCGGCGGAGTGGGCGGAGTGGGCCGGGTCGGCCTCCACGGCGGCGATGCGGAAACCCAGGCGCTCGTAGAGCACGGCGACCTCGGGGGTCGAGCACGCGACGACGGTGTTGGCGGGGTTGAGGTCGAGACCGGCCGTCGCCGCGACGTTCTTCAGCGTCACCTCGGCGAACCGCTCGGTCGTCGCGGTGTCGAAGATCGGGACGACGATTGACCGTACCCCCGAAATAAGGCTGAACCGTTCAACGGCGGCCTCCCGCCGGTGATATGGCACCGGGTTGCGGCGGGTGTTCTCGTGGTTGGCCGAGGTGACCGCCCAGACGATTGTCGCCCTGTCGCCGTCGGCGAGGCGGTGCAGATATTCGGCCTGGAAGCGGGTCAGCAGGTGGTGGCGGCCGGGGAAGAGGACGAAGTTCATCGGAGCAGACTCTAACGGCGGAACACCCAGGACCGGAACAGCAGGAAGCGCATGAGGGTGGCGAAAAGATTGGCGGCGACCAGCACGCCGGTCTCCCAGGCGGGCGTTGTCACGGCCGAGACGGTGTGCAGCAGCCCCAGCGCCGAGCTGGTGCACGCCAGGCCCAAGCCG
>DASUXL010000166.1:0-18041 GCA_036377915.1 Candidatus Limnocylindrales bacterium
GCCGCCGGCGATGCGCATCGCCGGGCGGGTCGACAGCTTGCCCACGCCGATCGCGATCGGCACGAACAGGGCGGCAGCCAGCGCCAGCACGGTAAACCACAAGGTGACCTGGCCCTGCGCGGCACGGAAGTCGGCCAGAACGCTGCCGGCCGGCTCCTTGAGCACGTCGGGGTAGTTGAAGACGCTGCCGAGCACGGTGAACGCCGCATTGGTCAACACGGCTGCGGCTATCAGCAAGGCGGCCGTCAGTTTGCGGTTCATGAATCCGGCGTGCATCGCATGCCGGCCCACCATGTTCATGTGACGGCGTTCATGCGACGGCACGATCAGGTGCCCGGGAAAACTCCATGGGGGCGGCGCCTCCGATACCGGCATGGATCGTGAGGCCGCGGCAAGAACGCGAGTCAGACAAGGTCTGGATCGAACGGGCAGCCCTGTAGCGGCTAGTCACTCCACCCTACGCTCCCAAGCTTGGCCGGCACAGCCCCGGAGCACAGCCGCGTGGGCGTGAACCTAGCGATCGCCGGCCGGGGTGGAGGGAGGTTGCTCCGTTCCGTCGACGACCGCCTGAGCCAGTTCTGACAGCCGCCGGTTGTGGTTGCGCGAATGGGTGCGAAGGATCTGAAACGCCTGGTCGACGTCGACCCGTAGCCGCTCGGCCAGAACCCCTTTGGCCTGCTCGATCGTGACCCGGCTGTTGAGCGCGGTTTGCAGCTGCTCACTGAGGACGTCCCGGCGGTGGATCGCCCGCTGTTGCAGCAGCCCGATGGTGGCCACGTCTGCCAATGCCTGTCCCATGCGCAGCCTGCCCTCCTCCAGCGCACCGGGGTCGGTGCCGAAAAAGTTCAGCGCGCCGATCACCTCTTTGCGCAGCCGCATCGGTACCGCGTGCACCGCGGCGAAACCCACCTCGGCGGCGGCTGCGGCAAACCGCGGCCAGCGGCCGGCCGCGGGAAGGTCGGCCACCGATACCGGCACGCCGGTGCGGAAGCAGTCCATGCACGGGCCTTGATCGGTCTGCAGCTGGAACAGCTCCAGCAGCCGGGTGCGCTCGGAGGAAGCGGCGACCACCTGCAGCGTGCCCTCGGCGTTGGTGAGCAACAGACCGGCGGCGGACACGCCGAGCAACTGCACGCATCGCTCGGTCAGCACATGCAGGAAGTCGATCACATCGAAGTCGTCGACGAGAGTGTCGGCCAGCTCCACCAACACGTCGGCCAGCTCAACCTGTGCCAATTGACTCAACCTCACCAAGATCACTATGCACCTGCCTGACCAGCATTGTCCACCGCCGTCGCGGTCCGCACCAACGGCCTATCCCTCGGAGGAGAACCGGAGCCGCCGGGCCACCACATCCGCGGCGACATCGCGCAGCCGACGGTCGTGAGCGTAGGCATAGGCCCGCAACCGGGTCATGGCCACCGCCGCGCTCACCCCCAGCTGCACGATCAGCATGCCGGTCGCCTGGTGCACCACCGGGTGCTGGCCACCCACCGGCTCCGGCTCGCCCGCAAGCGGCCGGTCCGTGCTCCGCCCGGCCAGGTCAAGCAGCAAAGCGCACGCCGTGTCCGCCAGAATCAGGGCATCGGCAAGCTGTTCACCGTCCAAGCCGCCGGGCCGTGAGCGGCACAGGCCCATCACCCCCAGCCGGATCCCGCCGGCTTGCAGCGGCAACGCGAACATCGCCCGCACCCCGGCTCCGGCCGCGGCCGGCGCGAACACGGGCCAGCGGGTCACGAAGATGGCATCGGTGATGTCCGACACCAGCACCACGCCGCCGGTCAAGGCATCCACACCCGGACCCTCGCCCAGCGTCAAGGCCAACTCCTCCAGCACCGAAGCAGCCGGATCGCTGGCATACAGCGTCTCGTGCGGCGTGGCGGAGACCGCCACCGCGATGGCGGCGCTGTCCACGCTTGCCACCGTGATCGCCACAGCGCAGACGTGCCTGAGCTCCACCGGCCCACCACGGGCGCACTGGACCACCAGCCCCCACAGGCGAACCCGACGCTCAGCATCCATCGCAGTGTCCGATCTGGACACTGCGCACTGGCGGCAATGACACCACGCTTGCTGCCTCCGATACCTCAACGGTTCGCGAGGCCGCGATAGACGGGCGACGTAAGACAAGGACCAGATCAAACGCGACTAACCTAGGCGGCTGTCCACGGCCATCGTACTCTCGCGGCCGCCGCCATGGGCTAGCGTCCACGTCGTGGAAGAACACCGATTGCCGGGCGGCCGGACCCATGGCGCGGTCCGGGTCGGCGATGCCGTGCACCGCACGGCGCAACCGTGGACCCCGACGGTCCACGCGCTGCTGCGCCACCTAGAGGCGGCGGGCTTCGGCGGCGCGCCGCGCGTCCTCGGGTTCGATGACCGGGGCAGGGAGAGGCTGACGTTCCTGCCGGGCGAGACGGTCAACGAACGCTTTCCGTGGCCGCCGTGGGTGTTCACGGACGCGACACTGACCGAGGTCGCCCGGTGGGCGCGCGGCCTGCACGACGCGACGGCCTCCTTCACGCCGCCCGCGGACGCGACCTGGTTCTCGGGCCGGGCGTGGGAGCCGGGGCTGATTGTCGGGCATCATGATGCCGCGCCGTGGAATGCCGTGTGGCGCGACGGCCATCTGGCCGGATTCGTCGACTGGGACACCGCCGGGCCGTCGACGCGCGAGTTCGACCTGGCCTACACGGCGTTGACGTGGGTACCCCTGTTCGCGCCCGAGTTCGTTGCCCCGCTTGGGTTCACCTCGCCGCACGACCGCTCGCGGCGCTTGCACCTGTTGCTGGACACCTACGGCTACGACGGACCGCGCGACGGGTTCCGCGACCTGATCGCGCGCCGTGCCAGGATCAGCGTCGAGGTCATCCACCGTCTCGCGGCCGCCGGGGAGCCCATCTACACGGCGATGCTGGGCTGGGCCGAGGATCTGGAGTCAGCCGCGCGTGAGGTCGAGTCGCAGCCCGCGTCGTTCTGGTCTCGCGACTAAAATCGCAGGGCCTCAGCTCACCGCTTTCTTCACGAGCGCGGCGAACCTCTTCTCGTCGGCGGCGGTCAGCTTCTTCACCGCGAAGGCGGTCGGCCACATGTTGCCCTCGTCGAGGTTCGCCGGTTCACTGAAGCCGAACGTCGCGTACCTCTCGCTGAACTTCGCGGCGGGAGTGAAGAAGCACACGATCTTGCCGTCCGCGTTGGCGAAGGCGGGCATCCCGTACCACAGTTTGGCCCACAGTTCCGGCGCGTTGGCCTTGACGATGGCGTGGAACCGCTCGCCGAGGACGCGGTCTGACTCCGGCATCTCGGCAATCTTGGCGAGCATGTCATTTTCCGCGTCCGCCGCCTTGGCCCCGCGGCGCGCCTCCGCCTTCAACTCCTTGGCGCGCTCCTTCATCGCCTCCCGTTCTTCCTTCGAGAAGCCTTCGTAGGACTTGTCCTTGGCTGCGGTGCCCTTGGCTGCGGTGCCCTTGGCTGCGGTGCTCTTGGCGGCCTTCTTTGCGGCGGTCATGGCCGGTTCCTTTCCTCGTTGGATGTCACGATCCTCATGCTATGGAGCCCGCCGCGACGCTGGCTTCTCCGAAACTGACCGGTAGTCACTAGTCACCCGACTCGATCGGGAACAGGATCGGGCTGACCATGTGCAGCCGCCGTCCCGGTGCCGGCCCGTTGTCCATTTTGGACGCGAGTATCGCGCGAACCTGCTCCGCCATGGACTCCAGCTCTTCCTCGCTGAGCCACAGCGGTACCTGCACATAGCCGACCATATCAGCCATCGGGTCGGCATTTGGCCGGTCGAGGTAGGCGTTGAAGTCGGCGAGCAGGGCGGCGACGGCGGCGGCGAAGCCGTGCCGGTGGTCCTCGAGCGTCATTGCCGCCGCCCGCTCCGTGGTGAACCGGGTGCTCGCCCGGTTGAGCCGGTAGGAGCGCTCGACGGCGCCGTGGACCCGCTGCTCGCCGGTGACCTCCAGCAGCCCGGCGGAGGCGAGCGTCCCGACGTGCCGGTACAGGGTCGTTTTCGGCACGTCGGGAAGGCGTTCACCGATTTCGGTGGTCGTGAGGGTGGGCCGGCCGGCGAAGGCGTTCACGATGCGGATCCGCACCGGGTGCAGCAGGAGGTCAGCAGTGTCCATTCCTACACCTTCCCACATCTGGTACCATTCCCAAATATGGAAACGCTAAGGACGAGTTCCCAGGCCACCCCCGCGGTCATCTTCCTGGCCGGCGGCGGCGCCATCGGCCGCGACTACTGGAACGTGCACCGCATGGCCGCCGAGCTGACGACCAGCGTGATCTACGACCGGGCGGGCACCGGCGACGGCGCTCCGGCCACCCTGCCCCGCACCAGCACCGAGGTCACCGACGAGCTGCGCTCGCTGCTGCGCGACGCCGGGATCGAAGGCCCCTACCTGCTGGTCGGGCATTCACTGGGCGGCCTGTACGCGCGGCACTACGCCACCCGGTTCCCGGGCGAGGTGGCGAGCTTGCTGCTGCTCGACCCGGCGCATGAGGACTACAACGCCTACATGCCGGCCCAGCTGCGCGAAATGTGGGAAAGCTTCGACCCGGCGGAGGCCGCCGCGGCGTTCGAAAACCTGCCCGACGAGCTGGTCCAGCTCTACCGTGGCTTGTTCGCGCAGGAGCTGGCGAGCTGGCCGGCCGAGGTCAGCGAACCGCTCATCGACTATCACGTCAGCCCGCGCGGGCTCAAGACGGGCTTCCAGGAGGCGAGCAACGTCGACAGCATCTACGCCGAGGTGCGAGCCGCCGGCCCGCTGCCCGACGTCCCGCTGCTGATCCTCTCCTCCACCCAGGTCGACTCGTTCAAATCCGTTGTCTCGCAAGGAATCTCCGAGTCTCTTTTGGACGGCGAGATCGAGGCCAAGAACCGGCTCTACGCCGACTTCGCCAAAACGGTGCCCCGCGGGCGGGTCCGGCAGGTCGAAGCGGGCCACGTCACGATTCACCTGAGAGGCGAGCAGGCCGTGCGCGACGCCATCGACGAACTGCTCAACGCCTGACCGATGGCGCGCGCCTGGTAGTCGGCCAGCCGCCAGATGCATTCGAGCGGCTGGACCATGCCGATGAAGAAGATTTGGGGGTACAGCGCCGAGTCGACGACGCCGTCCGGCAGGAATGGGAACGTGGTGCGGAATCCGGTGCCCATGACGACGGCGTCGAAGGATTCGGCGGTGCCGTCGGTGAAGTGGACGGTGTGCCCGTCGAAGGAGTGGATGCCCGGGCGGGCCACCACCCGTCCGTGGCGCAGCGCTTCGAGGATGGCCGAGTTCATGGTCGGGCGTTTCTCCAGCGGCGGGTGGGCCGGAGCCGCCAGCCCGTAGTCCTGCCAACGCCCGACGGTCAAGCGCAGCCACAGCCGCAGCGCCGATCGCAGCAGCGGGCGCGGGAGCTTGTTGCGCCAGAAGGCGTAGGCGGCGTCGGTCGGCTTGCCGAACATCAGCTTGGGGATGAAGTATGCCCCGGCGCGCATGCTGATCGCGGTGTATGAGGCCTGGCGGGCGAGGTCGACGGCGATGTCCGCGGCGGAGTTGCCGGCGCCGACGATGAGCACTCGCTTGCCCCGGAACTCCTCGGCGCGCTTGTAAGCCGACGAGTGCAGCAGCGCGCCGCTGAAGGTACCCGGAAAATCTGGAATGAACGCCTGGCGGTGATGCCCGGAGCAGATCAGCAGATGGTCGAAGCGTTCAACTACGGTGGTGCCGTCGGTGGTGGAGACACGCACCGTCCACCGGCCGTCGTCGCCGAGTTCGCATCGCTCGACCCGGTGGCCAAGGCGGATGTGCGGCAGAAGGCGGAATTGTGTTGCGTAGCCGGTGAAGTAGGCGAGCATCTGCCGGTGTGACGGAAAATCGGGATAGTGCGGCGGCATCGGGAAATCGTCGAATGACGACAGGCGTTTCGACGAGATGATGTGGGTGCAGTCGGGGACGCCGGCCCGTCCGGGATCGTCGGTGAAGGCCCAGTTGCCGCCGATGCCGTCGCTCTCCTCGAAACAGACGACGTCGCGCAAGCCGGCCTGGAGCAGATTCTTCAGCGCCGCCAGTCCGCACGGCCCGGCGCCGATCACGCACGCGGTCACAGGCGGTAGGACACGAGGGTCGCGGCGAGCACGACGGTGGTGATTGTCAGCAGCCGCAGTGCGGTTTCGGCGGCACCGGCCAGGCGCCCAAGGCCAAGCGGCTCTTTGCTTCCGTCGGCGAATTCGAGCTCGCCGCGCACCGCGACCACGCGCCGGCGCAAGAGCCGCACGTGGGTCGAAAGCGCCCGCTGGGCAAGGGAAAGCAGCACCGCGAACGCCGCCGCGAACACGGCCACGGGCGCGACCTCACCGGCCACGGCCGCATAGCCGTTGATGACCGGGAAGGCACCCCAGGCGAGCCCGAACCACAGATCCGAGTGCAGGCGCCCGCCGGCCAGCTCCAGGTTGTACCCGAGCACCAGCAAAACCCCAAGGGGGATAAGCAAAGCGAGCCAGCCCTCGAAGAGTACGGCGCCCGCGACCCCGATCGCGCAGGCGCCCGCGAGCGAGACACCGGCCAGCGCGATGAGCACCCGGTCGGGGATGCCGGTGCGCAGCGGCCGCCCGTTCAGCTCGTCGAGGGCGTGCGCGCCGACCCCGACGGCCAGCGCGAAGGCGACGACCACGGCGGCGAGCCGGTCCCACGCCACCGCCGGGGCGAGGCAACCTCCAATCACGACATACGACAGGTGCCAAGCCGTGTAGGGAAGGTGAAGCAGGGTAACGTAATCGCGCCAGCCGCCCCGCTGGAGGGCGTACCATGCCGGGCGGGCGGGCGTCGAGAGAGTCTGCGTCATGACGGTTTGCGTCCCCACATGACCACGCCGCCGCCCAGACTCAACCGCTTCACCTCGACACCGCGCAAACCGGCCGCGCGCCACCATTCCAGCTGGCGCTCAAGCGGATGCCGTACCCAATAATCCCGGATCGAACGACCGAGAAAGTCACCGACCTCGCGCCAGCCGCGGCCCAAGAGCCGCCCGGCCAGCGGCAGCCCCGCCCCGACATAGAGGTCCCACAGCGGGCGGAAAAGTCCTTTCGGGACACCGAACTCCAGCGACGCGACGACGCCGCCGGGGCGCACCACGCGGGCAAGCTCGGCCAGCGTCGCGGCCGGATCGGGGACGTAACGAAGCAGGTAGGTGACGGTGAGGTGGTCGAAGCTGCCGTCGCCGAACGGCAGGGCCTCCGCGCTGGCCCTGACCAGATCGATGGCGCCGCCGAACCGCCGGTGCGCGATCGCCAGCATCTGCTCGCTCTGGTCGACGCCGGTCACCCGGTAGCCGTCCGCTCGCAACCGCGCTGCCACCAGCCCGGTTCCGGTGGCGACGTCCAGGACATGGTCGTGGTCGTGGTCGTGGTCGTGGTCGTGGTCGTGGTCGTGGACATGGTCGTAGCCGCCCCCGCCGGGCAGGCGCGACACCAGAAACCGCCGCCAGCGCGGGTCCTGCCCCAGCGAGAGCGTGGCACCGACGCGGTCATAGGTCGGCCCGAGCGGTGCGAACAGGTCAAGGGCCTGCTGATTGGCCATACGAGCCAGGGTAGGTCGCCGGGCGCGGCCACGAAATCAATGAAATTCGTGACTTGGCAGGGGGTAGTAGTCTCACGCATCATGGCCAGAACCGCCAGCCGTCCGGGCAACCTGCCGGCCGAAGCGACAAGCTTCATCGGCCGGCGCCGTGAGCTTGCCGGACTCAAGCGCAAAATCGCCGAGGCGCGGCTGGTCTGCCTGGTCGGGCCGGGCGGGGTGGGCAAGACCCGCCTGGCGTTGCGGGCGGCGGCCGACCTCGCCCGCAGGTTCCGCGACGGGGCGCGGCTGGTCGAGCTGGCCGAGGTCCGCGAGCCCGCACTGGTCGGCGGCGCCGTCATGGCCGCCCTCGACCTGCGCGACCAGGCCACCACGGACCCGCTTTCCCTTGCCCTGTCCCATCTTCGGGACAAGCAGCTGTTGCTGGTCGTGGACAATTGCGAGCACCTGCTTGACGCGGCGGCAGGGCTTGTGAGTGAGATTTTGAAAACCTCTCCGGGGGTACGGGTGATAGCCACGAGTCGGGAAACGTTGACCGTCGCGGGCGAACACATCTTTCCGGTACCCCCATTGGATCTGTCATCGGCACACTCCGCCGCGCCTCTCGCGCGGCTGCGCCACAACGAGGCGGTGATGCTCTTCGCCGAACGGGCGGTGACCGGATCGGGCAGCTTCCAGCTGACCGCCGCCAATCAGGGCGCCGTGGCGGACCTGTGCCGCCGGCTGGACGGCCTGCCGCTGGCGATCGAACTCGCCGCTGTCCGCACGCGGGTGCTTAGCGCGCAACAGATTCTTGACCGTTTGACGGATCGGTTCGGCCTGCTGACCGGTGGCGGGCGCACGGCGTTGCCACGCCACCAGACGCTGCGCACGACCATCGACTGGAGTCACGACCTGCTCGACGAGTCCGGGCAGATTCTGCTGCGGCGGCTGAGTGTGTTCACCGGCAGGTTCACCCTTGAGAGTGTCGAGTCGGTGTGCTCGGGTGATCTGGACGCGCTGTCCTCGCTCGTGGACAAGTCGTTGGTACTCAAGGAGGAAGTCAACAACACGGCGTGCTATCGCCTGCACGAGACGATGCGCGAGTATGCGGCGATCAAGTTGCGCGCCGCCGGTGAGAGCGAGACAGTCGAGTCGCGCTGCGCCGACCACTTCCGCGACAGGTGCCGCCGGTCCGCGGTGGAGGCCAGGTATCACCTTGTCGAGTGGCTCGACTGGATGGACATCGAGATCGACACCGTCCGCTCGGTCCTGCAGCGCTGCGTCGCCACTCAGGACACCCGGCGCGGGCTGGAGCTTGCCGCCGCGATGGGCTGGTACTGGCTGACCCGCGCCACCAGCGAAGGGGTCCGGTGGCTCGACGAACTGCTGGCGCACGGCTCTAACCCCTTCGCGCTGTTCCTGCGCGGCTTCCTGGCCGTGCTGCAATCCGATCCGGTCGCGGGACGGCCGGTGTTGCGACGGGCGGTGGCCGGGGCGCGGGAGGCCGGATACGCCGGGCTGGAATCGCTGTCGCTGTCGATGGCTTCGGTGGCCGAGCTGCTGGCCGGTGACCGCATTGCCGGGCGGCGCTTCCTCGACGAAGCTCAGCAGGTTACAGAAGGACTTGACGATTACGTCGCCACGATCATGCTGTTGCAGGCCCACGCGCTCAACGGCCTGATCGAAAGCGACCGCGACCTCGAGACGGTCATGCTTGTGGCGGCGGAGGGGATACGCCTGAGCCGCGCGGTGGGTGACCTGTACAGCCTGGAGATGATGCTGCTCAACCTGGGCAGCGCCAAGCTGATCGGCGGTAACGTCGACGAGCCGGTGCCGCTGCTGGTGGAGGCGCTGCGCATCGCCCGCCAGATCGACGACCGCGTGGCCCAGTACTGCCTGCTCGACGCGCTGGGCTTCCGGGCCGCCCGCTGCGGCCAGCCGCGGCTCGCGGCGCGCCTGCTGGGCGCGGCCGAAACGGTGCGAGAGGGCGTCGGCTCATGGTTCTCGCCCCACCTCGGTCCGCTGATCACCGAGGCCCTGCAGTCGGCGGGAACCGCGCTCGGCGAAGCGGCGTTGCGGGCCGAGCTCGACGCGGGCAAGCGGATGAGCCGTGAGGCGGCGATCGCGCTCGCGCTCGGCGAACCCGACGACAACGTTGCGGACAGCCCGGCGTCTACGCCGCTGGGGAAACGGCAGGCACAGGTCGCGCGGCTGGTCGCCGACGGCCTGAGCAACAAGCAGATCGCGGCGCGCCTGCTCATCTCGGAACACACCGTGGACAGCCATATCCGGGGCATCATGGACAAACTCGGTTTCAGCTCGCGTACCCAGATCGCCGCCTGGATGGCCACCTCGGAACCCTGACCTTGGGACCTCTGGCACGATGTCCGCCATGACGATCTCCGACCCCAAGGCTGACCTACTCGACTACCTGCAAGGGGCTCGTAGTGCGATGTTGTGGAAGCTCGACGGGCTGACCGAGTACGACGCCCGGCGCCCACTGACACCGACCGGTACCAACCTGCTGGGACTGGTCAAGCATCTGGCACGCGGCGAGTTCGGGTACTTCGGCGAAACCTTCGGGCGTCCGAGTGACGCGGTCCCGCGATGGCCGCAGGACGAGCAGTCCTGGCAGGCGTGGGCGCTGCCGACAGAGTCGCGCGAATCCATCATCGGCCTGTATCGCCAGGCGTGGGCGCATGCGGACGCGACGATCGAGGCGCTGCCACTGGACGCGGTCGGCCGGGTGCCATGGTGGGGCGATGGTGGCGAGGTGACGCGCAATGCGCGGGAGGCGAGCCGGGCGTGATCATTCGACGGGGGACCTCGGAAGATGTGGTGGCGCTCGCGGAATCGCGGGACATGGCGGCCGACCGGCTCGGCGAGTTCGCGGCGTGGATCGACGCGCACGCGGAGACGCACCTTCCGTACCTGGCCGAGGTCGACGGCGTACCGGTCGGGTCGGCCTGGCTGCTGGTGGCCGAGCGGGTACCCGGCGGCGGTTCGTTCGACCGGCGGTACGGCGACGTCCAGTCGGTCTTCGTGCGTGAGGAGCACCGCAACCGCGGCATCGGCGGCGCGCTGATCGCGGCGATCCTGGACGAGGCGCGTACCCGCGGCCTGCTCCACGTGAGCGTCCACTCCGGACGCCGGGCGGTCGACTTCTACCTGCGTGCCGGTTTCCGCCACGACCGCCAGATGCTGTACTGGGAGCCCGGCACTTCAGGATGCCCGCCTATGTGACGGGCAGAACTCAGACGTCCGAGGGCTCCTCGGGCGCGGTCTGGCGATACATCCGGCGCAGGCGGTGGAAAACCCGGTCACCGGCGTCCATGGCGATGAATATCCCGAACGCGACGTAGGCGCCGTCCCTTCCATCCGGCGACGAGACCAGGTGGTCGAACAGGACCGCGACCGCCAGGGCGATGGGCAGGATGAGGTAGAGCGGCTGCATCCCGTTGGCTTCCTGCCGCATGCGCGGGAATTTGCGGCCGAGGAGGCCGACCACCGCGTTGCCAAGCACCACGCCGATCATGAAGCCGAACAGGATCGGGCCGTGCTCCACGACGCCGGTCCGCACGGCCAGACCCTCCAGGAGGAAAGCGGTAGGCAACGATATGAGCAGCATAAGGAAGAGATGGAGTCCGACCTCCCAGAAGCCTTCGTCTTTCTCGAAGCCCCGCATCATGGAACCACGATAGTCCTAAACGGACGGTCTGTACGACGGAAAACGGGGCTGCGGGCGGCGCGGGCTGCTCGGGCCGAACGGCGCGGGCAAGACCACGACCATCAAGATGCTGATGACGCTGCTGCTGCCGACCTCCGGCAGCGGCCGCGTGCTCGGCCTCGACGTGGTCAAGGACGCCCAGCAGGTGCGGCGCAAGGTGGGCTACGTTTTCCGTGGGGATCGCGGCCTCTACGAACGCTTGTCGGGGTTGGATAACTTGCGGTATTTTTGCGAGCTCTATGGGGTACCCCCAAAGCAGCAGAAAGCAAGAATCGGCGAGTTATTGGAACTCGTCGGCCTGAAGGGCCGGGAGAAGGAGCGCGTCGAGGGTTATTCGCGCGGCATGCGGCAGCGGCTGCACATCGCGCGCGGCCTGCTGCACCGCCCCGAGGTGCTGTTCCTGGACGAGCCGAGCATCGGCATCGACCCGGTCGGCGCGCGGGAACTGCGGATCACTGTGCGGAATCTTGTCGACGAGGGCACGACGGTTTTGCTGACGACGCACTACATGTTCGAGGCCGACGAGCTGTGCGGGCGGATCGCGGTGATCGCCGGTGGCCGGATCGTCGCCAACGGCCCCCCCGAGGAACTGAAAAGCCAAGTCAGCACGGGCAATATCATAGAGGTCGATGTCTTCGGGCTGCCGGCCGATGCGGAGTCGCGGATTCGTGCCCTGCCGGGAGTGCGCACCGTCGTGGTCGAGGAGCGCGAGCAGGCGCAAGTGTTGACGGTGCACGCCGAACCGGGGGCGGAGATGGCACCGGCGGTGCTCGCCCGCCTTGAAGGCAGCCGGGTCGGCAAACTCATCACGCGCGAGCCGACCCTCGAGGACGCCTATGTCGAACTCGTAGCGGCGGCGGCAGCGGCATGAGTGTCATTCGCCTGCTTGGCATCTCGTGGTGGCTGCAATTGAAGATGCGCAGCCGTTCGGCGTTCGACGGGCTGCTGTCGATCCTGTGGCCGTTGTTCTTTGCCACCAGCGTGTTCCTGATGTTCCGGCAGGCGAGCGCGTCCGGTGCCGCCCTGCTGTCGGCGGCGGTCGGCGCGAGCGTGATGGGCATCTGGTCGGCGGTCAGCACCACCGCCTCGTCCGTGCTTCAGATGGAGCGAAGGCTTGGCACGCTTGAGCTTCTGGTGGCCGCACCCCGGCCCTTCGCGCTGCTGCTCGTCCCGGTGACACTGTCGATGGCCACGATCGGTGCCTACAGCATGATTGTGACCCTGCTGTGGGGCAGATTCGTCTTCGGCATCGAGATTGCCGTGCGCAGCCCCGCATTGTTCGTATTGTCGACTCTCGTCACCGTGCTCGCCGTCGCCATTTTCGGGTTCCTGCTCGCGGTCGCCTCGGTGCGCTACCGGGTCGCCTGGGCCCTCGGTTCGGCCCTGGAGGCTCCGGTCTGGCTCATCTGCGGGTTCCTTGTCGCCGTCGATGACCTGCCGGGATGGGTCCGCCCCATCTCCTGGCTGCTCGCACCGACCTGGGGCATGTCGGCCATCCGCGCCTCCGCGCAAGGCCGCAACCCGTTGGGAGACATCGCGATCTGCCTCAGCCTGGCCGCCGTGTACATGGTCGTCGGGATCGTGCTGTCCCGGCTGATGATTAATTCTGCCCGTGCCCACGCGACCCTGGCGCTGACCTGATGAGTTCGCTACGGATACTTTTCATCGGTGCCTGACCAGTTACCGGGCCCTGTTCCGCTGGATGAGCCCGTGGATCGCCATCCCGGTCTTCATCATCCAGCCGCTGTTCCAGGTGCTGCTGTTCGTCTACATCGGCCGCGCCGCGGGTGTCAGCGACGACCGCTTCTTCCTCATCGGCAACGCGATCCTCAACGCCGCCATCCCGTGCCTGTTCGCGATGGGCAACGCCATCGACGGCGAGCGGTATCAGGGGACATTGCCGCTGCTGCTGGCCTGTCCGGCCAAGCGGATACCACTGTTTTTCGGCCGCGCGCTTCCGGTCATCCTCAACGGGTTCGTGGTCACGGCGATCTGTCTCTGCATCGGCGCGGCCATGCTCGATGTCTCACTGCCCGCACAGACCTGGGGGCCACTCGCGCTTGCTGTTGCTATTTCTAGCTTTTCGTGTACCGGATTGGGCTTGCTGATGGCCGCGGTCGCCCTGCGCGTGCGTGACGTCGCGGTGCTGGCCAACGTGGTGTTCGGGCTACTGATGATTTTCGCCGGGGTGAACGTGCCGCTGGCATCGCTGCCCGGCTGGGTCGCCGCGACGGCGCAGTGGCTTCCGCTGACCCACGGCATCGCCGCGGCGCGCGAGCTGGCCGCGGGCGGCGGGATCGCCGGTATCGGCGGCATCGGCGGCCAGCTCGGCATCGAGGCGGGACTGGGCCTGCTCTACACGGTCCTGGGCCTGGCGACCCTGTTCCTGCTGGAGGCGGAGAGCAAGCGCAAGTCCACATTGGATGTCAACTAGGGAACGTTTACTAGGCGCGGCGCTGCCACTGCTGGTTGGTGCCGCCGTTGCACGCCCACTGCATCACGCGGGCGCTGTTGGCGGTGGAGGCGCCATTGACGTCGAGGCACTTGCCGCTGTGCCGCGCCACCACCCGCACATAACCGCCGCCCGCGTCCTGCAGCTGGAACTGCTGGTTATGGTTCATGTGGCAGGTGTACTGGCCGACCTTGGCACCGTCGGCCGTGGACGAACTCGTGACGTCCAAGCACTTGCCGCTGTGCCGGGCGACCAGATGGACATAGCCGCCGCCGGCATCGACCACCGAGAAGCGCTGGTTGGCGCCCGTGCCGCAGGTGTACTGCACGAGCTCGGCGCCGTCGGACGTCGAGGCGTTGACCACGTCGGCGCACCGGCCGCTGTGCCGCGCCGCCAGGCTGGACAGCGGACCGTCCTGCCCGGTGACCGATCCGGTGGCGGTGTCGATGGACACCTGCGGGAAGTAGTCCATGGCCAGCGTGGTGTTGCTGGGGAAGCGCAACGGCAGCCAGACGTAGCGCGACTCGTTGACCGGCCGGCTCACCGCACCCGCCCAGCGGTCGCCGAGGTAGAGGAATGAGGTCGCCTGGGTGCCCTGCACCGGCAGCACGAAAGCGGTCTGCGACCCGAACGCGGAGGCGTTGCCCGCGTTCTGCCAACCGCTCCACGTGCCGGTAATGCTGCTCGCCGACGCGTAGCGCTGCTGGTTGGGACTCCAGCCGGTGGCGCCCGAGGTGAGCATGAAGTACACGCCGTTGCGCTTGAACAGCGCGGGCGCCTCGCGATGGTCGCCCACCCACTGGCGCACCAGCGACGCGACGTTGGTGAAATCGGCCGTCAGCCGGTACACGTGCAGGTCGAAGTTGTCCCGGGCAGCGGAGATCATGTACCCGGCGCCGTCGGTGTCGACGTACGCGGTGATGTCGCGCGACATGTGGCCCATCGGCCGGAAGCTCCCCAGATAGGTGTAGCTTCCATCCACAGTGGACGACACCGCCACGGCGGCCCGTGCCTCGCCGTAGTCCGAACCGTTCTCCTTGTGCATCCACATGACGAAGCGATTCGTTGCCGCGTTGAAGATGACCTTCGGCCGCTCGATGTTGGCGACGTTCAGCTCCGCCGCCGAGCTTTGCGTCAGCACGTGATTGCGGAACTCCCACGTGCGCAGGTCCGTCGACCGGTAGGCCGACACGAAGCGGAAGGTCCCGTTGCTGTTGCGGTTCTCGCCGAACCAGTAATAGAACTGGCCGACCTCGATGATGCCGCCACCGTGCGCCTGCACCGCGGCGCCCGCGGTATCGGTGGTGTAAGCCCCGCTGGCCACGCTCACCGGCGCCGCCGAGGCCGGAGCCGGAGCCGTACCCAGGCTCAATATGGTCGCCGTGATCGCGATAGTCCAAACCCGACGCATGTCCCTCATCCCCTTCCGGAGTCCAGGAAGCCTTCAATCCCGCCCGGAAGGGATATCGACCATGGTCGACCCGCCGGTCGTGCCCTGTCAACCTCCCAAGCACTCCCACTCTCGCCCCGCCGCTTTTGCTGTGGCGTGTGTGAGCGGCTGTGTGAGGTTTCGGGTGACCGCGGGCGTCCATCGTGGACCGGACGGCTGAAGGAATTCGAGAGAGGGGATGATGTGCGCCGAAGTATCGGCATCGGACTGTCGGCAGCGATGATGGCCGGGGTGGCCGGGGTGCTGGCGACAGCGTCGCCCGCGCAGGCGGCGATCGCGGCCGGGGCCGGCGACGTGTTCGCGGTCACGACGCGCGGCGGCTCGGGCATGACAGAGGTCCACGCGTTCAGGCGGTCGGACGCGTACCACAGCTACAGCGTCCAGGTGGCAACGGGTTTGGGCCCGACCAACCTGGACCGGTGGAGCTTCGGGATCGGTGATTACAACGGCGACCGTATCCCGGACCTGTACGCGATCGACAGCCAGGACAATGGCGGCGCCAACACCGCCGTGCACATTTTCGGCGGCGACTCCAATTTTGGCACCGCCCTGCTGCACAGGCGGCTTCCGAGCATGGGCGCTACCAGTTTGACCCGGTGGCAGTTCTTCGTCGGGGACTACAACGGTGACAACCGTGCCGACCTGTACGCGGTCGATAGCCAGGATAACGGCGGTGCCAACACTGCCGTGCACATCTGGGGCGCGGCCGACGGCATGAACACCTTCCTGCTGCACAAGCGGCTTCCGAGCATGGGCGCGGCAAGCCTTGCCACGTGGTCGTTCTCGGCCGGCGACTACAACGGCGACCGCCGCGCGGACCTGTTCGCCGTGGACACCCGCGACAACGGCGGCGCCAACACCGCCGCGCACGTGCTCAACGCCGCGGACGGCATGAGTACCTTCTTGCTGCACAAGCGGTTGCCCGGGATGGGTGCGGCGAACCTGACCGCGTGGGCGTTCTCCACCGGCGACCACAACCTGGATCACCGCGCGGACCTGGTGATGGTCAACAGCAATGACGCGGGTTCGGGCAGGGTCGCCGTGCACGTGCTCGACGCCGCCAGCGCACTGGAGACCTACACCGCGCACAGTGTCAGCCCGATGAGCCCGGTGAGCCTTGGCAACTGGCAGTTCCACGGCTGGCCCGGTCCGACAACGCCACCACCGCCGGCCTTCTCACTGCCGCTGCCGCGGGCTGCCTTGCCGCGCAGCGAGTACGACGATCCGCACCACGATTATCCCGCCATCGACCTGGGCGTGCCCACCGGCACGGCGGCATACGCGGTCAGGGCCGGGACGGTCACCCACATCAATGACACCAGTTGCGGGATCGGCATCAATTTGACGGGTACCGACGGAGCCGTCTACACGTATTGCCACTTCTCGGGTTGGTCCGTCGGCAACGGCGCCACTGTCGCGGCGGGGCAGCGCATCGGCTCCACCGGAAACACCGGCAACTCCACCGGTCCACACCTGCACTTCGGCATCAGGACGGGCTCCACTCGCCGGTGCCCGCAGAACTTCCTGCTGGCAATCTATGACGGCGTCACCCCACCGGCGGCGGCGAGCCTGCCGACGACCGGTTGTTTCTACTGACAAACATCTATTTGGTACCTGTGGCCGGCGCGCGCGGGAAAGGCAAACGCGCCGCCGGCCACGTCCACCTCGAGACGCTCGCCGCTGCCCAGGTCGGTCACCATCAGCCCGCCCGGGTGGTGGCACCGCACGGTCACCGTCCGGTCGAGCCCGGCGTGCAGGACGGCACGTTCCATTTGACCGTCACGCCAACCGATGTCGACGGTGACGCCGCCGCGGGCGCGCAGTCCCGCGACGCGCCCGTGGGGCCACGCGGCCGGCAGGGCCGGCAGGAGGTCGATGACGTCGTGATGGCTTTGCAGCAGCATTTCGGCGATGCCGGCGGTGGCGCCGAAGTTCCCGTCGATCTGAAACGGCGGGTGGGTGTCGAACAGGTTGGGCAGCGTGCTGTCGCGTAGCTGCTGGGCGAGCATGGTGTGGGCGTGGTCGCCGTCGCGCAGCCGTGCCCAGAAGTTGATTTTCCACGCCTTGCTCCAGCCGGTGCCGCCGTCGCCGCGCGCCGCCAGCGAGACTCGTGCCGCCTCCGCAAGGGCGGTACCGGGTTTGATCTGGCGACCCGGGTGCAGGGCGAACAGGTGGGAGACGTGGCGGTGCTCGTCGCCGGGATCGTCGAGATCGGCCCGCCACTCCTGCAGCTGGCCCCAGGAACCGATGCGCAGTCCCGGATCGAGCCGGTCCAGTGTCTTGGTGATTTCGGCGCTCAGGTCGGCGTCGGTGTCCAATGTGGTGGCGGCTTCGGCTGTGCTGGTAAGCAAGTCGTGCACGATCTGCTGGGCCATCGCCACGCCCGCGGTGTGCAGGCCGTGCTCGGGTGAGAAGCTCGGCGAGCACACGAGGGAGCCGTCGGGCAGCGGGTGCAGTGTGTCCAACCAGAACAGCGCCGCCTCCCGCAGCACCGGGTAGGCGCGGCTGCGCAAGAAGTCGACGTCGCCGGAGAACCGGTAGTGCTCCACGAGATGCAGGGTGAGCCACGCCGCGGCCTCGGGGAACCAGAACGCGGTCGGCCAGTCGGTGACGCCGGTGTAGCCGAAGGGTGTGGTCTCGTTGTGCAGCACCCATCCGCGGGCGCCGAACATTTCCCGTGCGGTGACCCGGCCGGGCGGCCGGAGAGAGTCGATGAAGTCGAACAGCGGGGTGGCGGTCTCGGCGAGGTTGGTGACCTCGGCGGGCCAGTAGTTCATCTGCAGGTTGATGTTGATCGTGAACTTGCTGTCCCAGGCGGGCTGGTAGCTCTCGTTCCAGATTCCTTGCAGGTTCGCGGGGAGCGAG